>NZ_JBEYRP010000025.1:0-101829 GCF_040704085.1 Streptomyces sp. NPDC047841
AGTGCAGCCAGACGTGGCCACGAACACGATGGCGGCCAGCACCTCCCGGTCACCATGCCGACGACGGCCACCACCCTGCGGCCGCACAGGCGCCTCCGGCACTACTCGCTGGAACAGCTCCCACAACTCGTCCGGCACCAGCCGCTCAACGATCCCCACCACGGCCGACAGCCTACCCAGGCTGCCAAATGAGATGACGTCTTAACCCGCTCAAGACCCTCGAGCCGAGTCATCGACGGGGCCTGGCAGACGGCCACAGGCGGCGATCTGCGCTTCCCGGAGGCACTGGGGAAGCGACTGCTCGGGTCGGGCCTCATCGAACGCTGCCTCGTCGGCTCCGCCCGGCCGGTCCGGGCGAACGGAGTCTGGTCCACGGAAGGTTCAACGGAGGCGAGTCGGGTCCGGCGGACACGGTGGGAATGACATTCCGCTCGGCCCGGACCAGGTCGCGGTGAGCGTCCGCCATCGCCGCGCGGGGGCGTCGAGGAGACCGCCGTCGCGCCCGCCGGCCGGGCGTGCGTGACGCTCACCGCGGGCCGTGGAGGTGCTGCCAGTGATCACTCAGGACTGGCAGATATATTTCGTAGCTCGATATATGCTCGGTGCATGACCAGACGGAACCCGCCCTTGACGGAACCGCAGTACTTCATCCTTGCCGCGCTCATGGATGGTCCGTTGCACGGTTACGGCATCATCAAGGCCGCCAAGCAGGCCACCGACGGGCGGCTCCGCATCGCCGTCGGCACGCTCTACGGCGCGCTGGAGCGGATGGAGCGGGCCGGGCTGGTGGCCGCCGGCGATGAGGAGATCGTGGACGGGCGAGCGCGGCGCTACTACCGGCTCACCGAGGACGGCACCGAGGCACTCGGCCGGGAGGCGCTGCGGATGCAGCAGGCGGCGGCCGTAGTCATCGGACGCTCACGGAACACCGGGGCGGCCCCGGCATGAACCGTCTGCTGCTTGCCGCCTATCCCAAGTCCTACCGTTCCCGGCAGGGCAAGGAGTTGCTGGCCTGCCTGTCCGAGGCGTATCCCGGCCGCTCCTGGCCCCCGCCGCGGGAAGTTGCCGCCTTGGTGCGCGCCGGGGTGCAGGCCCGCGCCCGTGCCACTGTCGACGACACCACTCGGCCGTGGTGGCTGGACGGCATCCATCTGGCCGCCCTGGCCCTCGCCGCGCTGGCGCTGGTTCCGTACTTGCAGGATGTGTGGCACTGGGCACTGCACATCGACCCCGGACAGCACGCCATCGCCTTCCACTTCTCCGGCTGGTATCCGTGGGCCGCAGGTCCCACGCGGATACGGCTGCTGCCCTACGGGCTGCTCCCGCTGGGCTGCCTGATCGCTCTGCTGCGTGGCAGAGCGTGGATCGCGCTGCCGGCCGCGGCAGCCATGATCTGGGCCGGCGCCACGACCCACGGCCGCACCCTCTTCGGCGACGAGGGCAAGGCGGGCTTGAGCTACTACGGGTTGGGCGCCCCGATAACGGCCCGTGACCTGGCCCTCTCGGGGACACTGTGTGCCGCGTGCGCCGTGCCGGCGCTCTGCCGTCCCAGCCGTCTGCGACGCCGCTCGTACCGCTGGCTGGCCCCCGTCGTGCTCGCCATGTTCGTGGCCGGGGGCCTGCACATCATCTCCGTCAGTCCGGCTTTCCAGCGCGGTTTGTTCGTCCTCGAAGTCGCCGCGCTGCTCGGCGCGTGGGCGGCGACGGCCGCCACCGGCGACCACCGGTGGCTGATCCCCGTCGCGGCGGTCGCGATAGTCCGCACGCAGGCGATCGTCGTCCGTCCGGACGCGTTCATGCAGTCCTTTCCGGACCTGGTCGTCCTCATCCTGCTGATCGCACCCCTCCCCGCCCTGGCGATCGCCGCCCAGCGCCGGCAGGGGCAGGCACTCGCCGAATAGGGGCGGACCCCGGTGGGCCGGCCGAGCCCGGCGGCCCACGTCGTACCGCAAGACGTGCGTGACCGAACTCCCCCCAACGGAAGAAACAGAGCGATGACTCAGCACGATTCTCCGTCCCTGCCCGCGCCCCGCCCGAGGGCCTTGAGGCAGGCTCCCGAGGCCCCCGACGACCCCAGCCCGTCGCGTACGACACGGCCGTGGATGCCGGCTCTGCTGTACACCCTGGGGTTCCTGACGGTCTACCTGCTCGCCATCTGCACCCCGTGGGGGCAACAAGCTGAGAACGCCCTGTTCGGTCTCGGTACACAGGGCGGCGAAGAAGCATGGTTCTACCCCCTGTCAGGAGCGGCCTACGGCTCGACGCCCCTGCCGCCGCTGGAATTGAGTGCCAAGCCCACCCTGATGGTGGGCCTGGCCGTCATCGTGGTCCTCACCCTGGTGCGGCGGTGCTGGTGGCCGGGGTGCGCGGCGCTCGGGATCGTCATTCTCACGACCGGAGGCAAGGAGGTGCTCAAATCGACCCTGCCCCGCCCCGATCTGGTGGGCGCGCCCGAGAATCTCCTTGATCAGGGGTTCCCCAGTGGGCACACGGCCATCCCCGCCGCGCTGACCCTCGCCGCCGTCCTCGTGGTTTCCCCCCGCATCCGCCCCTACGTCGCCACGGCCGGAGTGCTGTGGCTCGCCTGCATCGCCGCCTACAGCGCGACCAACGGCGGCCACCGGCCCAGCGAAGTGCTGGGGGCCACGCTATTGGCCTGTGCCTGGTACGGCCTCGCAACCTGGCTGCTGCCGTCGTCCGCCGCGCCGGGCGCCACGCGGAGCCCCCGAGCGCTGCCCGTCATCACCCTGACGCTGGCACTGGCCGTCGCCCTCGTTTCCGGCGCACGGAACGACACCCTCACAAGGTCACTGGTCTCCGCGGCGACGGGCTTCATATGTGCGGCCCTGGTCTGGTACGCCGCAGTCGGGCGGCCCGCACGCACCGCACGCCGCACCGCACTGGGCTGACCACCCGGCTGGCTCCGGGCGGGAACCGGCGCATCCTGGCAAAGCGGCTGTCCGATGCCACCGCCCAGTCATAGAAGCCGTCGACGCCCGAGCGGGGATGCGCTCCCGCCCGACGTGGCCTCCCACAGTCCGGTCAACACTTCGATGCCGGCCTCCCGCACAGCCGATGGCGATGTGGCGGGGGCCGACGGGCAGAGGCGCGTGCTCAGCGAGATGGGCGAGCAACTCCCGGGCGCCGGGGGTGTTGAGGACGACGTCCTGGACGCGGGGGTTGAGGTCGCGGACGTCGCGGGCGGCGGCCGGGTCGCGGAGCCGGTCGCGGACGTCTTCGATCCGGTCGGCGGCAGGCGGAACGGGGGAGCCGTCCGGCCGGTGGGCAGGTGCAGGCAGCCGAACGAGATCAGACGGATCGGGTGCGAGGGAGCCTCCTGCTCGTGCTGAAGGACGGAAGCACGCGGAGCGCCGCGCCCGGCCGGGAAGGGCGGGGCGCGGCGCTTCGGCGAGGTGCTACTGGGTACGTGCAGGACGTCCCTCTGCCCGGCGTTGTCGGTGATGAGGGCGGCCTCGGGCAGCGGGCAGGAGGCGTCGCCGTCGCGGTCGGGCTCGATCCGTTCGGCTCGCTGCGCGACGGAGGCCGCTGCGTAAACTGTTGGCTCGTGTGCCCGTCTGTGCAGTCGACGTGCAACCGACGGCTTCGCGCTCGACCCGAAGGACTGAGCCGTGCCCGACCGACCTGAGATCGTCTGCATCTGCGGCTCTACCCGGTTCGTGGACGAGATGCGTGCGGCGAACCGTGATCTGACCTTCGCGGGTGTCATCGTCGTCGCGCCCGGCGAGGCAGACGAGTCGATCACCAACGAGCAGAAGACCGCGCTGGACGCCCTCCATCTGCGCAAGATCGACCTCGCTGACCGGATTCTGGTCGTCAACCCCGGCGGGTATATAGGCGAGTCCACTAGCCGGGAGATCGCATACGCCCAGGCCACCGGCAAGCCGGTCTCGTTCACCGATCCCTCTGACCAGTAGACGCTTCGTGGTGCGCTCGGGCCATAAGTCCCGGTCAGCCTTGGAGTTCCTTGCGACAGGCGATCCAGTCGAACCAGTCCCGCTTCGCGTATGCGGTCCACCGCGTGACGTTGCTGATGCTCGTGCCGGTGAGGTCGGCCAGGGCATGACGGGCGCTGTTGCAGCTGGCGCAGGTCTTCGAAGCCATGACGTCGGAGCAGTAGGCCGAGGTATTCGGACCGGATGGGTTGCGCGGGTTCCTGGCCGGAGAAGAGCCACGGTGTGGTGCCGGCTGTCAACGCCTCTTCCTGCGCGAGCGTCGGCACCCGCTTCGGCAAGCCAGTTCCACGCCGTAGAGACAGGCCCGGGTCGGATGGATGCACGACAGCTCGGGCCGGTAGGCGTACGCCGTGCAGCGCAGCACCGCGACCGGGCCGTGCCCGCCGGGGCTCAGTCCGCGCTCGCGTGACTGCCGTCGGGTGACCAGGACGCGGACGAACACGCACGAGTCATCCTCGGCAGGTTGGGCGCGCGGCAGACCTTGGCCAGGTCGATGCGTGGCGTCTCGGTGGAATCGGGCGTCCTCACCTGGTAGAAAGTCACCCCCGTGCGTCGTCGCGAGTCTTGTGGACCAGTTCGGAGCCGGGGGTGCCCCCCTGGTGCCGGCGACCGCGGTCGATCCAGCGCTCCTGGCCGATCGGCTGGGTGCGGCGCCGGGCGACGATCTCGGGTGAGAGTCCGGTGATCGGCCGCCCGGTCTCCGAGGCGCGCAGCAACAGGGTGAGCTCGTGGCGCATGGCGGTGTGCCGGGTGGCCTTGACGACGTGGGTGCGGGCGGGCATCCCGGCGCGCTCCCACAGCATCCGCGCCTCGCGGGTGAGCTGGTCCGCCTGTTCAGCTCCTCGTCGGGTGGTGGCGCGCTGTTCGGCCTGCGCTCGGCCTATTCGATGGCGGTCGTGCGGCTGAGTTCCCACGGTCGCCGGTCTGGTGGTGCGCGCGACCCCCGTAACCGTCCCGGTAAGTCCAAGGCCACAGCATCGCTTTGAGCGATACACACTGCGTGTCTGGGGTGCGTGAGGTGTGAGAAAGGGGGAACCCCGTCCACGGCGTGCGGCGCGTATGCCCCTTATTCCTCGGAAGTAACTCATATTTTGTGTGCTTGCGGGGTTGAAGTGCGGGCATCCGGTGGCCAGGAGGTTGATAACCATGGTTCCCCTGCTTCTCGTTCTTCTGCTGGCTCTGATCCTCTTCGGCGCGGGCTTCGCCCTGAAGGCACTGTGGTGGATCGCAGTGATCGTGCTCATCGTGTGGCTGCTCGGCTTCGTCGTCCGCTCCGCGGACAGTGGTGGCCGCAAGGGCCGTTGGTACCGCTGGTAGACAAAAGACGCCCGGCGCGAGGAGCGCGCCGCGCACGAGCAATGAGTGGGCCCGGCCGATACGGCCGGGCCCACTGGCGTGAAAGAGAAGCTTCCTTGCGACCGTTGGGAGGGATCGGGCTTATCGGACGCGCCGCAGGGTACGTGAGTCATGCACCGGCCCCGCGGACTCAGCAGTGGAACCCTGCTCCTCCTGTCTGCGGGACCGGTGCGTATCGGGTGCGTATCGGGCTTGCACATGGTTCGGCCGGGCCACGGAGTTCGGCCCCGGTGACCATGTCGACAGACGACACGCGCTCCATCCCCGACCGGCGCCCACATCAGTCAATCGCGCACGGTGCCCAGGTCGGTGGGCGATGGGCGATGGGCGATGGGCACAGCATCCAAGGGACGAACAGTCGGCGGGCGGCGAACACGGACGGTCAGGGTCGCCGGTCCTCACCCGGTGCTCGGGGTTCCCTTTCCCGGCCCGGGAGTGGTGGTCAGCGCCTTGCGCACGAACGTTCGATAGGTGCTGATCTCGGGAGCCCGGTCGGCTACGACGCGGCGCACTTCTCTGCCGATGAGTGATCGTGCCACGCGGGAGCGCCCCACCGTGCGATCGCATGCGGCGTCGATGATCGATTGGGAGATCTCCCGATGGCGCAGCCGCTCGACGTCGGTGCGGGACATCGTCTGCAGTCCGCTCGCCGCGCGAGCGATCCGGTTTCTCGCGTCGTCGGGGGACTTGAAGCGAAGTCCGTGCGAGGCCATGCAGTCGCGCCAGGGCTTCTCGGTGGCTGTGAGTTCGCCCGCTGCTCGCACGCGATTGTCAACCTCTGCAGGCAGATTCAACACGATCGTGTCGGCGACCAGCCACTTCCTGAGGTCGCCAAAAAGCTGCTTGTCAGCCAGGGCTGTGCAGCCGTCGGTGTAGACGAAGGTGACCTCCCCAGTGGACAAGCGGGCGTCGAGACGGTGCGCCGGAGTACCGAAGAGAGCCTCCGAGTAGCGCTCCTGACGCTGGCGGGACAAGGACGCGGTGTAGACCGCGTTGGGGTCGGCCGGCTTCGATGTACGTAGGGTGGTGATGCCATAACCGAACCGACGGTGGAGTGGTATGTCATCGCCGTGGGCAAGCGCCCGCGTCACCGCGGCGTCGCTCTCCGCCGGATGCCAGGCCACCGGTCGATACGGCCATCCGCGCTGGGCCATGCAAAGACTGATGGCATGTTCCTGCGCTTCGAACAGGCGTTTCCGTTCTGCCGGGGAGCCCCGCAACCGGTCCAGATCCGTCGTGGTCACCAGAGCCGATTCGCCTGAGGTGGAAGGCGGTGCATCGCTGCGGTCGGCGGTGCAGGCAGTGGTGAGCAGCAGAGCGAGAGATGCTGCGGCCAGCGGAACTCCCGGCGAAGACGAGCGTGGGCGACGTGCGGGCACAGTGGTACCTCCACAGCTGGGACGGGAGCCCGCGCTGTCCCGGAGGACAGCGCGGGACCGGGGCGGCCGTTGGCCGCCCGCGCACACCTTCAGCAGTTCCAGGTCCAGATGTTTCCCTCACCCCGGTTGGCGGGGTTGTGGTACGCCCAGCCGTGGCCGCGCGGCAGGCAGCCGAGGGTCCGGCCGCCGTCACCGATGAGGTAGACACCCATGCCGGAGGTGCCGGAGTTCCAGGACGACTCGTCGTTGTGGTACGCGCCGTAGCCCGCCCAGCTGGAGTTGCTGTCCTTGAAGATGTACCGGGAACCCTCGTAGTTGTACAAGGACCAGACGCAGTAGTAACCCGAGACGCACGTCTGAGCCTGCGAAGACGTGGTCGCGGCGGACGCCGGCCCGGACGCGGCGATACCACCCGCGGTCGCCAGGGCGAGAGCGGCCGCTGAGGCGGCAGCGCGGAAGCGAATTTTCACGGTGCACTCCTTCGGAGATCGTGACGCCGGTTGGCAGTGCGATCTTCACAGGAAGCCGCCCGCAGTGCCTTAGCCAGGTGTGCCAGGTGCTTAGCCTGGTGTGCCGGCCTCGGTGCTGTGGTATTTCCGGTACTCACTGGGGTTGATGCCATGCAGAGCGCGGAAGGCCCGGGTGAAGTCTCCGGGGTGAGGGAATCCCCAGTGTGCGGCGATGGCCTGGATGGGGACGTGACATTTCGCAGGATCGGCGAGGTCGCGTCGGGAGTTTTCGAGGCGTTGGCTGCGGATCCAGGAACGGACAGTCACGCCGTGCTGCTGAAAGATCCTGTGCAGTGAACGAACCGAGATGTGATGGGCTGCCGCTATCTGGTCCGCGGTCAGGGCGGTGTCGCCGAGATGACGCTCGATGAACGCCATGATGCGCATGTACAGGACGCGTTGGCGGGACTCGGAGGGAATGCCGTCCTCGCACTCCAGAAAGTGCGCCAGGGTAGCGGTGACCAAGTCCAGGCTCATATTGCCGAGTCGCACGGCGTCACGCGGTGTGTAGCTCGTGCTGTCTTCTGCCAGGCGGGTGAGGAAGTCTGCCAGCAGGCGTCCCATTCCCTGGGCCCCGGGGAGAGGCCGGCAGATGAGCTGGTCAATGCGGCAGGCCGGTAACGGAGTCAGGGTACGGGGGAACTGGATCAGAATGTTCCCGCCGTCGGCGTAGGTGTCGAACGGACGTGAACTCTCGAAGAGCAGGAGGTCACCTGTTCGGATCGCGGCTTGATTGCGGTTCTGCTCGATCACATGGGGGCCCGAGTTCGTAACGCCGAGGGCAAGGATCTCCGGGTCCGAGGCACGGATCAGCTTCGGGGTCCTCCGCGTCAGGAAAGACGAGTACGCCATCGCTGACACCTGGACCGCTCCCAGCGGCATCGTGCCGAACCATCCGCGGAAGACATCTGTGTTGATCAACTTGAACGATGTCGGCATCAGCGTGTCCGCGGTGACGTTCTCCCACACTGAAAGAGCATCTCGCGCCGGAAAGTCGTTGCTGTCGAAGATTCTTTCCACGGTTCTCTCCTCCGGCCCTGCGGCTTGGCGCTGCGCTGAGCTTCCCTGCGCCAGACCGTGGCCCACCTCCCGTCGTTCGCTTCCTCCCAGATAGTCCCCCCGAGCCGCCTCGGCCTGCCGGGCATCCCGATCACATGACTCGAAGACATTCACCTGATGGCGCGTTAACTGCTACTGGCTGCAACCGACGCTGACAGGGCCACCGGCGGATCTACGTCGGCACGTGATCTGTCCGCACGACGCCGGCATCCGTTACCCGGGCGCCGGTCTCGTCGTCTCCAAGTCCCACGCATCGCCCCCGGCGCCCCCAGACGGTGGCGAGTCGCTGCACTCGCTGCGCCGCGGCCTGCTCTATGGGCACGAGGGCGCGTTCCGGCACCGCCACCTGGCCGGCGTGGACCGAGCACGCAGGGCGTCTGACGCTGGTGACCGACGCGGTGGTCATCCGAACGACAAAGAACTGTGGTCTGCCATCGCGCAGAAGCGCGCCGAGGGCCGCGCGGTCGACGACGAGATGCTGGCGCACATCTCCTCGGCACGCAGCGAGAACGCGAACGTTCTCGGCACCGTCAACGTCGAGGTCGACACCACGCTCGACCCGGCCGGTTACCGGCCGCTGTGCCCCGCCGGCCGGAACAGGCCCGACCGTGCCGGCCGACCGGCATCGAACGATCACCATCAGTGTTCAAGGTCGCTCCCGCGATCGCGAGGCCCCGCTGAGGTCCCGGAGCATGCTACGGATCCGGTCCAGTTCGGTGTCGTGCCGCCCTGCGTCGGTGAGGATGGCGATGGCTCGTTGCCAGGCGTCCTGTGCCGCGTCGAGGGAGCCGGTGGCACGGTGGAGTTCTCCGAGGTGGACGAGGGTCTCTGCCTCGTTGTAGCGGTGGCCCAGTTTCCGGTTGAGCGCCAGACTGTGCCGGTGGCATTCGAGGGCGTTACGGCAGTCGCCGGTCTGCTGGTAGGCGTAGCCGAGGGTGTCCCATGTGCCGGCTTGGCCGCGTTCATCCTGAAGTTCTTGTTGCAGGGCCAGCGCCTCCCGGCAATGGGAGATGGCCTGCTGGTGGTGACCTAGCTGAATGTGGTCCCAGCCGACTGCATTGAGTGCTCTGGCGCGTCCGGGACGGTGGCCGAGCGAAGTGAAGAGCTCCAAAGCAGTGAGATCGTGGCGGAAAGCGGTCTGCTGGTCGCCTTGGTACTCGTGCAGCCAGCCCAACGCGATGTGGGTGTGGGCCTGCCCCAGGACATCGCTGACCTTCGTGGACAGTTCGAGCGCCCGTAGAAGTGCGCGGCCGGCCTCGGGGCCACGGCCCGTCAGCGCGAAGGCGTAGGCGAGCTCCCGATGGCACTCGGCCTGTGCCGAGTGGTCCCCGAGCCGCGTGGCGGCTGTCAGGGCCGTTCGTTGCACGGTCTCCACGTCGTGCCACAGTCCGCTTCGGGTGAGGAAGGTGACGGTCGTCCATGCCAGTTGCCAGGCGTGGGAATCGCTGCCGGCGAGCGCCGCTTGTTCAACGGCCGCAGCCAGAGGTGCTCGCTCATGGGCGAACCATCCCAGAGCCTGGCGGTGGGTGGTGAGCCGTTCGGGAGAAACGCCGTCTGCCGCGGGTGTCAGGCTGATCGGATCCCGGTGGGGTAGCAGCAGTCTGTCGGCGGCGTACGCGGTGTGCACGTAGTGGTCGAGTATCCGGCCCAGCGTTGCGCTCCGCTCCCTGTCGGTAGCGAAAGCGTCGGCGAGTTCGGTGGCGTAGGCGAGCAGCAGGTCGTGGAAGACGTAGCGGCCTGGTGCGTGTTCCTGGAGAAGATGTGCGGCCTGCAGTTCGCGCACGTGGGCGCGGAGGCGGGGGGGGGGCAGAGCGGTGAGGCTGGCGGCGGCGGGCAGGCTGATGTCGGGGCCGGGTGCCAGGGCGAGCTGTCGGAACACGTGGGCTGTCTGCGGGGCGAGGGCGCGGTAGGAGGCGGCGAAGACCGCACGTAGGTTGGCGGTCGTTTCGCTGGCGTCCAGGACGTCGAGCCGCGGCGTGGTCTCCTGGAGTTCCGCGGCCAGTGCTGCCAGGGTGAGTGCGGGGTTCATGGTGACACGGGCTACCAGGATGCTGATGGCCAGGGGCAGGCCGGCACAGTGCTTCAGGAGGGTACTGGCGGCCTCGGGTTCGGAGGCGATCCTGCCGGAGCCGAGGTGGCGGGTGAGTAACTCGTGTGCCTCGGCGTCGGTCAGCACATTCAGGGTGACGGGGTTCCGCCATGGGCGGTGATCAGGCCTCCGAGTTGATGACGGCTCGTGACCACGACGGTGCAATGCGGGCTGCCGGGGACCAGAGGCAGAACTTGGGCGGTGTCACGGGCGTTGTCCAGGACGATGAGCAGGCGCCTGTCTGCGACCAGGGTGCGGTAGAGCGCGGCCTGGGCGTCCAGGTGCGCGGGAATCTGTGCGGGGGCAGCGCCCAGGGCGTCGAGGAACATACGCAGCGCCGCCTCGGGCGGTACTGGGTCTTCGGCAGGGGAGAAGCCGCGCAGGTCGGCGTACAGCTGCCCGTCGGGAAAGCGTTCCCGCTGCTCGTGGGCCCAGCGCAGAGCCAGCCAAGTCTTACCGATGCCGCCGGTGCCGCCGATCGCGGAAATCACCACCGTGCCGCCCCGCTCGGCCTGTGACTCCAGCAGGCGATCCAGACGGGCCAGCTCGCGCTCCCGACCGATGAAGAACGGCGGCGGCGCCGGAAGCTGCCGAGGAACCGAAGCGGATGCCGGTCCGGTCCCGGTCGTGGACCTGGGGGCGGGTGTGATGAGCGCCGGGTCTGCTGTGAGGAGCTGCTGGTGGAGCTGCCGCAGCGCCGGTCCAGGGTCGGTGCCCAGCTCTTCCGCCAATCGCCGCCGGATGTCCTGGTAGTGCGTCAGCGCATCGGCAGACCGGCCGCCGCGATAGAGCGCCAGTATGAGCTGACCAGCCATCCGTTCGTCCAGCGGGTGGGCCTCAGCCCTGGCGAACAGTTCGGCCAGTACCTGGTCGTGCTGTCCCAGGCGCAGCCGAACGTCGGCCAAGTCCAGCTGCGCGGCCAGCCGTTCCCGATCGAGGAAGTCACGCTGCGCGTTGAACCACGGGGTGTCCACCCCGGTATACGCCGACCCACGCCACAGTCCCAGCGCCTCTTCCCACACAGAGGCCGCTTTCTCTGGGTCGGGCATCGCGCGCGCCTGGTCGGCCAGGCCACGGAACCGATGGACATCCACCGATCCGGCCGACACCTTCAGCCGGTAGCCACCCTGGTCCCGCACCATGTCCGCCTCGACTCCGGACAGCACCTGCCGCAGCCGGGACACATACCCGTACAGAGCCTGCCGGCCACGATCTGGCGCATCCGCGCCCCACACCCGATCCACCAGGACATCTGCCGGTACCGCACCGTCAGCGTCGGCGAGTAACGCCCCCAACACCCACCGTTGCCGCGCATGACCCACATCCACGGGCACCCCATCCGCCCACACCGCGATGGCGCCCAGGACCCCGAACCGAACCGCCACACCCACCCCCGTCATGGTTACGTCACTCTGATTACCCGCCGCCGACCGTGGGGTACAGCCCGATTCCAGACTTCCCGAAGGTTTCCCGAAGACCGCCCTGCCACGGTGAAGACACAACACCCGCACGAATCCCAACAGCCCTGCAACGGGCCGAGCCCGGTCGGCTGTTGGGTGAACGCCGGGGGCTGAGCGTGGGCCGGCGATGGGCTCGCCGGCTTCGCACGGAAAGCAACAAGTGCCGTTCACCAAGAGAAAGAGAAACAGCCATGCGTCTACGCAGGAACCTGGCCGCTGCGGCGGCTGCGACAGCGGTCGTCAGTGGGATGTTCGCCGCATCGTCCCCCGCCGCCTATGCCGCCGGCGGAACCGCCCCCGCGTGCATCGCGCGCTTCGTGTCAGGCACTCAGGACGGTTTCCTGGTCGGCCTTACGAACAACTGCGGTAAGACCATGCGTGTGCAGGTGATCGTCAGTTACGCCCCCGACAGCCCGTGCTACACCTTGGGCCCAGGAGCGCATCAGTCCTACTACTACGAGGGAATCCTCGGCCTGTACGACAGGACGGCTGTGTGCTGAGCTGGACTCTGCCGGGGATCGTGGAGTCTCGCGGTGCGGCAGCATGGTCAACGGGCATGTCCGGGTGGTTCCGATGACCGACGCGGTTGTCGAGGTGCCCGTTGTCCCTCCGTGCACGTTCCGGTGAGCAGGTCCCGTCTCTGACTGCGCAGATCGCGCGGGCGAGCAGCCCGGGCGGGCACGACGGCGATATGGGTGAGAGACCGAATGGACGGGCTGTGGCATGACGAGGACTTCGCTGACCGCCTGAGCGGCGGTTCGGGCTCGGCCTGTCGGGAGCCAGGCAGGGTCGGGAGCACGCCGGCCCGGCTCACGCAGACGGCCTCCGAACGAACGGCCCCGTCAGATCAGTCCGGCCCGGTAGACGAGCAGGGCGATCTGAACACGGTTGTTCAGATCGAGCTTGGTCAGCACATGCGAAACGTGGGCCTTGACCGTCGGGATGCTCAGGTAGAGCTCCGCGGCGATCTGCGCGTTGGTCTTCCCCTCGGCGACGGCGAGCGCGACCTCGCGTTCGCGGGCCCCGAGCCGTTCGAGCAGCGCCCGCGCGTCCCCGGTGCCGGCACCGCCGGGAACGGGCGCCGCCTGCGCGGCGGGGGCCGGACGGTGAGCGGTGCCGTCAGCGGCGAGCGGGTCGGCCACGGTGTCGAGGAGCTGACGCAGCGCGCTCGGGGAGAACACCGGCTCACCGGCCGCGGCCCGGCGCACCGCGGTGACGAGGTCCTGTGGCAGGGTGTGCTTCAGCAGGAAACCGCTTGCCCCCGCCTGGAGGGCGCGCAGCACGTATCCGTCCGAGGCGAACGTGGTCAGCATGATGATCTCGGGCGGCTCCGCACGGGCGCGCAGCACACGTGTCGCCTCCAGGCCGTCCATCATCGGCATGCGGATGTCCATCAGGATGAGGTCCGGGTGGTGGAGGTCGACCAGGTCCGGCAGCTCGGTGCCGTCGGACGCCTCACCGACGACCGCGATGTCCTCGGCGGCTCCCAGCATCATGCGCAGCCCTGCGCGGACCAGGGGGTCGTCGTCGGCCAGCAGTACGCGGATCATGACGCACACGGTACGGGGCTCACGCCGCCCACGGCAGCCAGGCCCGTACCCGGTACCGGCCGTCCGTCCGGTCGTGGGTGAAGTCGCCCCCGGCGAGGACGGCGCGTTCGGACATGCCGATCAGCCCCTGACGCGCACCGGGCACCGGCGCGGCGGGCGCGGTGGCGGGCAGGCCGTTGGTGACTTCCAGGGTGAGTCCGTCGTCCGGTGTGCCGGTCAGGCTGAGACGGACGGGCTCGCCGGGGGCGTGTTTACGGGCGTTGGTGAGTGCCTCCTGGGCGATGCGGTAGACGGTGCGGCTGGTGAAGTCGCTCAGCGCGTCCTCGTCGGCGAGCTCCCGCTCGACCTCCACGCGCACCCCCGCCGCCCGGTTCTCGTCGACCAGCCGGGGCAGGTCCCTCAGCATGGGCTGAGGCGGTTCGGCGCGGGCGGCGGCCGGATCGAAGGGGGAGCGCAGGACGCCGAGGACGTGCTGCAGGTCCTCCAGGGCCCGCCCGGCGTTGTCCCGGATCACCGCGGCCGCCTGCTGCACCTGTTCGGCCGGTGCGTGCGGGTGGAACTCCAGGGCGCCCGCGTGGACACTCAGCAGTGACAGACGGTGAGCGAGCACGTCGTGCATCTCGCGGGCGATGGCCTCGCGTTCCCGGTGGCGTGCCTGCTCCGCGCGCAGAGCGGCCTCGTTCTCCGCGCGTTCCGCGCGCTCGCGCAGGCCCCGTACGAACAGGCCCCAGCCCACCGCGCCGACCACGAGCAGCGCCCCGGTCAGCGCCGAGGCCACCTGCGCGGTCGCGCCGTTCCAGCGCGTCGCGAGGTAGACCACGACAGGGAGCAGCGCCACGGCCGTCACCCTGCGGGTCGTGCCGATCGGGCAGCGGGCCGCCATGGTGAACAGGGCGATCACCAGGGACGGAACGACCGGCGCGACGGTGCAGACCACCAGCAGGGTCAGGGAGACGGTCACAGGCCGGGAACGCCGCCACCACAGCAACAGGCACGCCGCCAGGGGGACGAGGGGCTGGGCCATGACCGTCCAGAAGGGCAGGACCGTCACACCCGTGGACAACTGCGGGTACAACTCCAGGCCTCTGTTGCCGGCGGCGACGGTGCTGGCCGTCAGCGCCCCGGCCGCCGCCACGACCGCGAGGTCACGTACGGCGGCGTGCCGGCCCTCTCCGGATTCTCTCTGGCTCACGCCTCCGCAACATACGGCGCCCGTGCTCGGGAGCGCCAACCCCGCGTGCCTCGTCGCCCGAGGTCGCTACCTAGGTATGAGCGGATGTCCCCACCGCTACTTTGGTCACCCGCCGATCGCAGACTTTCCGCCGAAGCCGGCGTGCCCGCCCCGCTCATAGCGTCGGCGCCATGAACCGAATCCTCGAAAAAGGCGCCGTCCTTCCGGTCCGGCAGCCCGCACGACTCGTCGCCGGCGTTCTCGGTGCGGTAATCCTGCTGCTGGGTGCCGTACCGCTGGCCGGGCGCTTCCTCGCCCATCTGCAGGTGTGGACCCTCGCGGTGCCCGTTCCGGGCCTGTCGCACCTGCTGGTCGTCGCCGCCGGCACGGCGGTGCTGTGCGTCGCGCTGCGCCGCTCCAGGGCCACTGACACCCACTCGGACTCGTAGGGGACTGACCCGCCCCGGTCGCGCCGTCTCGCGCGCTCGGGGCGCGTCCCCACTCTGCCGACCTCACCCAGGAAGACCACACAGGCCATCACCCCATGACACACTCCGCCACGGACCACCAGGTCCCTCACCCCCCAGCGATCGAGACCGTCGGCCTGGGCAAGCGCTACCGCCGCGGCTGGGCGCTGCGCGACAGCTCCTTCCGACTGCCCGCCGGCCGCGTGTGCGCGCTCGTTGGGCCCAACGGCGCCGGCAAGACGACGCTGCTGTCGCTCGCCGCCGGCCTCGTCGAACCGACGACCGGCACGATCCGGCTGGCCGGGCACCGCCCCGGCAGCCCCGAGGCCCGCCACGGCACCGCCTTCCTCAGCCAGCGCAAGGCCCTGTACCCGCGGTTCCGGGTGCGCGAGATCCTGCGGATGGGCCAGGAGCTGAACCCCAGCTGGCACCAGGAGACCGCCGAGTGGGTCGTCGAGGCCGGCGGCATCCCGATGGACGCACGGGTCGGCACGCTCTCCGGCGGTCAGTCGACCCGCGTCGCCTTCGCCCTCGCCCTCGGCAAACGCCCCCGGCTGATGCTGCTGGACGAGCCGATGGCCGACCTCGATCCCCTGGTGCGCCACCAGATGACCGACATCCTGCGGGCCGAGGCCCGCCGCAACGGCTCCACCGTGGTCATGTCCTCGCATCTGGTGTCCGAGCTGAGCAATGCCTGCGACTACCTCGTCCTCGTCAACAACGGCCGGGTCCGGCTGGCCGGCGAGGTGGACCTCCTCCTGGACCGGCACCGGCAGCTCACCGCCGCAGCCGCGGACGCGGACGAGTACGACGTGATCGCAACCACCGGCCAGGGCGCGGAGCGCGCGACGCTGGTCCGGACCCACGACGCACCACCGCCCGACGGGACCCACCGCACGCCCACCCTCGAGGAACTGGTCCTCGGCTATCTCGGCGCGCCGGACACGGCGCCGCTGATCACCCCGAGTGCGCGGGTTTCCACGGAGAGCGAGGTGTCGGTGTGAGCACCGCGATCCACACGGCCCGTACGCGTGTCCGGCGCGGTCTGCGCCTGCGCGGACTGACCTGGCTGATCTGGCGGCAGAACCGCGTCGCGTTCCTGATCGGACTGGCAGCCGCCGCGGCCGTCACCGTCTACGCCGCGGTCCAGCACCAGCACGCCACCGCGGCGATCGCCGCCCAGCACCTCGACGCCTGCCGCGGCGGCACGGTTGATTCCACGCAGTGCACACGGGACCTGCTCAGCTTCGGCAAGGAGTACCAGTACCCGCTGCGGCGGGCCCTGCAAGCCGTCCTGCTGCTGCCCTTCCTGATCGGCGTGTTCCTGGGCGGGCCGCAGCTCGCCCAGGAACTGGAGTCCGGCACCTACCGCACGGTGGCCACCCAGTCCGTTACCCGGCTGCGCTGGTTCGCCGCGAAGTTGGGTGTGCCGCTCGTCATGACCGTGATCGTCAGCGGGGTGACCGGCGCTGCCATGACCTGGTGGTGGCACCCGATCGCCAAGACCATGGGGTCCGTCTTCCCGTGGTCCATGTGGTACCCGTTCTACGGGATCGGGCCCGTCGTCGTCGGCCTCAGCGTTCTGTTCTACCTGCTGGGCGCCACCCTCGGCCTGTTCCTGCGCCGTACCGTCGCTGCCATGGGAGCCACGCTCGTGGCGGGAGCAGCGCTCTTCGCGCTGATCGAGTGGGCTCGCCCGCACCTGTGGCCGATACGCACGGTGAACGCACAGCACACCACCGAGCCGCCCGCTCCGGACTCCGCGTGGCTGCTGGCGGACGGCCCGCTGTCGAAGGACGGCCGGCGGGTGTCCGACGTCGTGGACTGCTACGCCCAGACCGACTACCGTGCGTGTCTGAAGACGCACGGCATCAGCGGCCACTGGGCCGAATACCATCCCGCTTCCCACCTGTGGGCATTGCAGTGGTCGGCGACGGGTGTGTGCCTGGCGCTCGGTGCCGCGCTCGTCGCCCTGTCGGTGTGGCGGATGCGCCGGCACTCCGCCTGACGGCCCGTCCCGGCCACCGGGGCATCCCGCGGCACCCGTGCGCTCGCACGCAAGATACCGGCCGCCCAATCGCCCTGCTCCGCCGCAGACTTCCCCCCGGCGGCGCAGCAGGGCACCCTCGTAGTGCTGATGCCGGCGGAGAGCGCCGGCCCTTCTTCACCGTGCGCAGCTGCTCCCAGTCGGCCTCGGGGTGGGTGGGGACGACCGCGTCGACGGACGCCGTGGCGTAGAGCGCGACGTCGACGGCTCCGGCCCGGCTGGTGCCGAAGCGGACCTCGATCGACTGTGGTGAGCGGACCCAGCCGAGCCGCACCATGTGGTCGAAGTCGGCACGCCGCACCCGGAGAACTCCCACCAGAATGGATCGAAGATGGGGTGAGCCGGGCGGCGGTCACTCGACGCCGTTGCCGCGGTGGACGGCTGCCGCCTTCCGATCCGGCCAAAGGGAGGACCTGACAGCCCAGGTCCGCCCGGCCCCGGGCCGGCTGTGGCCCGGAGTGCCTAGGCTGTCACTGCTACGGAAGGGCGGTGCCATGGATGCTGACTCACGGACCAGGGCCGCGATCGAGGAGCATTGGCGGGCCTCGGAACGCGGGAACACCGAAGCCGAGCACGCCATCTACGCCACGGACGCGATCCTGGACTACCCGCAGTCAGGTGAGCGGTTCCGGGGCCGAGCGGCGATCTCGGCGCAACGCGGCGGGCACCCGGCCGACCGACACTTCACCGTCCAGCGGATCACCGGCCGTGCGAATCTATGGGTGAGCGAATGCATCATCACCTACGACGGTGTGCCTTCGTACTCGGTGAGCATCATGGAATTCGCCGACCAGCGCGTGGTGCACGAGACGCAGTACTTCGCCGACCCCTTCGGCGCGCCGGCCTGGCGGGCCGCGCTCGCGGAGCCGATGCCGGGCCGGACCATCGCCGGAGCCTGATCCTTGGCCTCGCTCGGGTCGGCCGGGTGACCAGCCTGTCACTTTGCCGAAGTTCCAGGAACTCGCCGGTACGGCGCCGGATCGGCGGCCATCCTGGGGCGGCCGAGTCGGCGTAGCAGTTCGGTCAGCGCGATCTGGGTTTCCCGCTGGGGCAGCGCGCCGCCGAGGCACGAGTGAATGCCGCTGCCGAACCCCGGGTGCCGGATCGACCGCTCCTGTGCTCTGCCCGGCCCATTCGGCCGCGTGCCTGCATCGGGCGCGGCATCGGCGTACTCGTACGGTAGTCGGCGGATCGGGGGATGACGGGGCCGGATGGCCCGCACGGCCGACAACCTCCACCGCACGGTGGAGACGCTGCCTGCGTTTCCACGGCGGCCGAGCGAGAGTCCGGACCCGGTCCGTACAATCAGGGCACTCGACTTGGGGGTGGCGCAATGCAGGAATTGGTCTACTTGTCGGACGCCAAGTTGCGGCAGTTCGTCCCCGGAGGAAGGCCCCTGACCTGGCTCCGCCGCCTGACCAGGGCACGCATGGATGTCACAACGCCCGCAGGAGGGGGCGGCGTCGAGGTAGAGCTGGCAGAGGCCCAGAAAGAGCAGAGCGTGCCAAGTCATCTCGCTGCAGTGATGAAGCATCTCGACGAGCGCTCACTCTGGTACCAGGACCCAGAGGCTTGTGCGGGACGGTGGGTGTACTTCGAAGCCCCCTTCAATACGGTCGTCGCAGCCGGTGGGAGCTCGAAAACTGTCTTTTTCCTGGACACGATGGCAACGGGGGCGAACGAGTCGGACCGTAGCGGGATCGGACTTCTCCTTCATGGCAGTGCCCACCATCTGCGAGTCGACGTACCTCCCACCATCTCCCGAACTTCGCTGTATGGCATCGTGGGAAGTGCGCTCCACATGGCCGTGCGCCGTTTTGAGGCAACTCCTCCGCTTCCAGCGGCGGAACGCCTGCTTGAGACAGAAATCGAACCTGTTGAACTGCCGGGAGCCGAGCGGAACAGGTTCTTGGCCAGGTTCATTCAGGCGAGCAGTATGAGCTCTGAAACCGCGGCTTGGATGCGCGGTTACGCGCGGGTGACGATGCGAGTGAACCGCTCCGAACACTATGCCGGACTGCCATCGGTGCTCGCGGCAACACCGCTGTACGTCGAGTATGCGCACGACCTACCCGAGTGAGGCTGAGCAGTCGGCTCTCCGCGCCCAGGAGAACGGGGGGGCGACCTGGCAGCCCGCCGACGCCGGCTCCCCGGCCGGACCGACGCGGACCGTGTTCTTCTGTACGGTCTGATCGCCGAGGCCGACAACGGCGCCGGCGGCGACTACCAGGCGCACGCACCACGAGTCGAACGGGCCACTGGAACGACCGACGACCGCGGGCCGTCGGCACGCCGGCGACCGGTGTCGTCGTCCACGCGCAGGCGGCTGTCAGGACCCGTAGTCGATTGTCCCACCGGAGTTGGACCTGATCACCCCTCCTCGCGCCGGTGGTGGACGCCCACGCGTAGTAGGGCGCTCCGGCCTTCTTGTTGCCGTAGCGCACCTGGATCTGCCGCTCCTGTCAACTGCAGGGGTCACGACGTGTCGACACACAGCTACCGCGGTGGCCCAGCGGGAGGTTGGCAGCCCTGCAGGGAACCTCCGTACCGGCACTCTGGCAAGCCCGCCGCGGATCTCGGCTCCACCGACGACGTGGGCTTCCACACGCCCTCGCTACCGACCTCGACGACAACTCGGTGCGCCGGTGCTGTTGTAGCGGGTCCAGGAGAGCTTCCCGTACACGATCAAGTCCGTGACCGGTCCCTGACCCGGCTCCCATCACCCCGCTGCTTCCGCTGGGCGGGGCTCCCTGCTTTTCCCCTGCCAAGCGGACACGCACGTGAACGGCCCGCCGCCGGTCCGGGCGCTGTGGGCTCGGTACCGTCGCCTGCCGCGCGCACATGAACAACACACCGTCAGGACGCAAGCGGCCAGGGACCTTTGCGGCCACCGCGTCTCTCTTCCGGCAGCCCTGACCTGTGGCGAGAGTAGTTCCCGCCACCGGGCGCCACGCCCTCGAACAACCCGGGCAGCCGTACCCGCAGGGCCGGCTGCCCGGGGCAGGGATGTGCGTGCGCCCGTCCGACACCGGTGCCGCAGGAGAGACCATGAAACTGAGTCATGCCGTTCGCCGTATGTCCGCCGCCCTCGCCGTCGGCGCGATGTCCCTGGGTCTGGTCACCGTCGCCGGCGGGGCCGCGCAGGCCGTCGCCTCCTGCACCGGTGACGTGTCGATCTATGGCACGCTGGCGGACGGCAGACTGACGTACACGCAGATCGAGCCGAACACCGGCGACCGGGTCAAGACGCTCATCGGTCCGAACCTCGGCTTCACGCCGAAGGCGATGGCGACGCTCAACTTCAACACGGTGCTGGTCACGTCGACCGCCGGTGACCTCTATCGCGTCGATGTCCAGACCAACAACACGTCCCTGAGCCTCGCCGGTGTCGTCAAGATCTGGGACGGCGGCTGGACCTTCGACAAGATGGTGTACGACGGCGCCGGCCACCTCTACGGCACGGTCGACGGTCAGCTCCACCAGTACCTGGTGTCCCGGGACAAGCCGTCCGGGTCGGCCCACATAGGCCAGCACGTCGTGATCGACACGGGCTTCGTCCTCAAGACGCTGGCCGCCGCGGGCGACGACCGCATCATCGCCTCCACCTCGGACGGACGCCTGCTCAGCTACAAGATCAACGGCGTGAACGACTGGGACCGCGCGGTGCTGAAGACGAGCGGCTGGTCGGCGGTCGACTCGCTGTCCTCCCCCGGCGGGGGCCTCTACTACGGCCGTACCAACGGCGGCATGTACTGGTACCACGACGCCGACCCGACCGACGCGGACGGCTCCGACATCGCCTACCACCCGAACGACCCGGTGGACGCCTCCGGCTGGACGCAGACCCTGCTGTCGGCCTACGCGAACAACTGCGCCTACGTGCCGCCGGCCCCGCCGCACTCCGTGCAGGGTGGCACGATCTACCGCAGCGAGGTCATGACCCGCGCCAGGGACTGGTACAACCGCAACGTCCAGTACAGTCAGAGCGCCTACGCCACCGACATCGAGGGCGACGACTCCTACCGCACCGACTGCTCCGGATTCGTCTCCATGGCCTGGCACCTCACCTCCTCGCTGACGACGCAGACCCTCCCCAGCGCGGGAACGCAGATCTCCAAGGCCGACCTCAGGCCCGGTGACGCCCTGAACTCCAGCAGCGAGGGGCACACGGTCCTCTTCGCGGGCTGGAAGGACCAGGACGCGGGCACCTTCTACTACTACTCCGAGGGCAGCCCGAGCTCGGACATGAACTACTCGTCCGCGAACGTCTACAGCGGCACCATCGACAGCCACCCGGCCTCGTCCTACATCGCCCTGCGCTACGACAAGATCGCCTGACCGGCGCACGACGGCGGCGCCCTCTCCTTCCGAAGGGGGCGCCGCCGTCGTGCCGTGTCCGTAAGGTCTAGTACCAGTTGTTCGCCTGCCAGAAGTTCCACGCGCCGCACGGGGAGCCGTAGCGTCCGTCGATGTAGCTCAGGCCCCATCTGATCTGGGTCAGCGGGTTCTCGTGCCAGTCGTCGCCCGCGACGTCCATCTTGGAGGCGGGCAGCGCCTGCGGGATGCCGTACGCGCCGGAGGACGGGTTCGTGGCGTTCCAGCGCCAGCCGCTCTCATGGTCCCAGAGGGTCTCCAGGCAGGCCCACTGGGTGGTGTTGGCCCAGGCCGTGTCCTTGTCGTTCATCAGCTGCCGTCCGGCGGCCTTGACCTCGGTGATGTCATTGCGGTCGACGGTGTCCACGGAGGTCGCGCAGGTGTAGGTGCCCGGCTGCGCGGACAGCAGCTTCTGCGTCCAGCCGCTGGTGTTGACGGGGTCGTCGAGGTGGTACGTGATGTCCGCGCCGGAGCCGTCCGTCGGGTTGGCGTCCTTGTACCAGTACATGGCCCCGGTGGACAGCCGCCCGTAGTACAGCCCGCCGCCGGGGGAGACGAGCTGGTTGAAGCCCGACCAGCCGGAGGACTTCAGGGCGTTGCTTTTCCAGGCGCCGGCACCGGTGATGGTGTAGTCGAGCAGCCGGCCGTCCTCGGTCGTGGCGCCGAGCCGGTCGTCGCCGGTCGCGGTGAGGGTCTTCAGGACGAAACCGGTGTCGATCTCGGTGCGTACGCCGATGTGCTGGGAGCCGGCGGGCTTGTCCTCGGTGACGTTGTAGCGCAGCAGCAGCCCGGAGGTGGTCGTCCCGTAGAGGTGGCCGTGACCGTCGTAGGTCAGCTTGTCGTGGGTCCAGCCGCTGTCGGCGATCCTCACCGGCGGGTTGAGCAGAGCGAGGCTGGTGTTGTTGGTCTTGATGTCGATGCGGTAGAGGGCACCGGAGGTCGACGTCACCAGGACGGTGTTGAAGTTGAGGGTCGCCATGGCTCGCGGCTCGAAGCCGAGGTCCGGTCCGACGAGCACCTTGGCCAGGTCGCCGGTGGCCGGGTTGATCTGGCTGAACGTGAGCCGGCCGTCGGTCAGTACGCCGTAGATGCTGACGCTGCCTGAACAGGTGGTGGCCGCGTCGGCGGTGGGAGCGGTCACCGTGAGGAGTCCGGTGCTCAGGGCGGCGGAGACCATGAGGCCGGCGGCTCTACGGCCGTTGGTGCGGAGTTCCTTCACTTGTGGTTCCCCCCGGGAGCGGTTGAGGTCGGGCAGGGCGGTCGCAGGTCGTGGACCAGCGGGTGGGATGCGTGGGAGTCGCCGTCAGGGGCGGCGGGCGGCCTCCTGCCGGCGGGTGTCGGCCGGGGCGGCGGGTGTCCTTCTGCCGGCGGGTGGCCTACTGCCAGCCGGCATCGGCCGGGGGCGCCTGGAGGCCGGTGTCCACCGGTGTGACCTGCCAGCCGGCGTCACCGGCGACGACGGCGGAGGACTCGGCGGCGTCCGTCCCGTGTGCCGAGGTGACGGCCGGAGTGGCGAGGGCCACGGCGACGACGAGGGAGGCGACCGCGGCGGCCTTGGCGATACGGGTGCGAGGCATGACAGACCGTTCCTTCCGGGACGAGGTGCGGGGTCCGGCCCGTCGTTGCGTCCCGCGGTGACGCGCGCTCCGGCCGGTGATCACCAGGTTCGTCGCCGGCCGGGCGTGTGAGAAGGGGTCTGCGATGGACGGAAAGGGCCTTGGACCGATACGTCCACGGGGGCTGGTGGCGCCTTGGACGTCAGTCGGAGGGCTGTGCCTCGAACGCCAGGGGGATCAGCGGCACCCCGGCACCCGTGAGTCGCGCCCCTGCCAACTGCGGTACCTCACGCAGCAGCCTGGCACAGACGCGGACGGCCCGTTGCTCGGCCTCCTCCACCCCGTCGGCCAGCATATAGAGGCCGAGGGCGAGCCAGACGGGGGAGCGGACGTGCACGGAGACGTGCTCGACGCGGTCGCCGGGGGCCAGGGACGAGCGCACCAACTCGCGGACCTCCGGCGGCAGGTGACTGCCGGGAGGGAGTTCCAGGTGCGCGTGGACGAGGTACATGCGCTCCAGCGTCTCAACGAAGCGGGCCCCCGCATCGGTTCCGGGGGTGGTCGGTTGTGTCCCTGGCCCGTTCCGGCCCGATCCTATGACGAAACGTTGCCGTTCTGCGAGGATCGACGCCGAACAGGGGATGTTGGGTGCAGAAACGGGGGACACACGTGCTGACCGGACTCGGACTCGATTCCGTCGCGGAGACGGTGTACCGCGCCATGCTCAGACACCCGGCCGCCGGTGTCGCGGACCTCGGCGACGCCGTGGGGTTGTCCGAGGAGGAGGTGCGCGATGCCCTAGACACCCTGAGCGAGTTGGCGCTGGTGCGTCCCGCCGCCGGGGACGCGGGGCGGATGCGGGCGGTGTCGCCGGACATCGGCATGGAGATCCTGATGGCCCGCCAGCAGGCCCGGCTGGCGGCGCAGCAGCAGCGCCTGGAGGCTTCGCGGGCGGCCGCGGCCCAGCTCATCTCGGAGTACGCCGAACTGCGGCCGGCCACCAGCCACCCCAGCGTGGAACAACTGGTGGGGCTCGACCAGATCCGCGACCGGCTGGCCGTGCTCACCCGTGAGGTGCGCGAGGAGTTCCTGACGTTCGCGCCGGGCGGGCCGCAGACCGCGGAGAACATGGCCGCGTCCCGGCCGCTCAACGAGGATCTGCTCGGCCGCGGGGTGCGGATGCGCACGATCTACCTGGACAGCGTGCGCACCAACCGCCCGACTGTCGAGCACGCCGACTGGCTGGCCCGGCTGGGCGGTCAGGTCCGCACGGTGCCGTCGCTCCCGACGCGGATGATCCTCATGGACCGGCGGATCGCCATGGTCTCCGTCAGCAGTGACGACACCGCCGCCGGCGCGGTGGTCCTGACCGGGCAGGGCACGCTCACCGCTTTGTGCGCGCTCTTCGAGACGACCTGGGAGTCCGCCCAGCCCCTCGGCCAGGTCGTCCCCACCGACGCCCACGGCCTCACCGGCCAGCAGGCCACCGCCCTGCGCCTGCTCGCCGAGGGCCACACAGACGAGGCCATAGCCAAGCGGCTCGGGGTGTCCCATCGCACCGCCCGCCGCATAGCCTCCGAACTGATGGACCGCCTCGGCGCCCGCAGCCGCTTCCAGGCCGGCGTACGCGCCGTCCAACAACGCTGGCTCCCGGCCCGCCCCTGACAACGGTCCTGCTCGCAGATCCTGTGCGCGACCGGCTCACGGCCTACCTGGACTACCGCAACAGCCGGCCCTCGACCACATCGGGCGGGCCGGCGTACCCAAGCCACGGTTCCCGGGCGCCGAACCAGTGTCGGCCGGCCTCGTCCAGTAGCTGCGCGCGTGGCCTTGCCGACAGTCGGTCACGAACAAGTGGCGTCGTCGGTCACTGTAGGGATGAGCCAATCGCTGGAATCGAAGACGGGCATCGACGGGCCGGTCACTGTCATCAAGCGCTACACCGTGCCGGCGGGCGAAGCCGACTATTTCGTCGAGGTGTACCAGGAGAACGCCCGGATCATGTCGACCCAGCCCGGTTTCCTCCGCTCCCGCCTGCACAGGCCGCTCGCCGACACCCCCGAGGCGCAGTTCGTCCACATCGCCGAGTGGACCTCAGGCACCGCGCTCGACAAGGCACCCTTTCTGACAGCGGAGATCGCCGCCCGCACCTCTAGCCGGCAATGAACCACGACCCACGTCCATCCGGGACGGCGTCGTGCTCGTCGACGTCCAGACCGCCCCTGGGCGCCACCTGATGCCGTCCTGAAGGGTGACCCGTGCCAGCGGCAAACCATCCAGGGTCACGCACCTGGTGCACTCCCACTCCCACGCCGACCACATCGCAGCTGCCTCCCTGCTCGGTAGGGACGTGGTACGCGTCGCCGGGTGCAGTGCCCAGCGCCTCAAGCAGGGCTCTCGTCGTCCTACCCGACCCTTGAACGGGACGGGGAGATGAACCTCAACTCTACGTCTATCGGGTAGAGATCGAGGAGGCGGAGGGCCCGGTGCGCGCCGGAACGGCTGCGGTCGCCGCCGAAGGCAGCGAGCCCCTTTCGGAGTTCAGGCTGGAGCTGGTCGTCCTCCCCGTCTCCGACGTCGACCGCGCCAAGGCCTTCTATCAGGCGGTGGGGTTCCGTCTGGACGAGGACCACAGCAGCGACGAATCATATCGAGTGGTACACATGACGCCTCCGGGATCTCCGTGCTCAATTCTGTTCGGGACCGAGGTGACAACGGCCGTGCCTGGCACGGTCCGGGGGCTCCATCTCGTCGTGACCGACATCGAAAGCGCGTGCCTGCACCTCCGTGAGCGGGGGGTCGAGACGAGTGAGGTCTTCCACGACACCTGCGACATGTTCCACCGTTGCACTGACGAAACCCGACGCAGCGGCCTCCATCCCCAGCGGCTCAGATACCGCTCGTACGCCACGTTCAACGACCCGGACGGAAACGAGTGGGTGCTGCAAGAGGTGCCCGCGTAGACCCGATGAGGGCAGGGCCGACGACCGCATCCTTCACGCTGAGACGGAGCGGGGCCCGCGCTGACCCGCAGCTTGGCCTCGGTCGCCGTGACTGCGGCCGACAGTGACGCAGGGCGAGGCGCAGGCGCCGCCCCCTGGCCGCTTCCTCCCGGCGGCCCGCGGTCAGCCGTCCGGCCGCCACCATCTGCGTCACCCGCCGTCCGGCCCCCGCCGCATCGGGCCGTCACCGGTCACATCCAACGGGGACCGCCATTCCCCGGCCATGCGCCGGTGAACACGGAGTCGAGCGCGGGGCGCCGATCGCGGCGTCAGCGGTGTTCGGTTGTCGATGGCCTGGTTGTGCGCTGTGAGCGTGTGCTGGTCTGCTGTCATGAGGTGACCAGGTGGCTGCCGTTCAGCAACTGGGGCGAGGCGCGTTCGTCGAGGGCCTCGGCGGGGCGGCGTTCGTTGAACACGAGGTCGTAGAACGCCTTGGCCGTGGTCTTGTTCTTCTCCGGATCGTTCACGGGGTCACCGCAGGGTGGGGCGCGTTGAGCGCGTCGAGCAGGTGGTCGGCGCCGGCAGGGAGGGACAGGGCTCGTCCGGCCAGGTCGGCGGGGGTCTCGGGGTGGGTGGGGTTGACGCGGACGAGGCGGGCCTGGGGGAAGTGGCGGGTGAGACGTTCGCCGGGGTGGCGGATGACGCCGGGGGTGTTGAAACCGGCGCCGAACTCCAGGATCAGCAGTCGGGTGTCGGCGGGGGTCTCGTTCAGCCAGTCCTGCAGGCGCCGGGCCGCGGGGAGGTAGGGGGCGTCGATGAACTCGGGACCGGTGCGGACGTTGATCTCGACCTCGCCGCCGCAGCTCGGGCAGGTCGGCAGGGCGTCGGGATCAGTGACGACGCCGGTGTCCGGGTCGTACGCGGACAGGAGCCGGTCGATCAAGGGCTTGCTGTCCCAGGTGGTGGGAGTGCAGGGGGTCGTGCACTGGTAGCGGCCGTAGTCGCCCTGGGGGGTGAAGACCCGGTCCGCCGCGAAGCCGTTTCGGGCGAAGAGGGCGTCCACGTTGGAGGTCATCACCCAGTGGTCCTTGTCCCCGACGAGTGTGCGCAGCCGCTGGTAGAGCGGGTTGGGGGCGGGGCTGTAGCGGATGTCGTCGATGTGGACGGCCCAGTAGCCCCACAGCAGGGCGAGCGGCAGGGGCACGCCGACGAGGTAGCGGGACCGCAGCCCGAGGCGGTACAGGGCGGGGAAGAGTTCCTGGAAGCGGTCGGCGTCGGCGTAGTCGTAGCCCGCCGCAGCGCTGAGTCCGGCGCCGGCCGTGATCAGCACGCGGTCGGCCTCGGCAAGCCAGGAGCGGACCGTGTCGGCCTGGGCTTGAAGGGCGTGGGGCTGGTGGTTCATCGGATTGTGGACCCTTCGGTCAGGGCGTCGAGGTAGGCGGTGCGGTCGTCGGACGCGAACACGTTGAAGATCACGCGGTCCAGGTGTCCGGGGCGGGCGTCGAGCCAGTCGGCCACCGTGTCCAGGGCGATGCGGGCCGCGGGCTGCTTGGGGTAGCCGAAGACGCCGGTGCTGATGGAGCAGAACGCCACCGTGCGGATGTCCGCGACGTCGGCAGCGAGGTCGAGGCAGGCTCGGTAGGAGGCGGCCAGGAGGCGCTCGTGCGTCGTGTGCAGGGGGCCGTCGACGATGGGGCCGACGGTGTGCAGGACGTAGCGGGTCGGCAGGTGGTAGCCGCGGGTGATCTTCGCGGTGCCGGTCGGTTCCGGGTGGCCCTGCCGGGTCATGACCGTGTGGCAGTCGTCGCGCAGGCGGGGGCCCGCGGCGCTGTGGATGGCGTTGTCGATGCACGGGTGCCGGGGGACGAAGCAGCCGAGCATCGCGCTGTTGGCGGCGTTCACGATCGCGTCCGTGCCAAGGGTGGTGATGTCGCCCTGCCACAGCACCGTACGGTCCGCGGCCGGGTAGGCCGTGCCGGGGAACTCCTCGGCGATGCAAGGGAGGCGGCCCGGGTCCGTCACGATCTTGGCCGCGCGCTCACTGCTCAGGAGGGCGTCCAGCACCTGGGACACGTCCGCCGGAAGCGGGCCCGGTCGGCGAACGGTGAGTACCGCGCGCAGCAGGCGTCGGGCGGTCGCGTCATCGAGCCGGTCCACGTCGCCCGCTCCCAAGCCCGCCGCCGTCGTCGTTGTGGCCGGGTCGTTGCTCAGCAAGGACAGCGCAGCGCGGACCAGGTGGGCAGGCTGCGCGGGCACGGTGGGGCCGGTGGTGGTCCGGAACGGATCGTCCAGGGCGATCGCAGCGCGGTAGTCGGCGAGTTCGAGGGTGGGAGTGGGCACGCGGTTTCCCGGGTGGTGAGGAGGGACCGGTGCGGCCTCGGCCTGGAAGAGGGCGAGGGTGCACCGGGCCGGGAGGAATCGTCAGAACAGGCCGTTGGTGTGCGGAAGTTCGGCCGGGATCGGGGCAATGACGTCCCAGTGCTCGACGATCTTTCCGTCGGCGACGCGGAACAGGTCGTAGTAGGCCACCGGGACACCGAACTCGCCCTCGGACTGGGTCAGGACGAAGTCGCCCTCGGCGATGACCTTGTGGACCTTCGTGTAGACGAGGTTCTTGCCCTGCTCGGCCCACTGCGCGGCGGCGGCCCCGAACCCGTCCAGGCCGTCGGCGGCCTCCGGGTTGTGCTGGTCGTACGTCGCCGTGGAGATGTAGTCAGGGAGGACCGAGTAGTCGGCGCCGACCAGGACCTTCTGCGCGAACTCGGTGACCAGGGCGCGGTTGGCCTCGGTCCTGGCGGGTTCGGTCACCTCGGTGGGGCCGTCGGTCTGCGAGCGGCCCGAGGCGGTGTCCTTCACCAGCGGGGTGAGGGCGTCCCAGTGCTCGGCGAGCTTGCCGTCGGCGTCGACGCGGAAGATGTCGAAGCCGACCAGCGGGTCGGGGCCGAACCCGTGGTACGTGCCGTGCAGGGCGACCAGGTCACCGTCGGCGATGACCCGGGCACCCTCGTAACGGAAGTCGTCACCGAGAGAGGCAACCAGCGCGCGCAGAGCCTCGGGGCCGTCGGCGGCCAGGGCGCTGTGCTGCGTGTAGTCGGCGGCGACCCAGCGGTCGACCGCAGCCGGGTCCTTCTTGCCGAACAGTTCGCCGGCGGCGGCCAGGACGGTGTTCTTGGTGTCGCTCATGACAATTCTCCTTGCGAAACGGGGGGTGGGGTGAAAGAAGGTCGGGGAAACGCTGGGGCAAGGCACTGGTTGAGCGCCGCGGTCAGTGATGCGGCGGTCGACGCCGCACCGCCCAGCCGGCCTGCGCCGTGCGCGGTGTGCAGCAGGAGCGTGGGGTAGGTGGTCACGCGCAGGCGACGTAGCGCGCGGAAGTCGGCGCGGGCCTGCTCCCAGGGTGCCGGCGAGGCGTAGGCGGCCGTCACCAAGGACGCGTCCAAGCCCAGACCGTCAGCGATGTCGCGGTAGACCTCGGGATCGGCGAGGCTGCGGCCGTCGACGAACCATGCCATCTGTACGGCCTCGGCCGCGTCCAGGTGCGGTACGCCGACCTCGTCGGCCCGGCTGTACAACACCGCCAGGCCGGCGGCCGCTGCGGTGGAGTCCGCGACCGTCGTTCCGTCAGTCAGCGCCTGCGCGAATCCGGCTCCGAAGCCGACTCCGGTCAGCCGCGTGACCCGCTCGCACTCTTCGGCCGTCCGAGGGTAGGCCGACACCGGCCGGGCCCGGGCGCCGGTGTACAGCCCGGCCGGCCGGATGCGCAGCCGGATGCGCAGCCGGATGCGGTGGGCGTTGTCCTGGGTGAAGGACCGCAGCGCCGGGCCGAAGCCGTAGCACCAGGGGCAGTACGGGTCGAAGGCATACGTCAGCCGGACCCTCTCTGCTGCGGCCATCGCATGCCTCCTTCCATACAGCTCTTACGCTTTTCCGACACCCGGTGTGGCGCCGCTTGAAGCGATGCCTCCAAGCTACGAGGCAGACCCGATGGCACTCGGATACGCTGGCGACACATGATGGCCAAAAAGCGACACGATGACAGGGTGGAGATCCCCGAGATCGCCTTCACCGCGCCCGCCGGAACACCTGCGGGGGTCGAGGTCCTGTCCTTGGCTGATCTGCGCCACCGGGCCACCGCGGCCCAACTCGCAACACCGCGGCGGCCGGACTTCCACCACCTGCTCACCCTCACCGGCGGCACCCTGTGGCACACCGTGGACTTCGCCGGCTACGCCCTCGAACCGGGATCCTGGCTCTGGGTACGCCCCGGCCAGGTCCACCAGTGGGGCGACCTCACCGGCGCCGAGGGAACCCTGATCCTGTTCCGCCCGGACTTCCTCGACGCGGCCACGGCCGACGCCGCCCGCACGCAGGACCCGCACGCCCCGGTCCTGCGCCTCCCCCTGCCCGACGACGCCGCGGCCCTGCGCCTCGCCGCCGAGCACCTCGGCATCGAGTTCCACGCACTCGGACACCTGCCCCTGGACGTCCACACCGCAGCCCTGCGCCACCTGCTGGCCGTCCTCGTGCTGCGCCTGACCCACCTGACCGCGCCCGCCGGCTCGCCCGCCCCCGAACCCGACCCCACCTACCTGCGCTTCCGGGACGCCGTCGAACAGGACTTCGCCCGCACGCGCCGCGTGGAGGACTACGCCCAGAGCCTCGGCTACTCGCCCCGCACGCTCTCCCGCGCGACGCTCGCCGCCGCAGGACTCGGCGCCAAAGAGTTCATCGACCGCCGCGTGATCCTGGAGGCCAAGCGCCTCCTGGCCCACAGCGACCAGAGCGCCGCCCGCATCGCCGACCATCTCGGCTTCCCCAGCGCGACGCACTTCAGCAAGTTCTTCCACCGGGGCACCGGGCAGACTCCCATCGCCTTCCGTGACACGGTCCGCGGGCACTCCCCGCAGGGAACGGCACCGCCGCCATAGGTCGGCATGCCGGATGGTGGCACCATCACCACCCCGATCTCGCCCACCTACGCGAAGCAGATCCTGGAGCTCCAGGAGGCCGGAGCGACGGAGGAGGATCTGCATCCGGTCGTCGCGGAGGCCATCACCGAGTCGTTAGGCTCGCCTCCGACCGGGGGCATGAGAACGGTGAAGGTCACCGGGTTCGACGGAGTCCGACGGCGGAAGCGATCCGGACATGGCTCGCCCGGACGGTGAACAGACCCCGGCTCCCGCGGCTGACGGCCGGCCGTCAGCCGCGGGTGTCGATCCGCAGGCCGCCCGTGGTCACCCGGCGGATGTGGTCGCTCGCCAGCAGGTCGTGCGGCTGGCCGAGCTCGATCGCGCTCGCCGCGTCCAGGCGGGCCAGCTGGGCGGCCGTGAACTCGACCTCCAGGGCGCCCAGGTTCTCCTCCAGCTGGGCGGGAGTGCGGGCCCCGATCAGCGTGGTCGCCACGCCCGGTCTCTGCAGGGTCCAGGCCAGCGCGACCTGGGCCGGGGTGCGGCCCAGCTCGGCGGCGACCTCCCGGGCGACCTCGGCCACGGCCAGGTTGCGTTCGGTGAGCGTGCCCAGGGCGAGGTTGAGGCCCCTGCGGGTGCTGTCGCCGGTGCCGGCGCCCGTCGCGGTCACGTCGTTGCGGCCGTACTTGCCGCTGAGCACCCCGCCGCCCAGCGGTGAGTACGGGACCACGCCCAAGCCCAGTTCCCGGGCCATCGGGATCAGGTCGCGCTCCGCGGTGCGTTCGATCAGGCTGTACTCGAGCTGCAGCGCGACCAGCGGTGACCAGCCGCGTAGGTCGGCGATCGTCTGCATCCGGGACACCTGCCAGGCCGGGGTGTTGGAGATCGCGACGTACAGCACCTTGCCCTGCCGGACCAGGTCGTCCAGGCCGCGCAGGATCTCCTCGACCGGCGTCCGGAAGTCCCAGACGTGCAGGTACAGCAGGTCGATGTAGTCGGTGGCCAGCCGCTGCAGGCTACCCTCCACCGAGCCGAACAGAGCCTTGCGGTGACCGCCCCCGGAGTTGGGGTCGCCGGGGCGGCGCAGCGTCGAGTACTTGGTCGCCAGCACCAGGCGTTCGCGCTCCTCGCGGGCGAACTCGCCCAGCAGGCGCTCGGAGCTGCCGTCGGTGTAGGTGTCGGCGGTGTCGAGGAGGTTGCCGCCGAGCCCGACGTAGTGGTCGAACAGCTTGCGGGCCTCGGCCCGTTCGGCGCCCCAGCCCCACTCGGTGCCGAAGGTCGCCGTACCCAGGGCCAGCGGTGAGACCCGCAGTCCCGAGCGGCCCAGCAGCCGGTAGGCGTCGAGGGTCAGTGCCATCAGGTCCTCCTGTGCTCGTGGTCCGTTGCCGGGACCGAGTCTGTGACGGCGGCCGCCCGGGGGTAAGGGACGGCACTTCCTGGGAAGACCGTTCCCACCCTGGCGGTTGGACCGGTCATGACGACCCGAACCATGGACACCGCCCAGGAGTTGGCCGCCTTCCTGCGGAGCAGGCGCGAAGGCCTCGACCCCGACCGGCTGGGCCTGCCGACGCACCGGCGGCCCCGGCGGACGCCGGGGCTGCGCCGAGAGGAGGTCGCCGAACTGGCCGGGGTCAGCACCGACTACGTGGTCCGGCTGGAGCAGGGCCGCGGGCTGCGGCCCTCGGCAGAGGTGCTGGCGGCGCTGACCCGTGCCCTGTGCCTGGATCCAGGCGAACGCGACTACCTGTTCGACCTGGCCGGACGGCGCCGCCCCGGCACCACCGGTGGGCCGGCCGCCGGTGCGGCGCCGTCGCTGGCCCGCCTGGTCGGTGACCTGTCGCCGCTGCCGGCCATGCTGCTGGACCACCGCTACGACATCCTCGCCTGGAACCCTGAAATGGCTCGGCTGCTACCGGATTTCGAGGCCGTGCCGCCGTCACGGCGCAACGCGATGTGGCTGTGTCTGCTGCACCCGGCGATGCGCGGCTTCTACGCCGACCGGGAGCAGGTGCTGCGGGACGGGATCGCCCACCTGCGCGCGGCATGGGCCGCGCACCCGGAGGACCGGGAACTGTCCGGCCTCATCGCCGAATTCGCCACGCAGGACGAGGACTTCGCCCGCTTGTGGTCGAAGCGGGAGGTCAGCGTCAACGGACGCGGCCGGAAGTTGCTGCGGCATCCGGTCGCCGGTGCGATCACCGTCGACTTCGAAGTCCTGCTGCCGCTCCAGGACCCGGAACTGCGCCTGCTGGTCTACCGCGCCGTGGACGAGGAGAGCCGCGCGTCCCTGAACCGGCTGTACGCGCGGTGACCGGGCCAAGGTGCTTTGCGCGCTGCTGGTGACAACCACCGTGCCTCACCCACACCGAAGTCGCGGGCCGGCAGGCGCTCGATAGGTGTCATTCAGGCACCCTTCTTGTCACTGTCGTAGTGAAGTTCAGCCCATCCCGAACGCACCGCCGAGCTGCGCCGGGTGATTACCGGGCTGTGTAGCCGCCGTCGACGGGGAGTGCGACGCCGATGACGAAGCTGGCGCCGGGGCTGCACAGCCACAGGACGGCCTGGGCCATCTCCTCAGGTGTGCCGAGCCGGCCTATGGGCTGGTTGGCTTCGGCTTCGGCGCGCTCGAGTTCTCCCTTGGCGATCATGTCGCTGACCATGGGGGTGTCGATGGTGCCGGGGCAGATGGCGTTGATGCGGATGCCGCGCGGGGCGTATTCGAGGGCGGCGCTGGTGGTCAGGCCGATCACGCCGTGCTTGGTGGAGTGGTAGGAGGCGCGGCCGGGCAGGCCGACGAGGCCGCCGAGGGAGGAGCAGTTGACGATGGAGCCGCTGCCCTGCTCGCGCATGTGCCGCAGTTCGTGCTTCATGGACGCCCAGACGCCGCGCAGGTTGATGGCGTGGACGCGGTCGAACTGGTCTGCGCCTTCGTCGGCGGCGTCGGCGGGTGGGATCTGGATGCCGGCGTTGTTGTAGGCCATGTCGAGACGGCCGAACGTGGCCACCGTGCGGTCGACGGCGGCGGCGACCTGGTCCTCGTCGGTGACGTCGCAGACCAGGGCGAGGGCCTGGTGCCCGGCGTCGGTGAGGTCCTTGGCCGCCTCGTGCACCGCGGCCTCGTTGACGTCGGCAAGGGCAACGGCGGCGCCGGAGGTGGCGAAGGCGCGGGCGGCGGTCAGGCCCATGCCGGAGCCGGCGCCGGTGACGAAGGCGACCTGGCCGGTGAAGTCGTAGGTGGGGTTCACGGGGTCTTCTCCTGGTGGACGGGGTGTCAGATGGCCGGACGGGTTCAGGACCGCGTCGATGTCGCTTCGGTGGTCTGCCGTGGTGCCGGGATCTGAGCGTCGGGGCTGTTCTGGGTGACGATCCGGGTCGTCCCCCGCTGGGCGGCGGTGGCCAGGGCGATCAGCGGCAGCAGGGTCAGGCCCGTGAAGAGGGCGCCGATCAGCGCGGGGCCGGTCACGCCGAGAGAGGAGGCCAGGGCCTGGCCGGCGAGCGCGGAGCCGGCGGCGATGCCTGTGTTGTACGCGGATGTGGTCAGCGCCGAGGTCAGGGTGGGCGCGTCACCGGCGAAGCGGACCGCGAGGGCGGTGACGACCGGGTTGATCGTGAACCCGGTCAGGGCCATCAGGAAGATCAGGGTGACGGCAGCTGCCGGAGTGGTGGACAGCGGGATCAGCGCGAGCAGGGCCAGCGTGGTCGCTGCGGCGGCCGGGATCGTCGTGGCCATCGGCCGCCGGTCGCCGAACCGGCCGCCGATCGCGGTGCCGCCCAGCGCGCCGGCGCCGAAGGCGACCAGGACCAGCGGCACGGCCCCGGCCGGGATGCCGGCCCGGTCGGTCAGCAGCGGGGTGATGTACGTGTAGGTCGCGAGGACCCCGCCCATGATCAGGACGGCCGCGGCCAGCGCCAGCCACAGACGGCCCTGGCGCAGCGCCCGGATCTCGCCGCGGACGGACATCTGGGCGCGCCGCGGGGTGCGGGGCAGGAAGCGTCCGATGACGGCGGCGGCCAGGGCGGCGAGGGCGGCCAGGACCCAGAACAGTCCGCGCCAGCCGGTGACGTGTCCGGTCAGGGAGCCGGCGGGGACGCCGACGACGTTGGCCAGGGTCAGGCCGCCCATCATCACGCTCACGGCCCGGGTCGCGTTCGCCGGTCCGGCGGCGGCGGTGGCGATGACGAAGCCGACGGCCCAGAACGCCCCAGTGGCCAGCGCGGTGACGAAACGGGCGGCCAGGACGACGGTGAAGGAACTGGTGAGGGCCGCGAGGATGTGACCGGCGGCGAAGACCGTCAGGGCGATGACGAGGGTGAGGCGCTGGGGCAGGCGCAGGGTGGCCAGGGCCATGGTCGGCCCGCCGAGGATCATGCCGACGGCGAAGGCCGTGACGAGCAGTCCGGCGTGGGAGACGCTGGTGCCCAGGTCGGGGGCGATGTCCGGGAGGATCCCGGCGATGACGAACTCGGTGGTGCCCATCAGGAAGGTGCCGGCCGCGAGCATCCACACGACGAAGGGCAGCTTGCCCGGCGCCGGAGCGGCGGGGTGGGGCATGAAGAACTTCTTTCCAGGCTTGGAGAAGGGGTGGTCAGGTGGCGGGCCCGATGGTGATCCGCTCGGCCTTGGCCAGCTGCTCGACGGAGGCGTCGAAGCGGCCGAGGATCAGCAGGTCGGCCGAGGGGGCAGGGCCGTCCTGGTGGAAGATGGCCAGGTTGCCCCACGGCGCGTAGTAGGCCAGGTCGCCTGCCTTGGCCGCGGACGGCTGGGGGGCGCCGTCGGTGGTGAGCTCGCGCGGCGGATAGCCGATCCGCTCCGTGCCGTGGAAGTCCTCCAGCTTCAGCGTGAGCGGCAGCAGGCCGGCCAGGTCGCGGGCGGCGGGGCTGTCGTTCAGGGTGCCGTCGGCCGGCTGGCCGTCGATCGTCAGGCGAATGCGCATGGCGTTGTTCCTGTGGGAGGGTGCGGATGATGCGCGCGTCGTAGCCGACGGGTGCGGGGACGGCGCGGCGGGCGGCGGCTGATCGCTGCAGGCCGTCATGGGCCAGATCAGGACGGCGAGCAGGACAGTGCGAAGGAAGGCGCGAAGCACGGGCCTGTCTCTCCAGACTCCGCTGGGTCGGATGAGCTGCCGGGCCGCGCACGCGGCAGTGCCGGGTTGGGTGCCGGCAGGGCGTGGTGGCGCGGCGCCGGGTGTCAGCCGGTGGCTGGGGCGGCTGCGTACTCCTCGTCGGTGACGGGGGTCAGCCAGTGCACGACGGCGTGGTCGTCGTCGCCCTCGTTGATGGCCACATGCACCATCAGCCGGTTCGGGGCGGCGCCGTGCCAGTGTTCCTCGTCGGCCTCGAACAGGACGCGGTCGCCGGGGCGGATGACCTCCACCGGTCCGCCGCGGCGCTGGCACAGACCGACGCCCTCGGTGACGAAGACGGTCTGGCCGAGCGGGTGGCGGTGCCAGTGAGTGCGGGCGCCGGGCATGAAGTGCACCAGCGACGCGGTGACCCGGGACGGCTCGGGCGCGGCGGCGACGGCGTCGATGTAGACGTCGCCCGTGAACCAGTCGGCCGGGCCCTTGACGGTGTCGATCGAGCTACGGGTGATCTGCACGAAAGCTCCTTGTACGGGTGGCGGAGTAAGGGCGGCAGGTCAGGGCTTGAGGAGGGTCTTGACGGCGCGGTGGTCAGCTTTGCGGAGCCAGTGGAAGACGTTGTGTCGTTCCCGGGTCCGGACGGGACGTAGTTCCGGGTCGGGGGCGATGTGTGGCGGGCAGGGCGCGAAGGCGGGCTCGCCTTCGGTGACGCGGGTCCAGATGCAGGCGCTGACGGCCAGGCGCCTGCGGTCTTCGCTGATGGAGGTGGTGGCCTCCTGGGTGGAGGTGACCGGCTGCGGCACCCGGTACGAGGACCTGACGGCCGACGGCCAGGTCCGCGTCGACTACGCGCCGCCGCTCGGGAGCCCTGGCGCGAGGACGACGACGATCCCGACCACAACCCGATCTGCTCGTGCCCGCGCGTCCCCAAGCAGTTCTGCATGGAGTGCGCCGGCTACGCCGCCTGCGGGCAGTGCACCGGCCCGCACATTGGCCGCCGCTCGCGAACTGATCACCGAGAGCGGTCCCTCAGTTTCCCCAACACCCTGTGAGGCAGCTGGGGGGACTGGGGGACTGCCCAGTTGCCCGGCCTGCTGTGAGCGGAGGGGCTCAGCGCAGCCGTCGCGCACGCAGCACCAGGTCGTCGGCATGGTGCGCGCCGGCGCCGCCGTCGGGTGCCACGCGTGGTCGCTGCTCGTTCACCTCCACCTTCCAGTCGTCGGTGAGCAGGGCGGCGACCATCGAGGGCCAGACGTAGTCAGCCGGGTCGAAGCCGCTGTCGTGCGCCTGCTGGGTGTCCATCCCCGCGTGGTGTACGAGCAGCAGTACGCCGCCGGGCGCGACGGCCGCGAGCAGCGCTCGCTCGGCTGCGGCGTCGGGGGTGCGCAGCAGGGCTGGATACTGCGCGGAGACCAGGTCGAAGGAGGCCGGCGGGAGCGCCGCTTCCGTCAGCGTGGCGTGTACCCAGCGAACGGCGACGCCCGCGTCCCGCGCATGCCCGGCCGCCCGCTCCAGCGCCACGCCCGAGACCTCGAGCGCGGTCACGTCCCAGCCGCCGCGCGCGAGCCAGACGGCGTCCGCGCCCTCGCCGCAGCCGACGTCGAGCACCCGCCCGGGCGTGAGCCCGGCGACCTCGGCCACGAGCGCACCGTTGGGCCGGCCGCTCCACAGCTGTTGTCGGTCGGCGTATCGGTTGTCCCACTCCGCCCGCACCGCGGGGTCTCCGACGTATCCGTCGCCAGGCAAGGAAGTGTCAGACGCGGGCGATCCCGCTGTGATGTTGTCGGTCACGGGCTCAACGTCACCCATCGGGGCCCGGTCACGCCACTCCTGTTGCCGCTCCGGCAAAACGGCGTCCAAGGGGCGGGGAACAGCCGGGCGTAGTCGCACTGGCCGGCTCGCCCTGCGCGTCGCCGACCTCGAAGCCTCGACCGCCTTCTATTCCAAGCTGTTCGGCGCCGAGCCGGCCAAGCGCCGCGAGGGCTACGCCAACTCCGCGAGCACCGAGCCCCCGCTCAAGCTCGTCCCCATCGAGGCGCGAAGTCGGCGAGGACACCCGCCTCGACCACCTCGCCGTCGAGGTCGAGACCACCGAGCAGGTCACCGCCGCCACCACCCGCCTCGGAGACGCCGGCCTGGCCGCCTTCGAGGAGAACGACACCTCCTGCTGCTACGCGTGCAGGACAAGACATGGGTGACCGGTCCGGCAAGGAGCCCTGGGACGGTGGGTGTACGTGGTCAAGGCCGACGCCGACACGCTGGAGAAGGCCGGCACCGCTCCGGGCGCCTGCTGCGGCACGACCGCCTGCCACACCCCCGGCGAGCAGGCCGTGGACCCGGCCCAGACCCCGCCCGAGGCCAAGGCCGCCGCGGGATGCGCCTGCGGCAGCCGACCAAGGCGTCCGCAACCCCCTGCAGACACCAGGGCCGCACTCTGCACGTGCACAGGTGCGAGGGGCCCGAACTGGGCACAGGGAGTCCTCCCGCTCGCGGAAGCACGCGGCCACCATGTCCCCACTCCACCTGCACCTCCGCCTCCGCACACCGACCGCAAGGTTCCTCGCCACCGACCCCACCTGAACCAGCCTCCAACACACGGGTTGAAGACTCACACGCTCCAAGGGCGTCGTCGGCGTCTGGTCGGTCAGGTCCAGGTGCCCAGTTCGCGGGCGCGGAAGGCGGTCGGTGTCCGGCCGACGCGCTGCCGGAAGAACTTCGTGAAGACCGTGGCACTCGGAAACCCGAGTCGCTCGCCGATGGCGGCGGCGGACAGATCGGTGTGGACCAGGAGGCGTTTCGCCTCCAGCAGAACGCGGTCGTCGATGAAGCGCTTGGCGCCGGACCCGGTGGCGGCGATTGTGGCCCTGGTGAGAGTGCGGACGCTGTAGCGAAGCTCCCTGGCGTAGTCCTCCACGCGGTGGCTGCGGGCGTAGTCGCGTTCCACCGCATCCCGGAAGCGGTGGAACACGTCATTGCCGACCTGGCCGCCGCCTTGGGAGCCCTGCAGATGAGCAAGGTGCAGGAGGAGGGTGGCGAGCAGATGTCCGAGCACCTGGATGTGCACGTCCAGGGGGAGGCCGGCGAACTCGCGGTACTCGCTCTCCAACAGTTCGAGGACTCGCTGCAGCCGGTCACGCGCGGCGGACTCCGGAACGAGCAGGGCCTGCGGCGGGGGTCGGTCCGCGTCGGCGGCCTGGGCGGTGGCTGCGCCGAGGAAGCCGGGCTGGAAGAGGATGACGACGCCCTCGGCGGCCGTGAGGTCGGAACGGTACTGGTGGATCTGCCGGGGGCGGGCCCACAGCCAGTGGCCTTCGTTCAACTGGTGTTCGGTGAAGTCCAGCGAATAGCGCAATGACCCGGTCCGCACGGTGAGCACCTCGTGGAAAGCCGCCCTCGACGGGGAGTACGGGTCGACGCTGTGACTCGCGGCACGCGCGGCCAGCCCGGGGAAGTCGAGCACCTCGATCCCCGGTGGAGCTCCCGCGGACGACTGGTACGGGATGTCCGTGACATCAGGTTGACCGTTTTTGCTCATAGCGTGTCCCCAGCCTACTGCGCTGTCTCTGCGATGTGTACCTAGCGTAGTGATCGCACGGAAGTGTGGGTGACCGAAAAGAGTCCGTGACCTGCCGTCTTCCCTGCCGTGCGCCAGAGAAAGGGGTACGACATGCGGTTGATCGTGGGTATGACAGGTGCGACGGGCGCGGTGTTCGGCATCCGTCTGCTGCAGTGTCTGAGCCGGCTACCGCAGATGGAGACGCACCTGGTGCTCAGCCGCTGGGCGCGAGCCACCATCGAGCTGGAGACCGGACTCTCCGTCCGCGAGGTCGGCGAGCTGGCGGACGAGGTGCATGCACCCGGGGACCAGGGCGCCACCATCTCGTCGGGCTCCTTCAGGACCGACGGCATGATCATCGCGCCGTGCTCCATGAAGACCCTGGCGGGAATCAGGGCCGGCTTCGCGGACGGGCTGATCGGCAGGGCCGCCGACGTCGTCCTGAAGGAACGGCGCAAGCTCGTCCTGGTGCCGCGGGAGACGCCGCTGAGCGAGATCCATCTGGAGAACATGCTGGCGCTGACGCGCATGGGGGCGGCGATGGTGCCGCCCATGCCCGCCTTCTACAACCATCCGCGATCCGTCGACGACATCGTGGACCACGTCACCGCCCGCGTCCTCGACCAGTTCGACCTGCCCGCGCCCGCCGCCGAGCGATGGGCGGGCATGCGCGTCGCACGCGGGCTCGAACCCGCCGTCTGACCGGCCGCGGCACCACGTACCAAGGAGTTCAGCTTCCTCATGGCTTACGACGACCTTCGCAGCTTTCTGCATGCCCTCGACAAAGAGGGCCAACTCCTGCGCGTAACCGACGAGGTGATGCCCGAGCCGGACATCGCCGCCGCGGCGAACGCGGCATCGCGTATGGGAGACGCGGCCCCCGCGCTGTACTTCGACAACGTCCGGGGTTTCATCGACGCCCGCATCGCGATGAACGTGCACGGTTCGTGGGCCAACCACGCCCTGGCGCTCGGTCTCCCCAAGGAGACGGGGACCAAGGAGCAGGTGGCCGAGTTCATCCGCCGTTGGGAGAACTTCCCCGTGCAGCCCGAGTGGCGCGCGGAACCCCTCTGGGCGGCGAACGCCGTTGAGGGCGGTGACGTCGACGTCTTTCAGGTGCTCCCACTGTTCCGCCTCAACGACGGCGACGGCGGCTTCTACATCGACAAGGCCGCCGTCGTCTCCAGGGACCCGGAGGACCCGGACAACAGTGGTAAACAGAACGTCGGCATCTACCGTATCGAGGTCAAGGGCAAGCGCCGGCTCGCCCTGCAGCCGGCGCCGGTGCACGACATCGCCCTCCATCTGCGCAAGGCCGAGGAACGGGGCGAGGACTTGCCCGTCGCCATCGCGCTCGGCAACGATCCCGTCATCTCCATCGTCGCCGCGACTCCTATGGCGTACGACGAGAACGAGTACGAGTTGGCCGGGGCGCTGCGCGGTGCGCCGGCGCCGATCGCGAAGGCTCCATTGACCGGGCTGCCGGTGCCGTGGGGCAGCGAAGTCGTCATCGAGGGTGTCGTCGAGGGACGTACAAGGGAGATCGAGGGTCCGTTCGGCGAGTTCACAGGTCACTACTCCGGCGGACGCTCCATGCCTGTGATCCGCGTCGACCGGATCTCCTACCGCACCGACCCTGTCTTCGAGCATCTGTATCTCGGGATGCCGTGGACCGAGATCGACTACTTGATGGCCGCCAACACCTGTGTGCCGATCCACCAAGAGCTGAAGAGAGACTTCCCGGAGGTGCAGGCGGTCAACGCCACGTACACGCACGGGCTCGTCGTCATCGTCTCCACGAAGACGCGGTACGGCGGCTTCGCCAAGGCGGTCGGCACGCGGGTGCTGAGCACGTCGCACGGCCTGGGGTACGCGGCCACCGTCATCGTCGTCGACGAGGACGTCGACCCCTTCAACCTGACGCAGGTGATGTGGGCCCTGTCCACCAAGATGAACCCGGCCCACGACCTCGTCCGGCTCCCCGCCATGTCGGTGGTGCCGCTGGCCCCACAGGCCGACACGCCGGGCATCGTCGACAAGTTGATCATTGACGCCACCACCCCCGTCGAACCCGAGCGGCGAGGCGACCGCAGTTCCCGGGTGCGTGACCTGCCCGAGGCCGGTGAATGGCTCACCAGGCTGCAACGGCTGGCTGCCGCCCGCTGATCCCACCCGACCCCGGACTTCGGAAGGACCTGTGCCGTGGACACCTGCCTGACTTGCCCCCGTTGCGTCTACGAAAGTGTTGAGACGCTGTTCACCTCACCCGTCCCGGGCGTGTGGGACGTGCTCCAGTGCCAGCGGTGCCTGTACATGTGGCGTACCAGCGAACCGGCGCGTCGCACCCGGCGCGGCCATTACCCCGAGGAGTTCAGGATGAGCCCCGAGGACATCGAGAACGCCGTCGAGGTCCCCGCCGTCCCTCCGCTTCTGCCGCGCGACTGACTGATCTCTCAGAAACGAGGCAATGGCTCGTTGAAACGAGCAGGGGTCCGATCGATGCGCCGAGTCCAACGAAGGCGACGTGCAATCGCCGAGCCGTCACAACCGCGCTCTTGGACGACCTGCGCCGCAACGAGGACTGCGGCGAATCCACCGCCGACGGCGAAGGCCACGACCCAGGGCCCGGCAGCCGCGCCGACCGCACCGCCCGCGCCGAATCCCCCGACAGCGAAGACGCCTGACCGCCCCTGCCTCTTCACCCGGCCCCGCCCCTGTACGCCAGGGGCGGGGCCGCCGTGTCCGGAACGGGGCTCGCCGTCGCGTCCTGACGCAAGGCGAGACAGCCGCCGTCGAACTCACCGTCCCGGATGCCGGCGACGTCCCGGCCGCATCCGTTCACCGCTCCCGGCGCACCCGGTCGCGGTGACGACCCGGATCGCCACAGCGGCAGGCACGGGTTGGAACGGGTGGAGGTATTCGCGTGCGCGGTGAGAAAGGGCCGATGATCCGTCGAAGACCGGCCGAGGAGGCCCGCTTCCGCAGCGTTCACAGGCAGTCTTCCACGGTCCATGGCGTTCCGGCAGGTCACGCCACGGAGCACCGGTCCGCAACCGCCACAGCACCCCGTTGATCATCTGCCGGCACACGCCGACAGGCTTGGCCGCGGCCGTGCCGGCGCGGGCGGTTGCGGCGACGAGGCCCGGCACGGCGGGCTGCCACGGGTCGAGCAGGTCCGTGAGTTCGCCGCGGAGGCGGTCGGTGGCCATCGTGTACTGGGCGAGGTCGTTGGTGCCGACGGAGACGAAGTCGACCTCGTCGAGGATCGCCGCCGTCTGGAGCGCGGCGGCCGGCACCTCGATCAGTCCGGCACGACCGCGTCGCGCACCGGCCGATCTCGTGGCCGCGACACCGCCTTCGACCACCACGGCCCCGAAACCCGCACCGGCAGCTGACGCCCAGTCGGCCGTGATGACGAGATGCTGGCCGTGGTCGGTGCGGACGAGAACGCGGACCGTCTCGCCCCGGCTGTCGCGGCGGGCGAGGCAGGCGGCCAGGACGGCCCGGCCCAGCTCGGCGGGAAGCGCGCCGGTCGTCGCTCGGCCGAAGTCCTGCCGCGGCAGTCGTGCCCGCGCCCCGGAGGACATCAGGGTCGAAGGCCGCCGGCCGCTCCTCAGCCGCTGTGGGCGGACCTGGGCGCGCCGGCAGCCACCTCGGCCATCGCCTCACTCATGGTGGCGGTGATCACCCCGTACAGGGCGGTCCACGACTCCTCGGTCTCCGGTGTCCAGGCCTCGCCCGCAAAGTGCCTGAGGGTGGCGAGCAGGCTGGCGCCGACGGCCGGGAAGTGCTCGGGCAACGCGCCGTAACCGACGTGCCGGGCTCCGAGGTTTCGCAGGATGCGTACGACCGTCTCGGTGTCCTCCAGGTTGGCCACCAGGCCGCCCAGGACGTTCCAGAGTCGGTCCTCCTGCTCCTGCATGTGTCGCGCGAACAGGGCCCTGACACCCGGGTTGTTGTCGAAGAGGTGTTCGTAGAAATACTTGGTGACCTTGGTGACCTTGGTGCCGTGGGGTTCGACGACTGCGAAGCTGCTGGTGATCAGAGCGGGGTGGAAAGTCATGCCGCGACCCTAGGCAGGCACTGTTACCGCTGCGTGCCCGACCGATGGTTCGTGCTGGTCGGATTCCTCAACCCGCAACCAAGATCACAGAGAGGTGGCTGTGTCATGCGCTCACATGCCTGTAACACGGCTGAGGCAACGACAGCCGCCTCCGCCGGGGCTTCGTCCAGGCACTCGTCCGGCGTACCGTCCCGGCGTGGCGGGTGCTCCTTGCGATCGCCTCCCCCGGCTGCCGGGCAGCGGCCTTCCGACGGCCACGACCAGGCGGGGGATACCGGGAAAGCAGAAACGGATCCTCCCAGCTCATCCACCTCAGCCTCGCCGAGACACGACGGCTGATCACCCGTGTCACCGACCGCCGGCCTTGATGCGGAGGCCGGCGCGGAATGGGCCGCCCACGCCCGTCGAGCACATCCTGCACCGGTCGGCCCGGCGCCGACGACGCCAACACCAAGCCCGCACCAGCCACTGCAAACGACGCGGACACAGCCCCAGACCTGGCCACCAGTCACGGCAAGCACCGTTGCAGTGCTGGCGAAGCTCTGGAAGAAGTCCGGCGACATCGCCCTGGTCAAGAAGAACAGCAACCTGTGAGGCATCCAGTACGCGTGACCTGACGGGCGGACCGGCCGGCGCACCGTCGGACCGGCGGAGGGTGCCGGTGCGCCGCTCGACGTGCCCCTCTGTGGCTCAGTCCTCCTGGTTGGCCGCCCGCACGATCGTCCCCTGCGCCACGGCGACCAGGTGCTCCTCACCCTGCTCCGAGACGACGTAGACCGAGCACTGACACACGGCCTGCCGCCGGGTCGTGGCGGTCGCCTCGGCGCGGGCGACGACGAGATCGCCCACGGCCGGCCGAATGTAGTTGATCTTGTACTCGGCGGTGAGCGCGTCGCCGCCGAGCGCGAGTCCTCCGGCGAAGGTCAGCGCGTTGTCGGCCAGGTAGCTGAGGACTCCGCCGTGCACGAAGCCGTGCTGCTGCTGGATCTCGGGCCGGTTGACGACGCGGATCTCGGCCGAGTCCCGTCCTACGGAGGTGAGTTCGGCGCCCAGGAACATGCTGAACGGCTGGGCCTGGAAAATGCTGTGCGCGAAACGGGTGAGGTCCGTGGTCAAGAGTGCCGTCCTGTCGTTCGGGGAGAGGCGGGGCGGTCGCGTCCGGGTCGGTGAGCCGCTCGTCGAGGATCTGCCGCGACCTCGCGGCGGTACGGGGCCGGTGGCATCGGCCTACGGTAGCGGTGGTGATCTGCCCGCGGCCGAGGGCCCCCGTGAGCGCACGGCGTCGCCCGTAGGTCCTCGCGTTCCCGCCGCTCCGTTCCGGTGACCCGGCGCCGGGCGGCCGTCGGCCGCGTGCGCCACCCTTACGGGTTTCTTGACGAACCACAGGACTGGAAGGCCGACCGAGGGCAATGCGCCAAGGGTGACCCGCATTGCAATCGTCGTCCTGACCCTGACACTCGGCCTCCTCGCGGCCGTCGCCGCGGTGCTGGCATCGCCATGGTGGTGCTTCGGCGCCGTGCCCCTCCTCGCGCTGGGCCTGCTGGGCGCTTGGGACCTGCTCCAGCGCCGGCACTCGGTGCTGCGCAACTATCCCGTGCTGGGCCACGCCCGCTACCTCCTGGAGCGGATCCGCCCCGAGCTCCAGCAGTACTTCATCGAGCGGAACTTCGACGGCCGCCCCTTCGACCGGGACGTCCGCACCATCGTCTACGAGCGGGCCAAGGGTACGGACGCCGAACAGCCGTACGGCACCGAACGCGATGTCTACCTGGCCGGATACGAGTACCTGGTGCCCTCCATGGCCCCGCGCCAGGCGCCGAGCACGCCGCCGCGGGTCCGGATCGGCGGCCCCGACTGCCGCCACCCCTACGACATGGCGCTGCTGAACGTGTCGGCGATGAGCTTCGGCTCGCTGTCGGCCAACGCGATCCTCGCCCTCAACGGCGGCGCAGCGGCCGGCGGCTTCGCCCACGACACCGGCGAAGGCGGTCTGTCGGAGTACCACCTGCGACCGGGCGGGGACCTGGTCTGGGAGATCGGCACCGGCTACTTCGGCTGCCGCACCCGGGACGGCGACTTCGATCCCGCCGAGTTCGCCGACAAGGCCGCGCACGACAACGTCAAGTGCGTCTCCCTGAAGCTGTCGCAGGGCGCCAAGCCCGGCATCGGCGGCGTCCTGCCGGGGAGCAAGGTCAACGCGGAGATAGCGAAGGTACGCGACGTGCCCCAGGGGCAGACGGTGATCTCACCGCCGTACCACAAGCTGTTCTCCACCCCGCGCGAACTCGTCCGCGCCGTCGCCCGGCTCCGGGAGCTGTCCGGGGGCAAGCCGACCGGGTTCAAGCTGTGTGTGGGCTCGCGGCAGCAGTTCCTCGCCGTGTGCAAGGCCATGCTGGAGGAGGGCGCCGCGCCTGACTTCATCATCGTGGACGGCGGAGAGGGCGGCACCGGGGCCGCGCCCATGGAGTTCGCCGACCACGTGGGCGCCCCGCTGACCGAGGGCCTGCTCACCGTGCACAACGCCCTGGTTGGCGCGGGACTGCGCGACCGCGTCCGGATCGGGGCGAGCGGCAAGATCGCCACCGGCACCGACCTGGTCAAGCGCCTCGTCCAAGGCGCCGACTACGGCAACGCCGCGCGAGCGATGATGTTCGCCGTCGGCTGCATCCAGGCCCAGCGGTGCCACACCAACGCCTGCCCCAGCGGCGTGGCCACCCAGGACCCCCGGCGCGCCCGCGCCCTCGACGTGCGGGACAAGGCCCCGCGCGTGCGGCGCTTCCAGGAGGCGACCGTGGCCAGCGCTCTGGAGATCATGGCGTCCATGGGCGTCACCGACCCCGCCGACCTGCGCCCGCACATGCTCCGCCGGCGCATCGACCCCCGCACCGAACGCTCGTACGAGGAGCTGTACGAGTGGCTGGAGCCCGGGCAGTTGCTCGCCGAGCCGCCGGAGGCCTGGGCGGCCGACTGGAAGACCGCCGACCCCGACCGTTTCACCGTCTGACGTGGAGGACCGAAGTGGCCCGTACTGTCGCCCGTGTCATCGTGGACGCCCTGAGCGAACTCGGCGTGCGCCAGGTGTTCGGCGTCGTGGGAGACGCCCTGAACCCCTTGACGGACGCCTTGCGCACCACGGACGGCGTGGAGTGGGTGGGATGCCGGCACGAGGAGGCAGCGGCGTTCGCCGCGAGCGCCCAGTCGCAGCTCAGCGGCACCCTGGGCGTGTGCATGGGCACGGTCGGACCGGGCTCCGTGCACCTGCTCAACGGGCTGTACGACGCGGCCAAGAGCCACGCGCCGGTGCTGGCCATCGCCGGTCAGGTGCCGCTCGCTGAACTGGGCAGCGACTACTTCCAGGAGGTCGACAACGACGCCCTCTTCAGCGACGTGGCCGTTTTCCGCGCGACCGTCACCTCGCCCGACCAGCTGCCGCAGCTGCTGGAGCTGGCCGTGCGCAACGCGTTCGGCCGCAAGGGCGTGGCCGTCCTGACGGTGCCGGGCGACCTCGGCGAACGCGAGCTGAGCACGGACCGCCCGGCCCGCTTCTCGCTGAACTCGCCGGTGACCCGGCCGGAGGAGTCCGCCGTGCGCCAGGCGGCCGAGCTCCTCGACCGCGCCGAGCGGGTCACGCTGCTCGTCGGGCGGGGCGCCCGCCACGCCCGCGAGGACGTCCTCGCCCTGGCCGACCGGCTGGCCGCGCCGATGGTCCTCACCCTCAAGGCCAAGGAGGGCTTCGAGGGCGACGCCAACCCCTTCCAGGTCGGCCAGACCGGACTGATCGGCAACCCGGCCGCCGCCTCGGCCCTCGAGGAGGCGGACACCCTGCTGCTCCTGGGCACCGACTTCCCCTACCGGGACTGGTATCCCGAGGGGAAGACCGTCGTGCAGGTGGACACGGAGGCGACCCACATCGGGCGGCGGGTACCGGTCGAGGCCGGCCTCGTCGGCGACACGGGCGCGACCGTCCGCGATCTGCTCACCCACCTCGCCGCCCCCGCGGCCGGGACGGACGGCGCGCGGGACCGCTCGCACCTGGAGAAGGCGCGGAAGCGATTCCAGGAGTGGCGCACCGGTCAGGCGCGGCTCGCCGACCCGTCGCACGACAAGCGTCTGATCGGTCGGCTGCGGGCCACGTTCGACAACCGTTCCGATGACATCCGCCCCGAGGCGCTGGCGGCCGTGGTGGACCGGCTCGCCGCGGACGACGCGGTCTTCACCTCCGACACCGGCATGGCGACGGTGTGGCTGTCACGGTTCGTCGAGATGCGCGGCGAGCGGCGGCTGATCGGCTCCTACAACCTCGGTTCGATGGCCAACGCGATGCCGCATGCGCTGGGCGCCCAGTGCCTGGACCGGGAGCGGCAGGTCGTGGCCTTCTGTGGGGATGGGGGGCTGAGCATGCTGCTGGGCGACCTGATGACGCTGAAGACGCACCGGCTCCCCGTCAAGCTCGTCGTCTTCGACAACCGCCGCCTGGGCATGGTCAAACTGGAGCAGGAGCAGGCCGGGCTGCCGGAGTTCGGCACGGTGCTGGACAACCCGGACTTCGCCGCCGTCGCCGAGGCCATGGGCATCCCCGGCATCCGCGTCACCGAACCGGCCGAACTGGAGAAGGCCGTGCGCCGCGCCTTCGACACGCCGGGGCCGGTGCTGCTCGACGTGCTCACCAACCCGGACGAGGTCGCGGTCCCGGCCAAGCCGACCGTCGAGCAGGGCTGGGGGTTCGCGGTGGCCAAGGTCAAGGAGATCGTCCGCAGCCACGGGGACGACGGCACCGCCTGACGCGTGGGGCGGGTGCGTGCGGCGGCCCCGCCGGCCGGTTCGGCGGCCGGGCGGGGCCGGATGTCCGGTCATGGCGGCCCGGTTCAGGACGGGGAGCGTCGTGGGGCGGCGCGGAGGCCGTCCGGGTCGGGGTCGACCCGGGGGATGCCGGCGCTCCGGACGACCCGGGGTCCCACCGCGGCGGCCCGGCGGACCAGGGCGGCCGCGTCCCAGTCGGCCGGCCGGCCGTGCCACAGCCACAGGCGGCCATCCACGACGACGGCAGTGATCTGGCCGCGGCCAGCCAGCCGGACCAGCTCCTACGACAGGTGGTAGGACAGGACGAGTTCGGGGACCGCGAGGTCCACCACGAGGAAGGCGGCGGCCTTGCCGACGGCGATCTCGCCGGGGACGTGTCCCAGGCCGAGCGCGTCGGCGCCGAGCGCGGTGGCGTGGCTGAGCCAGAGCTGTCCGGCGCCGCAGGAGGAGTCCCCGGACGGCAGTCCGTACGCCAGCCGCTGGGCGCTCTCGGCGGCGTCGAGGAGGCGGAAGCCGTCCCCGCGGGTCCCGTCGGTGCCGATGCCGAAGCGGACGCCCATGGCGGCGAACATCAGGGCGTGCGCGGGGCACAGCCGCTGCGAAGCCGCCCTGAGCGAGGTGAAGGCACACAGCACCTGCTGGGCCGCCGTGCTGGACGCGCCCCTCTACGACGAGCCCCGCGCGCAGACGACCCTGGAACGCCGGCACCAGGTCCACAACCTGCTCCAGAAGGGCGTGGGCCTGCTCGAATGCGCCCCCGGCTTCCGCCGGCCCTGAACACGTCAAACGCTACGCGCGGGCGGACCGGTCCGAGCGGATGCTCCGCGTCCCCGAATACCGCGCCAGCCTCGTCGACCCCTACCGCGAGCACCTGCGCAATCGCCGTGCCGAAGATCCCGCCGTGCCCGTCCAGCACCTCTTCGAAGAGATCAAGGCCCTCGGGTTCACCGGCTGCCTGAACCTCCTGTACAAGTACCTCAACCAGGGCCGCGAGGACGCCGACCGCAGCTACACCAGCCCGCGTCGGCTCGCCCGAATGATCCTCACCAGGCCAGGCCCGACGACCTCAAGCCCGCACATCACGATCTTCTCGCACGGCTCACCGACGCCTGCCCCGAGATGACCCGACTGGTAGCCGTTGTGCGGGCTTCGTTGGCGGCCTGGATACCCTGCTGGGCACCACGGCGACCGGGTCCGACCCGGACGGCGCCGGGGTGAGCAGGCGCTTCTCGTCAGGGGCCAGCGGGGTGCGGGTCTCGTGGCCGTTCGCCGCGCAGAGGGTGCCGGAGCAGTCGTGACACGCGTCGCGTCCTGGCAGCCGTCGCGGCGCATCAGGTCGCGCACAGCGTCCTCGAACCGGGTGTGGTGCGGGGCGTCCAGTGGGGCCAGGCCGTAGCGCAGGAACTGCGCACGCACCGCTTCCCAACGGGCCTGCCTGCTGCTGCCTGTGGTACAGCCAGTCGCCACCAGCCAACACCGCCAGCGCCCCGGCGATCGCCGGGATCCACCAGTGGACCAGCAGCCAGTCGAGTACGGTCACCACCAGGGCGACGGCGAAGACGGCGGCCATCGGGAGGCCGATCAGGCGGTCGTCGGCGTGCTGCCGCTTGCTGGGCTTGTGGGTGCGTCGCCGCACCGGTGGGCGCCTGACCGGCGTCGCCCGGCCCTTGCGCGTGTGGGGGCGCACCGGCCGGCCTGCGTGACGCCGCTTGCGAGCAGCCCCAGAAGGTTCAGGATTCCCTGGCCTGCCGGGGTGGGTGCGATCAGAACTTCCAGCGCCAGGACGATGATGACGGTCAGCTTCTCGTCATTGCGGCTACGCGCCTCCGTTCGCCGCCGCAGCCGGAAGAACACGATGACCGCGAGCAGCAACGCCACGTTGACGGTCAGCAACCGTCCAGACCTCCGCCACCGACCAGCCACCACCGCACCGGGACAGCAGAACGCCACCCCAGCTTTCTTGTGTAGCCGGGGGCCGGTGATGTTGGAGACGGGTTGCCGACGAGTGGCACAAAGCCATCGGATCTGGCCGAATAACGCGCGGCTGCTACCAGTCGGCGATGTGCACGGTGACGTACAAGTCGCCGGGCGCACCGCCGTGCTTGCCGGGGCCGCCGAGCTGGCGGATCCGGATCTTCTGGGTCTCCACTGGCCGCCGTGATGGTGCCGTGCGTCTTCGAGCGGTAGGAGTAGGTGGTGGAGCTGGGGTCACAGCTCACCGAGGTGCTGGTCGACCTCACCGAACCGGCGTGCTGGCCATACCGTGATGGTCGCGACCATCGGCATCGCGGGCCTGTGGCTCCTGCCGTCGGCCCTGTCACCGCAGATGCTCGACACCCTGGCCCGAAGGCAACTGCGCACTCATCCTGTGCGCACTCATCCTGACGACGCCCGAAGGGGATCATCGCAAGGCAAGATCGCTTCTCCTTGAGCAAGATGGGCGCCCGCGACTGCACGCTCCGTACCGCGATGCCGGCTCAAGCTGCGATGTCGGATTCGGGTTGGAGTGCGGGGCCGAGCAGCAGGCCCCCGTCCAGGACGAATTCCGAGCCCGTGGCGAATGATGCGTCCTGGGAGGTGATGAAGAGCAACAGGCGGGTAACGTCAGAGGGTTCGGCGAGGCGGGGGATGGCGAAGGGATCGGGTGAGTAGAAGTCGGCGATGGCCGGCTGGCCTGCGACGGCGGGTTCGTTGATCAGCGGTGTGGAGACGACGCCGGGGTGGATGGAGTTGACCCGGATGTTGTCCCGTCCCAGCTCCAGCGCGGCCGTCTTGGTCAGCCCGCGCACGGCCCACTTGCTGGCGGTGTAGGGGGCGTAGAAGGCCGTGCCGACGTGGGCCATGGTTGAGGCGATGTTGACGATGGTTCCGCCACCGCCCCTGCGCATCGACGGAGCCACGGCCCTGATGCCGAGGAACTGGCCGGTGACGTTGACGCTGAAGGTGTGCTCCCAGGTGCGGAGTTCGGTGTGCTCGATGGGGGCCGCCGGGTTCTGGACGCCCGCGTTGTTCACCAGGATGGTGATCGGCCCGAAGTGGAATTCGACGTCTCGCACGAGTGCCGCCCAGTCGTCCTCGCTGGCGACATCCAGGTGGACGGACAGAGCCCGATGACCGAGCTGAGCAGCGAGATCGCGGCCGGCGTCGTCGTCGCGGCCGGCGATGACGACGTTCGCCCCCTCGGCGTGGTAGCCCTGCACATGGCTGCTGCCCATGCCCCCGCTGCCGCCCGTGACGATGACGGTCTGGCCCTCAAAGCGTCCCATGGTTCATCCTTCCAGGCTCACATGATGATGAGCCGAGTGACTCACCTCCCCTCTCAAGGTAGGAGCAGAGGTAGAGGTGAGTCAAGTGACTCACCTCGGAGTGAGAGGCATACTGGAGGGCATGACGGCACAGCCTTCGGAATACCACCGGCGCGTGGCAGCGCAGAAGCGGACGTCCATCATCGAGGCAGCGACGAAGCTGTTCCTCGACTCCGGCTACGACGGCACCTCGCTGGCCCGCATCGCGGAGGCGGCCGGAGTGTCGAGGGCGACTCTGTTCAAGCAGTTCACCACCAAGGCGGCCCTGTTCGAGGCGATCGTCACCGAATACTGGAAGATCGACGACGAGGAGGCGCCCCGCCCCGAGCCAGGGAACCTCCGCGCAGGGCTTGAGACCATCGGACACCGATACGCGGGCCTTCTCACCCAGCCCGGCATGGCCGCCCTCTTCCGCATCGTCATCGCCGAGGTACCGCGCTTCCCCGAGCTCGGCGAGACCCAGTTCAAGCTCGGCAAGATGCCCTACTTCGAATCGGTCCGCCGCTACCTGGAAGCGGAGAACGCCGCTGGTACAGCCCGGCTCGACGATGCGGAGATGGCGGCGACCCAATTCCTCGGGATGATCTCCAACTACGTGTTCTGGCCGCGGATGCTACTCGCACGCTGGGAGCCCGACGACGCCGCCATGACCAACGCGGTCGACCAAGCGGTGCTGACCATGCTCGCCCGATACGGCGCGCCGGGGACCCACGGCACCTGAGACACCAGGTGCCCCACCGCTCTGCGTGACCACCCGACATCTCCCGCACAGGCAGGCCCTCGACCCCGTCGAATACACAGTCGCTCACACAGCGCCTGAGCTCCTTGGAACTGCCGCCTTCGCGATGGAGGCGCGGCCGATAGCCCGCGGTCCTGCCGCTCTTCTTGCCGTCGCCGGCTCCTGTCCGTGGGCGCAGGCGCGTTCGCTTCCTTGAGGGCTCCGGAGCTCCCGGGCCCGTCTCACGGGACGACGGGCGAAGCCGCCGGAGCGCCTGTCGGGACGTGGGCCGCGCGGACGCTCGCGCAGGCGACGCGGAAGGCGAAGGTGCAGGGAATCGAACCCACCCAAGCACGGAGGCCCCGATGGTCCATCCGACCTTGCCGCACCTCTCGCCGGAGCAGCGCGAGCGCCTGGAGCACATCGCCGACGCGACCCGGCTACGCGTGTCGCTGTACCCGTCGCCGAAGCCGCCGCCCGTTCCGGCGCCGCTCCCGCTCACGGCAGTACCCCGGGTCGGCCGAACCCGTGGCGCTCCGTGCGGGGCCGCCGCTGGAGATGAGCGGGCACGGTGAACTCCACCGCGCACCCGGGCGCGGATCGGAGGCTGGGTGGGGAGTGGTCTCCACTCGGAGAGTGGAGACCACGGAGCCTCCGCCAACTTGAAACCGCAGTTCAAAGGGCTGGTGTGACCGGTTCTCGGAATGCTCACGCTGGTCAGGGGCGGCTGTCTGCGGAGTAGATCAAACGTCAAGCTGTGTTTTCGGCGGCGCTTACAGCGGCAGGTGAGCCTCGTCCGCCCGGCCGAAGATGTCTCTGCAGGTGGGGGACGGCACCGACTCGCGGGCGGCGAGGACAGTCAGCGTATGGCGCACTTCCGTGCCCAGCCGAAGGAGCTGAAGACTGGTCTGGCCGCCCTTATAGGCGTACAAGCGGAAAACCTTGACTGCAACGTCGTCGCGGTCGTCAGCGAAGGTGTCTGGGAGGCCAGCGAGTAGTTCGAAGTCTTGCTTGCCGGTCGCCGCGTCGGCCACGACGCTGAGGGGCAGGGTCTCGAACTCTGAAGCGGACAAGGAAGTGTCCACCGCGACAGCGTGAGCGGCCATGGACGCGAAGACCTCCATGAGCCGTTCCCCCACCGCGAGGTCAATGCCCCAAGAGTGCAGCCGCTCTCGGCGGCGATCCTGACGCCATGGCTCCTGGTCCAGCAGTGGCAGCAGGACGCGACCCAGGTACGCGCAGCGACTCCACAGCATGTCGTGATCCGAGGTCATGATCGATCCTTTCTGCAGCAGTTGGAGGGCTGGCCGCCCGAGCGGCGCAGGCCCTCCAACCTCCCACTACACGCAGGCTGGGTACAGGACGGGGCCGGACGTTGTCTCAGCGGTTGACTTCGAGGTTCGTCAGGACGAGCAGGGCGCGCAGGAGGTGGGTAGTGCGGGCGGGGTCGCTGCGGAACTTGGTGAGGGTCCGCCAGTTCTTGAGGTGGGCGAAGCCGTGTTCGACCGGTGCGCGTCCGACGGCGAGGACGCGGTTGGCGGTCTTCTGGCCGGGGTGAGCTTGTGGGTGCGGCTGGTGCGGCTGGCGTGGAAGCCGGTGACGATCACACCTCGCGGCGATGACGGGAGCGGTGCCGCGGCCGGGAAGGTCTCGAGATCTTGTAGGCGCGCGGGAATGTTCGCCGGGCAGGTGTGGTTGAGCGAAACGTGATGGTGAAGAGAACTGTGTCCCCGGGCCTCATCTATCGCATGCGAGGACGATCGTTCGGCTGAAGCCTCGCATTGCCTTTCGCCGCGTAGGCGACCGCCCTTCACGATCACACCCCTCGCGGGTTCGCCCCGGCCTGCACGCTGGCCGGGGCGCTCTCGTTTCAGTCGCCTCCGCCGCCGGCTTTGTCCAGCCGTCCCACCGGCGCCCCCGTCCGCCCCACTGCCCGTGCCCGCCGTCCTCCCGTTCCCGCTGCGCCCGTGTGCCGTCCCGAGGCCGGCTCCCCGCCGCACCGGCCCCTGGACCCGGCCGTCCTGCGCCCCGGGCCCGCCGCCTTACTCCCCGCGCCGCCCCCGCCGCACCCCCGCCGTGCTGCGACCGCGCGGCGCCGTGCACGAAGGTGGACTTCCGCCGTCGGCCGCGGTGGCCCCGCCCGCGCCCTTGGCCGCCTGCGCCCGGACTCCGGCCGCTCGTCGGCGGTCCGCTGTCCCGCCCCCCGCGCCGGTCCCTTGGCCGTCCGGAGGCTTGCGCCGAGCTGCGCGGCGTCCTGGCGGCCCGCCCGTGCCCGGCCGCGCGGCACCTGACCGCCGCCCGTCCGTCCCGCATGCCGTCCGCCGCCTGTCCGCCGTCGCGGGAGCCGGGCCGCCGGCCGTCTCCCGTGGCCGCGCCCGCCCCGCCCGCTGCGCCCGTGCCGCGCCGCCCCCCCGTCCGCGCCGCTCCGCGGCCGCCTGGCGGGCCCGCCCCGGCCCCGCCGTGCTCGTGCATTCCCGCCCGCGCCGGTGTGTCGGGTTCCCGGTCCGCTCGTGCACGGGCCGCCGTGCTGTGCCGGTCTGCGGCGCCCCGTCCCGCCGGGTTGGGCCTGTGTGCGTCGTTCCGTTGCCGCCTGTCCGGCTCCCGAGCCGTCGCCGCGCCCGCGCCGCCCTCCCGGCCGTGCGCTGGGCCGTCACGCCGCGCGCTGGACCGCCTGCCGCCGGCCGGGTCCGGGCAGTCGCCGGGGCTGATCGGGTTGCGTGGCGGCGGTGAGGGACTCCTCCGGGTGTCCGCGCCGATGTCGTGAGGGAGGGTCTGGCTGGGAGGCTGCTCTGCCTCCGGGCCGTGGCGGGCAGACCAGCGAGGCAGCCGAAGACGATCAGGACGTGTGGCTGGGTCCTGTCGACCCTTGCTGGACCACTGTTGTCGCTGAGCGGCAGCCAGTCGCCGAACCCGCCCGCCGGATCACGGATCCGGACATCTGCCGGACGACTGCCCGCGGCGTATCTGCAGGCGGGGGGCGTCGCGCATGCAGGTGGCCGGAGGGCTTCGGCCGCTGTCCCGGCTCGTCCGTCTGTGCATGGCGCCGGAGGCCGGGTGTGACCGGGGTGCTCTGCGATCTCGCCGGGTTGTGAGGCCTGTCGGCAGGCTCCGATGCGGCCCCCCTCTAACACGGCTCAGTTCATCGCGGCCGCAGCGACGCGCCGTCGTCACGGGAGTGAGGAGGTGTCAGGATGTCACCTGGAAAGCCTAATAATATGTCAATCTGTCTTTCTGCTGGCTCATGTGACTCTGTGTCAGCTCACGGTGAAAGACCCAAGAATACCCTGTTTGGAGCTGGGTCCCCGATCTTCCGATATGCCCGTCGTGTCGGTTGTGGCTAAGTTCGTTCACGAGTCGGCCGACGGGCCGGCGTCTCTCTGTGCGACAGGAGATCGTGAGATGAAGCTCCGTACGACCGTGGTCACCGCCGCTGTGTCGGCTGCCGCCGCTCTGGCCGCGACCGGCATCACCTATGCCTCGGCCGCTTCCGCTTCGGTGGCCCAGGAGGCCCCGGCCGCCGTTGCCGCCGTGACCGGCGGCAGCGGCAACGGCAACGACAAGGGCAACGAGGGCAACAACAGCAAGGGCAACGAGGGCAACAACAGCAAGGGCAACGAGGGCCGGGGCAACGAGGGCCGGGGAAACCAGGGCCGGGGCAACAACGACAAGGACGAGGACAACGAGGGGCGGGGCGAGGACGAGGGCCGTATCCAGATCAACGAGCGGTCGTACTCCGCCCGTCCCGGTGACTGCATCACCGTGGTCAGCGGTCTGGGCGCGAAGACTTTCAACGTCCGCAACGAAAGCCGCAAGGCCGTGGAGGTCTTCCGCGGGGCCGTGTGTGACAACGGTGCTCCCATCGCCACCGTCGGCCCGCACAGCTCCAGCTACGGCGTGAAGCCGGGCTGCACCGAGGGCATCGACATCGAGGACGGTGTGGTGGCCAGCTTCCGTGTGGTCAAGCGTCACCACGACGAGTACTAGGCCGCGGCCGACCGCTCACCGTGGAGCCCCGGCCCGCCGGAATCGGGCCGGGGTCCCATTTTGGCCCATGTGCGTGGCGGTCACGTCCCTGCGGCTCTGCCGGTTTGGGATGCCGGGGGAGCGGCAGCCGGTGTCCGCGCGGCCGTCCCTCGCCTTCCCTGGCCGTTCCACCTGCGGTTTTGTGCCCGCCGGTGTGCTCCCAGCCCGCCACCTGCGGCTGTGTGCCGGGCGCTTTCCCGGCTCGCGAACGGGTGAGGAGTGAGATGAGCATCCGCCTGGTGGAAGACGTGAGCGACGACACCTGCGTCCTGGACGGCCTCGCCGTCAGGCTGACCCCGGCGCTGCCCTGGCTGGGGCACCGGGCCTGCTGGGAGATGAACGGCCACCTCAAAGAGCCCGTCGCCGCTTGATCGGCGAGTACGGGAGCATGCCGGACGCCCGCGCCGCGTCACCCGAGCCGGAGGACGACCGTGACCAGGAGCCGGGCAAGCTCCGCGGCCTGTCCCGCCGCAGGAGCTGACCACCCAGGAAGCCGCCGCCCCCGCCGGATCCGGGCAGGGGCGGCGTCGTCGACCGGCAGCCCGTATCAGGCCGGGGCGGGCTGCAGAGCGGCGAGCGGGGACCGCGGCCCTTGCCCTCCGCGCGCAGCGGCTCCCAGTCGACCTCGGGAGTTCGCGGCGGGGACCGCGTCGAAGTACGCCGTGGTGTAGAGCGCGACTGTGACGACGCACCTAGTGCTGTGACCGCGAAGGTTCACCGGGTTCGCTGGCCGCTGCGACCGCTGGACTGGTTGGATTATGGCCGACAATGAGGTGTTCGGTCCGGGGCGTGCAAGGTTCCCCCGCGATCCCGCGTCGGGAGGGTAAATGCAGCGCGGCGAGGTCTGGTTGGCGGACTTTGACGAGCGGCGGCCGGTAGTACTGCTGTCAGGAGACGAAGCGTCCGGGTTCCGAGCGATGCAGGTCGTCGCTCCTGCGGGGACCGAGATTAGCGGTGTGGCCGTCGAGGTGGCAGTGGGGGCGCCCGAGGGGCTTCCTCTCGAGGGCGTCCTTCGAGTGGCGCTGCCACGTCCCGGTCTTGTCCCGTGCACTTGGCTGGTCACGCTGGCCCAGGAAGATCTGACCGAACAGGTGGGAGTTTTGTCGTCGGCGAAGCTTGGCGAGATCGAGGATGCCCTCCGTGCCGGTGGACTCGAGCAGACGGCGCACTAGGCTGCTTGGTCAGGCAACGAGTGGTGGTCGGCCTCCCCAGCGAAGGCCCTTCTCGCTGCGGATGCGGGCGCGTTCCTTGCGCTGGGCGGCCAGGACGTCAGGGTGGCGGGCATTCTTGTTCCGCCAGCGCAGGTAGGCGTGCAGGGCCCGGGTCTGGATCGTGTGGTTCGGATGATGCGAGTTGGCCGGGGGTGAGCTGCCGCAGCGGCCCGAAGTGGGCCTCGATGGGGTTCGCCCAGGATGCGTAGGTCGGGGTGAAGCACAGTTCGACCTTGTTCTTTGCCGCCCATCCGCATTTTCCAGTTCAGGTGGGCGGAGAGGTTGTCGAGGATCGAGTAGATGGGGCCGCCGTCCGGACGGGTGGCCCGGATCGATCGCAGGGCACGTAGTGGATCGACACCGTCCTGGTCTTACGTATGCAACAGCCGTGACAATTCGGGGCGGATCCGCTTGGCGAGATATGCGTGGCCGGCGTCCGTCGGGTGCACACCGTCGCTTCCGATGTACTGATGGGCGGATCCGGTGAACCACCCACGGTGCACCGGCGACAGGTGCGGCAGGTTGAATTTCTCTGCCGCGGCCGAGACCGCCTCGTCGATCGGGTGTGAGCCGATCGGTCGCCGGAACGAGTAGATCGGCCCGATGACCAGGATGCGCGCGTGGGGCAGCCCTGCACGCAGTCGGCGCAGGGTGTCTACCGCGGCGGCTCGGGTTTTCGTCGGGCTTGAGTCGTTGCGGGAGCCCTCGACGACGACCACGTCCGGCTTCGCGGCAATGGCCTGCTTGATCCGCTGGGTGTACGGCCGTCCGCCTTCTTGCCGGCCACCAGTGGTGTAGCCGGTGCCGCCCTTGGCGTCGAGCCGCAGCGTCAGTCCCAGCTGTTCAGCGACCAGCGAGGGCCAGCCGTGCGATCCCTTACCGCCCTGGGAGCTGCCGCCGGCAAGGCTGTCACCCAGGACATACAGCCTCACGTGTGGGGCGGTGGCGTCGGCTTGACTGTTGATGCCGGCGACCAGGAGGGAACTCAGCACGCTCGCCAGCACCGTTGCGCGGCCTGTTAGCCGGACTGCACACATGCTCATGTTCTTGAAGCTAATGCGCCTGACGGAGGCCTCACAAATGGACTGGTCCGAATAGGGCACCATGGGATCGGCCATAGCATGCACCGACCGGTTACGGGGCTTGCGCCACTCGGCATCACGAGTTTCAAGTTTCAGTAGACGATTCGCAGCCGCGTGGGCCGTCTGGCGGCCCGGCACCGTCCCATCGGGCCATTAACCAGAACCGCCCCTCTGAAGCGGTGTAGTCCGTACCGCGCCCACCTGCATGACTGCGGTCACTCGTGGGAGGGACCTCTCGGCGCTTGGTGTCCGGTGGCTGACGAGTCAGCCCGCAAGCTCACTGATGTGCGCTGTCCGCGGCGCGGTAAACGGTCCGTCAACTGGCTGGACCAATACTGCTGCACATGCTTTCGGGGGTGAGGCTCGGGAAATGAGTCAGGACCACGTCCTCTTCACCTGATTCCCGCGATGCGGCGCAGCACTAAACATCATCCCCCTGGTATTGCAGTCGGCCGTTGCATTCAGGGCAGGAATCAAGCGGTCGCTTCACAGTAGGAAAGGCAACAGAATGTCACGCTCGTCGCTTTCAATGCTGCAACGGGTCCGTCCGGGTATGAGCGCCTTCACCGCTGCCGCTGCCATCATGGCCGTCGGCGTGTCCGGGCCGCCCGCTACGGCTACGGAACCGCACATCGTCCCCCATCCGCAGGACAGCGGAGCCGGTGTGCCACGCGCCGGTGGCGCACCGGCAGGGATCAGTACGCTCGCGGACAAGCTGACGACACCCTGGGGGATCTCGTTCCTCCGGGATCACAAGGCGGCGCTGGTGACCGAACGTGACACCGCCGTGGTCTGGAAAATCGCCCGGGACGGCGCCAAGAAGAAGGTCGGCACCGTGCCGGGCGCGGTGTGGAGCGACTCACGGGACAAGGGGGGCCTGCTGGGTGTCGCCGTGTCCCCGACCTGGAACGGGACCACCGACAAGGACGTGTTCTTCATGGAGACCACGGCCAAGGACAACCGCGTCGTCAGGATGCGCTTCGACGGCACCGGACTGAGCGACTCCACCCCGATCCTGACAGGAATCCGCAGGGACCCCAAGGACACCAGGCACAACGGCGGGCAGATCGCCTTCGGACCCGACGGATACCTGTACGTCGCCACCGGTGACGCCTCGGAGCGCAAGCTGGCGAAGGACAAGAAGTCGCTCAACGGAAAGATCCTGCGGATCACCAAGTACGGTACCGCGGCCCCCGGGAACCCGTTCGGGACACGCGTCTACAGCTACGGCCACCGCAATCCCCAGGGACTGGCCTGGGACCGCTCCGGACGACTGTGGGAAACCGAGATCGGCGCGGAGGAGTGGGACGAACTCAACCTCGTCAAGCCGGGCAAGAACTACGGCTGGCCGACCTGCCAGGGCAACTGCTCCGCCTCCGGCATGACGAACCCCAAAATGGTCTGGGATCCGGACAAGGGAGGCGTACCTGCCCAGATCGCGGTCGTCAACGACGTCATCTACGCCACCACGCTGAGCGGCCGCCGACTGTGGCGGATGCCGATCGACGCCACCGGCCAGAACGTCGAGCACGCCACCTCCTACTACAACGGCACGTACGGCAGGCTGCGGGCGATCGCCAAGGTTCCCGGCGCCGACCAGCTCTGGATGGGCACAACCGACCAGGGCGCCGGCAAGGACCGCATCCTCAAGGTGACCATCAAGTAGAGATCCCGAACGGTCTCCAGAGCCAGCGCGGGCGTCTGATCCAGCAGGGCATCTCGGCGTCCAGCTCGATCGCCGGCATACGAAGAAGCACAAGGACGAAGAAGCACAAGGAGCTGTCGCGGCACGAGCTGACCGCCCTCGTGCGGGAACTCGGGGCCAACCGCGTACCTGGAAACCGCCCACCGACCCGAGCAGGCGAGTCCAGGGACGGACTCAGTCCGAGACCGTCGCGGTGCCGCGGAGCTTGACCGGCTCGTACGTGTGTTTGTTCACAGGTGGTTGCGGCTACTCGACCAGGTAAGCCTGCGTCGCAGTGAGGGACGGCGTCGACGGGACCGCGCAGAGGCAGACGGCAAGGGGTTGGTCGTGATGACCGTCGCGCCACAGCAGGGCGGCGGAGGCGGTTCCAGCGGCCTCTACGACGTTCTGGAACTCATTCTCGACCGGGGGCTGGTGATCGACGCGTACGTGCGGGTCTCCCTTCTCGGAATCGAGATCCTGAAGATCGAGGTACGGGTCGTGGTCGCGAGCGTCGACACCTACCTCCGCTTCGCCGAGGCGTGCAACCGCCTCGATCTGGAAGCGGGGCCGGGCAAACCGGCCGGGCTCACGGAGCTCACACAGTCCGGCGCCCGCGACAAGGACAAGCCGGCCCTGCCCGGCGCCCAGGACTCCGGCGCCTTCCAGCAGGCACGTCACACGGGCCGGGAACGTCAGGGCGACCGGACCGCGCGCGGGAGAGGGGAATGACAGCTGAGTATCTGCGACTACGGGATCACCCGCTCCTCACCTTCCCCTCTCCGTGAAGACCTGGAGGGCATCGGAGACCCTCCGCGGCCGGTACGGGTGCTGCGCCAGGGCGAGCTGGCCGCAATCGTCGGTGACACCCCCGAACAGCTGCGGCTCAAGCGCCGTGATCTCCTCGCCCACCAGCGGGTACCGGCCGAAGCCGGAGACGGCGACGTGGTCCTGCCGATGCGGTTCGGCAGCGCCTCCCCGGACGACGACACGGTGACCCGGGTGCTCGCCGAGCGTGCGGAGCATTTCCTGGCTTGGTGGGCGGCGATGAAGATGTTGATGCCGCTGGAGTCCATGAAAGTGACCTGGCGCATGTCGACGACGATGCGCGGAGGGGGAGTGCCGACGGCGTCCAGGGCCTGGCGGAGGGTGTCGCCGGTGTGGTGGTCGATCTCTCCGGCCAGGGTCAGCACGCGGATGCCATCGGCGACGGTGGTCACGACCGACAGCCGGCCGGTCTCTTCACCGACCTCTTCCACCGGGGCGACTGCACCGCCTCGGTCAGCCCGGCAGCGGAGATCCAGCGTCGGCTCCCGCCCTCGGCGCCCTCCTGCCAGGCCCTCGAGTTCGTCCTCGCCGGTGCCCTGGTCGCGGCCTCCGGCATCAGCGGTGACACCTGCGACTACAGCCTCGACGAGGACACCCTGCACCTGTCCATCACCGACGCCATGGGCCACAACGCCGACGCCTCCCTCATGGCCACCCTGGCGGTAAACGCCTCCCGCGGCGCCCGCCGCGCCGGTACCGACCTCGCCGGACAGGCCTGCCAGACCCACCAGGCCCTCCTCGACCATGGCCGCCGCACTTTCGCCACCGGCCAGATGCTGCGCGTCGCCTTGGACGGCACCGGCGCCCAGCTCGTCAACGCCGGCCACCTCTGGCCCCTGAGGCTGCGCGACGGCACCGTTGAGGAGATCAAGTTGCACGTGGATCTTCCCTTAGGTGTTTCCTGGCAGGGTGCCTACCGGGTGCAGGACCTCGACCTGCGCCCCGGTGACCGCCTGGTGTTCTACACCGACGGCATGCAGGATCGCCAAGCGAAAGCCGTCGACCTGCCCGCGTTCCTTCGTGACACCGCCGCCGAACCCGCACGTGAGGCCGTGCGCGCCATGGTCAGCGCGGTCACCGAAGCGTGCGACGGCCACGTGGAAGATGACGCCACCGTCCTGTGCCTGGACTGGTACGGCCCCACTCCGAAAGACGCACCGCGAACGCCGGTGCCTGACCTGGCCATGCTGCGGCCGGCGGGCGGGGCGCGGGCGTGCGCGAGACGGGAATGAAGTGGTCACACCTGCTGAGCAACAGTGCCGGGGAGCCACCGTACCGACGATCGCCTTGTTGGTTCCGCGGTCTCCGTGTGGGTACCGGGCCGGCGGGTAACCGGTGAGCGTGACCGCATCCGCCATCGCCGTCCTCGACATCGACGGGACACTCATCGACTCCAACTACCACCACGCCCTCGCCTGGTACCGGGCACTGCGCTCGGTGGGCGAGATCTATCCGGTGTGGCGGTTGCACCGGCTGATCGGGATGGGCGGGGATCAGGTGGTCACCGCTGTCGGCGGCGAGGAACTGGAGCGCCGGGTGGGCAACCGGGCCAGGGAGCAGCAGGGCAGGGAGGTCGACGAGCTGCTGGAGGAGATGGCGCCGTTGCCCGGTGCTCGCGATCTCCTCGTGGCGGTCAAAGAGCGCGGTCACCGCCTGGTGCTGGCCAGCTCTGCTCAGCAGCGTCACGTGGAGGTCTTTCTGGACATGCTGGACGCCCGTGACATCGTCGACGACTGGACCACCAGCGCCGATGTGGAGTCCTCCAAACCGGCGCCGGATCTGCTGCAGGTGGCGCTGAAGAAGTCGGGAGCGCCACCCGACGCGTCGAGCGTGATGGTCGGCGACTCGGTGTGGGACGTTGAGGCGGCCAAGAGAGCGGGGATGCCCGCGATCGTCGTCCGTTCCGGCGGCTTCGGGGACGACGAGCTGCGGAAGGCCGGCGCCATCGCCCTCTATGACACCCCCGGCGACCTCGCGAAGGCGCTGGACGACACCCCACTCGCCTGACGCCCCCACCGTCGCCGGGCCCGCCCGGTTGCGGTGCCCGATACCGCCGCGCGGTGAAAAGCATCTACCGTCCCACCCCCAAGGGAGTACCGCCACCGATGACCGCCAATGAGGCAGACCCCGCCACCGAGGCGAAGAGCACCCGCCCCGAGGCACCCGCCGAGGCCGCGAGTGACGCACCCACCGCCAACCCCTTCCAGCCGCACCCCACCTTCCCCGAGGGGATGGGCCATCTCGACCGCCGCGCGATCGACACCGTGCGCGAGCTGGCGATGGATGCCGTACAGAAGACCGGCAACGGCCACCCCGGCACCGCGATGAGCATGGCCCCCACCGCCTACCTGCTGTTCCAGAAGTGGCTGCGCCACGACCCGAGCGATCCGAACTGGGTCGGCCGTGACCGCTTCGTGCTGTCGATGGGGCACTCGAGCCTCACCTTGTACATCCAGCTCTTCCTCTCCGGCTACGGCCTGGACCTGGCCGACCTTCAGGCGCTGCGCACCTGGGGCTCTGCGACCCCGGGCCATCCCGAGGTCAACCACACACCGGGGGTGGAGACGACGACCGGCCCGCTCGGCCAGGGCGTCGCCAACGCCGTCGGCATGGCGATGGCCGCCCGCCGCGAGCGCGGTCTGCTGGACCCCGACGCCCCCGAGGGCGAGAGTGTCTTCGACCACACGATTTGGGCGTTCGCCTCCGACGGCGACCTGGAGGAGGGCGTCAGCGGCGAGGCGTCATCGCTGGCCGGCACTCAGGAGCTGGGCAATCTGGTCCTGGTCTACGACGCCAACCGGATCTCGATCGAGGACGACACCGACATCGCGTTCACCGAGGACGTCGGCAAGCGGTACGAGGCTTACGGCTGGCACGTGCAGCACGTCGACGACGGCGAGGACCTGGCCGCGGTCGACGGCGCGCTGGCCGCTGCCCGGGCCGAGACCGGCCGCCCGTCGCTGATCGTGCTGCACACGATCATCGGCTGGCCCGCGCCGAACAAGCAGAACACCGGCGCGGCCCACGGATCCGCGCTGGGCGAGGACGAGGTCCGGGCGACCAAGGAGATCCTCGGCTTCGACCCCGACAAGACTTTCGAGGTCGACCCGGAGGTGCTCGAACACGCCCGCCGGGTCGCCGAGCGCGGCGCGCAGGCGCACGCGACGTGGCAGCAGCGCTTCGACGCGTGGCGGGCCGGCAACCCCGACGGTGCCGCGCTGCTTGAGCGGCTGTCCACCCGTCGGCTGCCGCAGGGTTGGGCGGACGACCTGCCGGTCTGGGACGCCGATCCGAAGGGCGTGGCGACCCGGAAGGCTTCCGGCGAGGTCCTCGCCGCCCTGTACCCGGTCCTGCCGGAGTTGTGGGGTGGTTCGGCCGACCTGGCGGAGAGCAACAACACCGCGGTCAAGGGGGAGGCTTCGTTCCTGCCCGAGAGCCGGCAGACCAAGATGTGGTCGGGCGGCCCGTACGGGCGCACGCTGCACTTCGGCGTCCGCGAGCACGCCATGGGCGCGATCATGAACGGCATCGCGCTGCACGGCGGGACCCGCGTGTACGGCGGCACGTTCCTCACCTTCTCCGACTACATGCGCGGTGCGGTGCGGCTGGCCGCGCTCATGCAGCTCCCGGTCACCTACGTGTGGACGCACGACTCCATCGGGCTGGGCGAGGACGGCCCCACCCACCAGCCCATCGAGCACTACGCGGCGCTGCGGGCCATCCCTGGCCTGGACTTCGTCCGCCCGGCCGACGCCAACGAGACCGCGGTGGCCTGGCGCACCATCCTCGAGCACAACGACCGCCCGGCTGGACTCGCCCTGTCCCGGCAGAACCTGCCCGTCTTCGACCGCACGCAGTTCGCGTCGGCCGAGGGCGTCGCCCGGGGCGGCTACGTGCTGGCCGAAGCCTCCAGCGGCAGTCCTGAGGTCATTCTGATGGGCACCGGAAGCGAGGTGCAGATCGCCGTCGCCGCCCGGGAGACGCTGGAGGCCGACGGCATCCCGACGAGGGTCGTGTCACTGCCGTGCTGGGAGTGGTTCGCGGCCCAGGACCGGGCCTACCGCGAGCAGGTGCTACCGCCTGCGGTGCGCGCCCGGGTGAGCGTCGAGGCCGGCGTGCCCATGGGCTGGCGGGAGTTCGTCGGCGACGTCGGCCGCATCGTCGGCCTTGACCACTACGGCGCCAGCGCGGCCTACACCGTGCTGTACGAGCAGTTCGGGCTCACCGCGGACGCGGTCGTCGCCGCGGCCCGGGAAAGCCTTGCCGCCGCCGAGGCGCCGTCGCTAGCCCCCGTCGGCCCGGACAGCGCCGGCGTCCTGCACGCCCCCACCGGCGATCGCTGACCCGCCGACTCGTCTCCAACCATCGCGCTTCGTTCCGCTCCTCTGTCGCGCGGCCCGCAGGACCGTCCCCGTGTCCGCACAGGTCACGACGCGGCTTCCTCGTGGTCGGCCCGCTGACATCCCCGTGTGGCTGCTCTGCCCGTATTCCTTGGCTGGTGTGAAGGAGGAAGGGGCGGCGGGGATGGGCGACGCGGCCGGGGACCGGGGGCTCAGCCGGTTGCGCGTCGGCCGACGCCCGTCGCGCCTCGCCGCCGTCAGCCGGGTGGCGGAGCCGGGACGGAAGTCGCCGGCGCCCCGATGCTGTCCTCCCGGTGCTGAGGCCCGCCAAGAGGTGAGGCGGGAGAGTCCCGCCGGATGGCACCCGGTGGCCTTCGCACACTCGTTCCGCATAGGGTTGCCGCTGGCCCGAGTCGCGCCCAGCGGCCGCGGGAGGTCAGGGAGGTGGAAGGCCGATGCCCGAGCAGGCTTCGGCATCCGAGGTCGGCGCTACTGACAAGCGCCTGCATCTGGTGCCCGACGAGGTCGTCGAGGTCGGCCGGATGGAGGCGGTGCGCCGCTACGACATCCTCGACACCCCGCCCGACGGGGCGTTCGACCGGGTGGCCGCGCTGGCAGCCCGGCTGTTCGACGTCCCCGTGGCGACGGTGACGATCGTGGACGAGGACCGGATCTGGTTCAAGGCCGCGCACGGCCTGGACGGGGTCAGCGAGATCGGCCGGGACCCGGGCCTGTGCGGCTCCGCGGTGCTGCGCGACGATGCGCTGGTGATTCCCGACACTCTGCTCGACGACGTCGCCTGCGGCAACCCGCTGGTCACCGGCCCGCTGGGGGTTCGGTTCTACGCCGCCGCGCCGATCACCACCGCGGACGGGCACAAGCTGGGCACGGTCAACGTCCTGGACACCAAGCCCCGCTCCATCACCTCCGAACAGACTGCCACCCTGACCGATCTGGCGGCGATCGTGTTGGACGAGATGGAGCTGCGCCTGTCCGCGCTGCGCACCGTGCGCCAGGAGCAGCGGGCCGCCGAGGCTGAGCGGGCGGCCCGGGAGCAGGCGGAGAGGGACAAGGCGGCGATCGCCTCCTTCGCCTCCACCCTGCAGCGCACTCTGTTGCCGCCGACACTGCCGATAGTGCCCGGCCTGGAGCTGGCCTGTCACTATCACACCGCGTCCGCGCACGACGTGGGCGGCGACTTCTACGACGTCTTCCCCCTGCCCGCCGGGAAGTGGGGGCTGTTCCTGGGGGACGTGTGCGGCAAGGGTGCCGAGGCGGCCACTATCACCTCCCTGGCCCGCTACACCCTGCGGGCTTCCGCCCAGCACACGGACGATCCCGTTGCGGTACTTGAGTCTCTGAACAGCGCCCTGCTGGCCGATGTGTGGGCGGGCAGCCGGTTCTGCACAGCTTTCTTCGCCACCCTCACACCTGACGCGGCCGGGGGCTTCACCGTGGAGCTGGCCACCGGTGGGCACCCCCCGGCTTACCACCTCAGCCCCGGCCCGCCCGAAGCCGGGTCCGCCACCCACACGCGGGTGGAAGCGGTCCATCCCAAGGGCGGCATGCTCATCGGGGCCTTCCCCGGCGCCCGCTTCGCCTCCACCACCCTCCACCTCGCCCCCGGCCAGGCCCTGCTCCTCTACACCGACGGCCTGACCGAGGCACACACCAGCGCCGGCACCATGCTCGGTGACGAGGGCCTGACGGCCTTCCTCACCGCTCGTCCCGCCTCGTGCGGGGCGGCGCAGTTGATCCAGGACACCGTCGGTCTGCTGGACGCCCTGCCCGAGGGCGCGAGTGACGACGTCGCTCTACTGTCGCTGTCGGTGCCCACTCCCGACCAGGCCGCCGCCGCGACGGGGGCCGGATCCACCGCACACACCGCCGCCGCGCCCGCCGGCGAGGAGTACTGACCCACCATGACCGACGACATCGAGCTGACCCTGACCGCCACCTCCGGTCCCGCAGCGGTCGCCAACGTCACCGGCGAGATCGACCTGCATACCGCACCCGGGTTGCGTACCCGCGCGCTGGAGCTGATCGACCAGGGCCACCACCAATTGATCCTGGACCTGTCCGGTGTGGGCTATTGCGACTCCGCCGGCCTCAGCGCACTGATCGGCATCTGGCACGGCGCGCAGGACGCCGGCGGCTCCCTGACCCTGGCGGCCATCCCCGACCGGCTGATGCGCATGCTCACCCTCACCGGAGTGGACAGCCTCCTGCCCCACTACCCGAGCACTGCCGACGCGCTCAGCGCCCACCAGGGCGCCCACGACGCCGTCTGAACCGCTTTTTGCCGGCCTCGCCGTTGCGGGTGGTGGCGCGATTCATCGCCAGGTGGTCGACGGCATCCTGCACCGGGTCCGAAGCCTCGCCGGGGAGGCCTCTTTCGCGCCCGGACCGGCCCAGCCGTCCGCCACCGGCCCGGCAGGCGGACAGCAACCCGGTGCCGGTGGCCGAACGGCCGCCGGGGGAGCGCATGCAGCTTCCTCCGGCCTGGCCGTGGCCGCAGCGTCCGGTGCTCGCCACTCGACCGCGTCGCCGGGCTCACCATGGGGAGTCGACGGCGTCCGGCCGCGGTGAGGGCTTCGGGTGCCGCAGCGGCTGCGGCACGGTGTTCTCCATGCGATGCGTCTGCTTCGACCCGGATTCGGCCTACGTCACCGGGCCGGGTGCGTACGTGCGGGGGTCGGAGGGCACCCGCACTGCGGTCTCGGCCTACGTCAGCGCGCGCCCGGACCCGCGGGCGCATCGCTGGGCCGGTCGGTCTTGCCACCGGGGACATCGTCGCCTGGGCGGATGAGTGGACCCATAAGGCGACCGTGCCCGACGGCACGGCGCTCGACATGAGCGGCGTGTCGTCCGACGTGCTGCGCCGCCGACCGGACGGCACCTGCATCCACTTGGTCGACAATCCCTACGGCCACCGGTGCCTCGACGCCTGACTGGCTGCGGTCGACAGCGACCGCAGGGGAGCCGTGTGGCCCGCCACCGGTGGGGCGAAGCCTCGGGGTGTTGGCCAGCACGTCGAGTTCCTTGGGTGGGTGGCCGGCCGTCGGGTGACCGAGTCAGTCTCCGGAGAGCGCGTCCTCGACCGTCTCATACAGCGGCAGGACGGAAGCGAGACGGGTGAGTTCGAGGATGCGTCTGACCTCGGGTTGTATGCCGCTCAACGCGAACCGGTGCCCCGCGTCCGCACGGCGGCGGTGGATGTCGACGAAGGCTCCCAGAGCGCTGGAGTCGCAGAAGTTCACGCGGGCCAGGTCCAGAATCAGCAGGGGCACATTCTGGAGCTCCGTGGTGGTGAGATGTCCCAGTAGCTGTGGCGCGGTGTGGTAGTCGATAGGACCGTCCACGGCGACGACCGTGTGTCGTGGACCGCGGTGCGAAGCGAGGCTCAGCGTCGGGCCGGGCGGGACCAGACTCCGGGAGCCGACCGGTGGTGAACTGTCGGAGGGCTTGCGAGCCCCGGGGCCGGGGGAGGGGATCATCGAGGGCGTCTCTTCCGTGTCCGGGGTGAACGGGTCGGCTGATTGTTCCTGGGCCGGCCGAGGAGCCGGCCGGGGTGGATCGTCACGAGATCTTGATCTCCGCCCACACCACTTTCCCTCCGTCGATCCAACGGGTGCCCCATCGTGTCGCGATGGCGTCGATCAGGAATATGCCCCGGTGTCCGAAATCCCCGGGTTGGGACACGATGAGACGTGGCTCCTCAGGGCTGCTGTCCGTGACCTCCAGGACGACACGTTCACCGGCTCGCCGCAGCTCGACGCGCAGCGGTGTCTTGGCGTGGCGGACGGCGTTGGCGACCATCTCGTCCGCGATCAGCATCATGTCGTTCGCCAGGTGCTGCAGACCCCACTGGCGCATGACGTCGGCCACCAGGTTGCGGGCGTCGGGAACGGCGCTGGAGACCGGGGCGTAGTCCCGTACGACCGTCACCACCTGGTGCGACGCGTCCTCGGGCCGGTGCAGGTACAGCAGGGCGATGTCGTCGTCGTGCTGTCCGCCGGCCAGGGCGTCCAGCCACGAGTCGCAGTCCGCCTCGATCTCGCCCACGGGCCCGGCCAGCAGCTCCCGCAACTGCCGCAGGCCGTCGTCGATGGGGCGCCCGCGGCGTTCGACCAGGCCGTCCGTGTACAGCAGCAAGCGCGCTCCGGGCGGCAGTGGGGTCTCCTGCTCCGTATAGCGGTGCCTGCCCACGCCCAGTGGCGGTCCCACCTCCTCGTCCAGGAACGTCACGCTGCCTGCCGGGTCGCGCCGGGCTGGTGGCAGGTGCCCGGCGACGGCCGCGCGCAGCCGGTCCCGGCGTGTGTCGAGCACCGCGTAGACGCAGGTGGCGATGGACCCGGGGGCGATGTCGTCCACCAGGACGCTCAGCTGTTGGAGCACGTCGGCGGGAGCGAGACCAAGCTGCGCGTAGGCACGGCAGGCGGTGCGGATCTGGCCCATGACCGCCGCCGCTCTGACGCCCTTGCCCATCACGTCACCGACGACCAGCGCCACTTCGCCGTCCGGGAGCGGTATGAGGTCCACCCAGTCACCGCCGGCACCGCGGTCCCGTGCGGCGGGCAGGTATCGCCATGTGCTGGCCACCCCGTCGACGCGTGGCAGGGCCGGCAGCAGGTGGCGTTGCAGTGCTGCGGCCGCTTCGCGTTCCTGGCGGTACGTCTGCGCGTTCTGCAGCGCCACGGCGGTCTGCGCGGCGACACCGGTGATCAGGCGCTCGTGTCGCTCGGTGAAGACCCCCCGCTCCGGGTGGCCGAAGAAGAAGCCGCCGAGCACGGTTCCCCGGGACATCACCGGAACGGCCAGGTAGCTGCACACCGGCAGATGCCCTTCCGGCATGCCGTGGTGCGGTGCGTTGTGTCCGTACCGCGGGTCGGCGGTGATGTCGTCGGACCGCACCACGCCGAAGCCCCGGAAGGTCTGCTCGAACACCTGGGTATTACGCGGCATGGGGAACTTGTCGAAGGCCGACCGGTCCACACCGGAGATCACATAGAGCAGGTACGACTCTCCGGTCTCGCCCAGGACGTTGTAGAAGAAGGCGCCGAACGCCGCCCCGGACAGGCGGGTGGCGGCGTCGACCGCGTGCTGGACCAGCGCGTCGAGGTCGAGTTCCGCCGCCAGGGTGCTCCCCACCTCCTGGAGCAGCTCGACGATCGCCGCCTCCTCGCGGAGCTCACGTTCCCGCTGCTCCAGCTCCCTTTGGGATCGCTGCAAGTCTGTCGTGGCGGAGCGCAGCCGGGCCACTACGGTCTGCAGGTGCCCGGCCCGCTGTTCGACCAGATGCTCCATGCTCTCGAGGACGGAGCGAGCCGCGTCCGCCTCCACGGTGGGCGACGGCTGCCCGGCGGACAGAAGCGCCAGGCGCGTGCTGCCGGTTACGGTGCGGAACAGCGTCGCGACCTCGCCGGACAGCGGAACACGGGAGAACAGCACCACCGCGAACCGCTCGCCCGGCGACAAGGTTCCACCGAAGACGAGAGCGGAACGGACGTCCTGTCCCGGAAGGAGTTCCTCCAAGCCGTCCACCTGACCCCCGGGCAGGTGCACGACGTCGACGTCGCTCACGGGGGGCGCCGAACCGTTCGTGTCCTCGGCCGTGACTCCCAGGCGTTCCAGCAGCGAGTACAGCGCCGGTGCCTTCTCGAAGGCGCCAGGCGACAGCGACGGCACGGCCGGCGGGCTGGAATCCTCCGTGCCGGGCGAGTGGACGTGGGGGCCACGGAAACCGGCGAGAAACATACGCCGCCCTGGACGCTCGGACACTGGGGCGACGGCATTCCAGGGCCCGGTGAGGAAAGCGCCTACCGCAGCACACGCGCGCCCGGCGCGCCCATCGACCAGGCTGTCGTAGAAGAAATCGGCGATCGCTTGTGCCGCCGCGTCCTGGGAGGGCGCACGGCTGACGGCCATCCGCACGTGGGCGGTGCATCGCGCTGTCTCACTGAGACCGAAGGCCGACAGGTCGAACCGGACGTCCTGCACGCTGAGCACACCTCGATACCTGAAGAGCAAGGGCCATGGACGAGTGCCGGGACCACGGGCACCAAGGTTAGCTGCTGGCCCATTCACGATCCCCCATGCCGTCTCTGTACCAGTCGTCTGGTGCGGTGCGGTCCCCGCTCCGCCGCGCGCCACCGTCCTCGGACCGGGCTCACCCCACCGTGGGGGCCGGACACTACTGGGCATACTCCACTGTTCCATTCCTGTGGCGAGATCCTCCGCGACAGCGTTGGATCAGCCCGTCGGTCTACAGCAGCAAACTGTCGTTCTCCTTCGACGTGGTGCCGGCCTGCCGGTAGCAGATGTTGCGGACGGGACCGAAGGGCGGTGAGGTAAGTGCTGGTGCCGTCGGGGTGGACCAGCAAGCGCGGCGGACGGCCGGCGCCGGCGTAGGTCAGAGCGCGGGTCCGGCGGTCCGTATGGCAGACGGTGGCCATGCGGTGGGGATGGTAGCGGCGCAGGAAGGGTGTACTTCCGTCGCGTACCCACAGCAACTGGCCAGACGCGGAATGTCACCCTAACGGGTGGCGCACGCGTCGCCGGCTACATGGCGCATTGTGTTCGAACGGACACTTTGCGTGCTTGCGGGGGTGGAGTGGGGGCAGACCTTGAAGCGTCCATCAAGTCGCGTGGAAGGACGCTCGGTTTCATGGCTCACCGCAAGGTGTGTCTCGCCGTCGGCAGGACCAGCACCCGGATCTACCGCTTCGACCCCATCGACGGCGACACCCGCGTCGTGGACAACGTCGCGCCCTACGAGAGCGGCTACACCGCTATGGGGACGCAGTATCGCGGCGACGACAAGGAGCCTTTGTTGCTGGCGGTGAGCCGCAACAAGCTCATCACCATCGACGTGGCGGCCGGCACCCTCAAGGAGCAGGCCATCGACGGGCTGGCGAACGGGCCCTGGTTCGACGGCGACATGGATCCCGACGGCAAGAATCTCTTCGTCGTCAGCAACCCCGACACGCCCAGCTACGCCATCGACGTGGCAGCCGGCACGGCCACGCCCCGCAGTACGCCGGGTGGCGGCCGGTGGGACGACTTCGCCTACCACCCCAAGGACGGACGGCTGTACTCGGTGGAGGGCGACAACGGCGACCTGCTGCTCGTCGACCCGGGCCGGCAGCCTATGAAGACCGTCCTCAAGCAGGGTGTCTTCCCGCCCGCTCAGGCCAGCGCCGCGGCAGGCTCACGCAAGGCGTACGCGGCCACCTTCTTCGACCAGGACGGCAACTTCTACGCGGTCGACTCCGCGGGCTACGTCAACCACCTCGATCTGACCACGACGGAGATCCATCACTCGCAGCGCATCGGACGGGGCAGGGTGTCCGTCGGCGACCTGGAGATCGTGAACGGGGCCGGGCGCATCACCCCTCTGCCCGTTGCGCCCAGTTACGACGAGATCGTGGTGACGAAGAAGTTCAAGGGGACATGGGAGAACAGCGAACCCCGGGGCCGGGTCTACAGCTTCGACCTCACGCTCACCGCCGTCAGCAAGGACGGCGGCACGGCGGAGGACGTCAGGGAGTTCCGCCTCTCCTTCGACCTGCCCACGGTCAAGGGTGCGAAAGCCGAAGCATCCGGCGTTGATGTCATCGCTCAGGACGGCAAGGCGTACCTGAGCTCGGTGGGCGACCAGTTCCTCGCCGCGGGCACGTCCCGGCCGATCACCGTGCTGATCACCGTGCCGGGCGACCTGGCCCACCTGCCCCAGGAGTACCCTCTCGACGGGCTCAGGGCCACACGCCTGCCCAGCCACTGATCACACCGCACGGGCACCGCCATGGGCCGTGCACCGAGCATGCACGGCGTCACCTCGCACACCACAGGCGCCACCTCGCAACAGCGGACAGCCACCAAAGCAGCGGCACAACCGCGACAGGTCCGCACTCGCCGACGGGTCACGGGCTGCGGAGTACATCGGCGCCAAGACAACACGATCCGAAGGCTGTGCCGCAGACGAGCCCGACTGCGCCCATGCGCCCGACGGTGCGGACACAGTGCGCCGCTGCGCTGCCCCGAACAGCCGACCATCCAGTCCAGCCTCACGGGCGTGGGAAGCGGGCGCGCACGTCGTCGATGCAGGTGTCCCTGGACGTGGGCCCGCCGAACCGAAGACGGTCGTAGGCGGTGAACGCCGGTTCCAGCGTGTCGAGTTCGTCAACCAGAGCGTGCAGCCGCGCAGACCAGCCCACTGAACCGGCATCCGGCTCGTTCGCCGCGGCAGCGATGGCGGCCGTGAGGTAATCCTTGCGCTGAATGGTGGCCGGCGTCACCGAGTGCAGACACACGTACTGTCCGCTGAGATACGCATTCCACTCCGCCTTCCCGGTGATCGGGTCGGCCCAGTGAGCGGTGAACCACGCTTCGAGCAGGTCTACGCCGCCGGCCTCGTCGGCGAGAGCGAACAGGTCGGCCGGCACCATTTCAGCACCGTCGGAGCGCAGATATCCCGGAAGCGGCAGACGCTGCTCCAGCATCAGCCGACGGACCGCATCGACGTCGCGACCATGGACTGCACACAGTTCCTCCAGGACAACGAACTGCGCGCTGACATACTCGTCATCGACATCGGTCATCGGGTGATCACCGTTGACCTCGTGGAACCGCTCGACGAGCTGCTGCTTCAGGTCCGTCTCCGGCACAGGAGGCCTCCAGCGTCATGAGCGCGGGCATCTCCCGCACAGGACCCCGCACGCTATAGGCCAGACGGTTCGGCCCTCACCGAACTATCGACGGAATCACGAAGAACGAGAGCACCCACACCCTCACCTCCGCCCACCGGTCCACGATTCTTGACGATTACTCGCAGACGTACACCGGGCAGTCGTTGTGGTGAGTGCTGACCCAGCTGCAGCCAGGCGCCGTCTCACCGCACCGGACTTGGAGGCGGGGGAAACGGCCGTGGTCCTCGCGGAGCTACACCGCCGCGGTGAGGGCTGGAAGGTCCGAGCCGGGGGGCAGGGTTACGCCTCCGGCCTTGCGGGACTGGCGACCGACTACGGCGTCGATGTCGATCCCGAGCCCTCTGCCGTGCCGCTTCCCGCGCAGACACGCAGGACTACGGCCGCTGCGGTGGACCTGACGAAGGTGGAGCGACAAGCTCCCAGCCTGCTGGCTCCCGCACGACAGGCTGGCCAGGCTCTCGCCGACCGAGGGATTACGGGGCTGCGAGCTGCCGTCTACCTCATCCTGGATCACGACTGGCACATGGAGGAGCTGTACGAGTCGTTCGCCGTGCAGGCTTTCGCCGAACGCGTCTTGGCTCTGTAGGCCAACCTCGACGACGACGGCACGGTGCCCGTGATCTTCTCCAGCGGGCGTGAGCCGTTCTTTGAGGAGATCCGGCTGGACAACTACCGTGGCCGTATCGGGCAGCTGCAGACCCAGGTCGACTGGGGCTGGGGCAATGTCGCCGATGCCATGCGCCGTGCGGTCAGTCACTGAGCGTTTTCCAACCTCCGGCTGACGGGGGCAGGGGTCAAAGGCGGGGTCTGGAGCAGCGCGAGCAGTCGTGAGGTAGTACCGGTTGCGCCCCAAGCTCACCGCCGCTTAGGACAGAAGCTGACCTATCTCACGCCTATCGTCGCTGCCGGCAACCAACATCAGCGAAAGGACCGCGATGCCCGAGCAGACGAGCCCCGTGCCGGAGGGCTACACCACCGTTGCGCCCTGGGTCGTCACCGACGACACGGGGGCCTTCCTCGACTTCGTCACCCAGGCGTTCGGGGGCGAGGAACTCGGGCGGGTGTCGACCGAGGATGGCTTGATCGGTCACGCTGAGATCCGAGTCGGCGACACCGTCGTGTTGGCCTTCGACCGACACACGGACTGGCCCGCCATGCCGAGCCTGCTGCGCGTGTTTGTCGCCGATGCGGACGAGGCGTTCTCACAGGCCGTCGCAGCCGGCGGCCATGTCGTCACTTCCCTGGCCGACGACGCCTTCGGACAGCGCGGAGGGCGTATCAAGGACCCCTTCGGCAACATCTGGTGGGTGGTCAGCTGCGTTGAGGACGTCTCTGAGGGCGAGATGTGGAAGCGGCTGCAGGACCCCGTATACGCCGAGGCCATGCGCGTGGCTCAGGAGACACTCGACGCCGAGCTCAGCGGTCGACGCCACGGGCGCAGCAGTGCACCCGTCAGGACAACCATCTAGACCCACGATGTCGGGGTTCGCATGCGCCAGACCGGTAGCCAAGGAGGTCTTCGTTCTGCTTCGACAGCCTGCCGGTTGACCTGACACACGGGTGAAGCCCCTGGCGGCGCCTGAGTGCAGGTCGGCAGGCTCTGCTCGCCCTCGCCCATCTCCGCAACGGTCATCCGTACGTGCAGCTCGCGGCCGGGTTCAGCGTGGGCACCACCACTGCGTACCGCTACGTCACCGAGGCAGTTGAGGTTCTGGCCGCCCTTGCCCCGACGCTCGCCGAGGTGGTCCGGGCAGCGTCGATGAAGGCGTTCGTCCTGCTGGACGGGACGCTGCTGCCGATCGACCGAATCGCCGCCGACCGGCTTTTCTACTCGGGCAAGCAGAAGAAACACGGGGATGAACGTGCAGGTGATCGCAGATCTTTCCGGCCGCCTGCTGTGGGCCTCGCCGGCCCTGCCCGGGGCCGTCCACGACGTCCGTGCGGCCCGCGAGCACGGCATCGTCGACGCGCTTGCCGCAGCCGACGTCAACTGCCGGGCCGACAAGGGCTACCAGGGCGCCGGAGGCACGGTCCGTGTTCCCTACCGCGGCCGGTGGGAGACGCTGGCACCGCCAACTCCTCCACCAGGAGCGCGAGATGACTCCGAGAGATCCCCGTGAACAGCCGGTGCGCCGGCAGCGCCCGATTGACCTTGATCGCCATAGACGGATCATGCCAGCGGCCAGGCACGACGCCTCACCCGCTATCACGCACTAACTCGTCATCTTGCGGTCGATGCGTGCCAGCCACATCGCGTGCCACACCCGCAAAGTGCGCAGCCGCTCCAGGTCAGGCGGCAAGTCATCGGACTTTTTTGATCCCCCTTCCATGATCACTTCCTTGCACTCGCGTGTCCGAACTTGTGAATCTGCGTGGCGCCGAGGACTGCCGGGTCGGACGTGCGGTGCGCGTCAGCTGTCGTGGAGTGCCGTGCGCAGGGCGTCGACGGCGAGTTTGCGGGCGACGTTGGCGGCGCGGGTGTCGCGCAGGCTGTCCAGGAGGAGAAAGTCGTGGACCATGCCCGCCACGCGGACGGAGGTCACGTCCACGCCCGCTTCGCGCAGCTTGTTAGCGTACTGCTCGCCCTCGTCGCGAAGGACGTCGGCCTCATCGGTGATGACCAAGGTGGTGGGCAGGCCCTTGAGCTGGTCCAGGGAGGCCTGAAGAGGGGAGGCGTACACGTCAGTGCGCTGGCTCGGCTCGGAGTAGTGGTCCCAGAACCATTTCATGCCGTCGCGGGTGAGGTAGTAGCCCTCGGCGAACTGGAGGTAGGACGGGGTGTCGAAGTCGGCGTTCGTCACCGGGTAGAGCAGTACCTGCGCCTTGAGGTCGATCCCGCCGCGCTCCTTGTTCATCAGCGCGAAAACCGCCGACATGCAGCCGCCCACCGACTCGCCGGTGACGGCGATGCGTGAGGTGTCCAAGCCGTGCTCCGCGCCGTGCTCCATGACCCATTGGCCCACGGCGTAGTTCTGCTCAACCTGGGTAGGGTACTTTGCCTCGGGCGCGCGGTCGTAGACCGGGAAGACGCCTGCTGCTCCGGCGCCGACCGCGAGCTCGCGGAAGAGGCGGTCGTGGGTCTTGTCGTCGCCGAAGACCCAGCCGGCGCCGTGGATGTAGAACACCACGGGCAGCGGTCCCGACGATCCCTTGGGCCGGATGATGCGGGTGCGGACCGTGCCCCACTTGCCCGCGTCCACGTCGACCCATTCCTCGTCTACCTCCGGGCGCGGCACGCTGAGGTCGCTCTGCAGGCCGAGCAGGATGTCACGGCCCTTCTCCGGGGGAACCTCGTAGATCCGCGGATGCGGGTCCGTCGCCTCGCACAACTCCTTCGCGGCCGGTTCGAGATAGGGGGTGATCGGAGGAGGAAGATCAGTCATGTCGGCTCCATGTCACGGGCGCAGGCGCCCCTTCACGCCGCCTCATGGTGCGGCTGTTGCGTATGGCGGCCAAGGCGCAGTAGGGACTGGATCCATCCTTCAGGCCCGATTCGCCCATCGCAACCCGCTCACGAGGGCCGGGAAGACCCGCCATGGTGGCAGCCAGCCGTCGGTCACGGCGGCCTCGGTCTGCGGGGGAACGGTTTCTCCGCCTGTGTTTCCTCCCGCTGCAAAGCGCCCCGCAGAACATGCGCTTCGCCCGTCTGGCCCTGGCCGCGCTGCCGGGCGCCGGATCCGGCGCGGCACGGTTCGACGATGAGCCGCTGGTGATGGTCGTGGCCGCGGTGCCCGGCCGAGGCGGCCCGCCTGGTGTAAGTGACCCTCCGGCCGGTCCTCGACCTGCCGGCCGCTGAACGCTCCCGCCTCCCGTGCACTGGAGCACTGGTGCGTCTCCGGCGGCTCAGCCGACGCCACTGCCCGCAGCTTCTCCGTCCACCCCAACACCGTCCGCTACCGTCTCCGGCGCGTCGACGAGCTGACGGGTCGGTCCCTCCCCGGTCCGCGCGCGACGACAGACATCGATGCGGCGCTCCTGGCGGGTCCGTGCCTGGGAAGGCGTCCGACGACCGGCCCCAGGAGTCGACTGAGCCGGGGGGCCGCCCGCATTCAGACTTGCGCTTGCCCGGTGAGGCCCCGCCGTAGAACCCAGTCACGAGCCCGGCGAGGCATGCCTTCGATCGGCTGGAAGAAGGAGCGCGGCGGGCCCAGAGGCCGTCGGGATGGAAGGCGTACGGCTTCTCACGCGGGGCGTCGACGACCCTCGACACCGCCACATGCGGCGCGCGGGCCGGGTCGGCCCAGGGATGTGACCGTTCCGCGTCCCGGCTGCCGGGGAGGCCGGCGGCATGCTCGCCTCGCCGTAGCCGGTCAGTTGACGCTGCCGTCATCGCCGCAGTGGATCGCCGTTCTCGATGTGCGTGGCGAAGGCGCGCGGCAGCCCGGCGTCATCTGTTGTCGTCGTTCACGAGGAGGATCTTGCCGAGGTGGCCGCCGGCTTCCATGAGACGGTGCCCTTCGGCGGCGTCGGACATCGAGACGGTCTGGTCGACGACCAGCTTCACGGTGCCGTTCTCGATCATGGGCCAGACGTTCTTCAGAACCTCGGCCACGATCTCGGCCTTGTCTGCCTTGGAGCGGGTCCGCAGAGTGGTGCCGTGCACGGAGGCCCGCTTGAACACCATCTCGGCGAGATCGAGTCGGCCCTCCAGACCCTTCTGCAGACCGATGACGACCAGTCGCCCGTCCGCCGCCAGGGAATGAACGTTGCGCTCCAGGTAGTCGCCGCCGACGATGTCGAGGATCACGTCATAGGGGCCGTGCTCGGTGAAGTCCTCGGTGCGGTAGTCGATCGCCACATCCGCGCCCAGTTCTCTGGCCTGGGCGGCCTTCTGCGGGCCGCCGACCGTGGTGACGACGCGAGCGCCCAGGGCCTTGGCGATCTGGATCGCCATCGTGCCGACACCGCCGGCGCCGCCGTGCACCAGAAGGGTCTCCCCTGCCTTCAGGCCGGCGGTCATGACGACGTTTGACCAGACCGTGGCGGTGACCTCGGGAAGGCCCGCCGCCTCCACCAAGCCGATGCCCTTGGGGATCGTGAGGAGCTGCCCGGCGGGAACCGCGACCCTCTGCGCATAGCCGCCGCCCGTCAGCAGCGCGCAAACCTCATCTCCCACCTGCCAGCCGCTGACTCCTTCGCCGACGGCGCTGATGCGGCCGGATACCTCAAGGCCCGGGTACGGCGACCAGCCGGGCTGCAGCGGGTAGAGCCCCCAGCGCTGCATGACGTCCGCCCGGTTCAGGCCGCTGGCCGCCACATCGACGACGACCTCGCCGGCCGCGGGTGTCGGGTCCTCGACCTCGATCCACTCCAGGACCTCAGGACCACCGTGCTCCCTGATCGATACAGCTTTCACGAGAACTCTCCGTTCGCAACGACTGAGACGAAGGGCTTCCGAGGGCCCGGGAAGAGCGCCCGACAGCCAGAATGTTTACGGTGTATACATTACGTCGTGAAGTATACGCCGTCAACATTGTCGGGAAAGCGCCCCGTACCCCCGCTGCTGTGCCCCAGGCACAAGGTGAGGATGGAGGCGTAAGCGCCTGGTGCCCCACGCGCGCGGGAGTCGGCGACCTCAGGACTCGGTACGGTCCCGAAGAGACGCGCAACTGGGCCATCGCCGGCGCCTCAGTGGTCGGCGTGCCGAGGGCCAAGCCGGCTCGCCGCACGGGGGCGACGTCGGCCGCGACGGACTCGCGAGTTGTAGCTAGCGGACCTTCGCCGCCGCGCCGACGTCGGCGACGATGCGCTCGGCGAGGCGTTCGGAGGACGCCGGGTTCTGCCCCGTGTAGAGGTTGCGGTCGACCACCACGTACGGCCGCAGCGGCAGCCGCGCCTTGGAGTATTTCGCGCCGCTCTCCCGCAGCCGGTCCTCCAGCAACCAGATGGCCTTCCGGCCGAAACTGTTGAACTTCTCCTCCAGGTTCGACAACCCTGTCATCCGGTACCCCGTGAACGGCCACGTCCCGTCCTCGTCCTTCGCCGCGAACGCCGCCGCCGGCGCGTGGCACAGCAACGCGAGCGGTTTCCCCGAAGCGAGCACTCGGGTCAGCAGCGCGCCCGATATCGGGTCGACCGACAGGTCCTCCATCGGACCGTGCCCTCCCGGGTAGAACACCACGTCGAAGTCATCCGGAGCGATCTCGTCCAGTGACCTCGGGCTGTTCAACTCGTCCTGGACGGAACGCAGATACGCGGCCACCCGTCGCAGCTTCCACGGCCATCCCGCCGTCTTCGACATGCTCAGCCGGTCGAGTGTCGGGGTCTTCCCGCCCGGCGTCGCGATCGTGATCTCCCACCCCGCACGGGAAAAGATCTTGTGCGGCATCGCCAGTTCCTCACCCCAGAACCCCGACGGATGTACCTCTCCGTCCCGCAGAGTCCACCGATCGGCCGCGGACACAACGAACAACACCCTGGTCACAACGGACCTCCTCTTGCCGGGACGGTTCCCCGACGTTCCGATGCACGCATCAGAGCGCATATATCGACTGAAATGACCCATAAGGGCCTCACGCCCTCCTCTGAGCGGGAAGGGGTGTGGGCGCCCGGCCAGACTGGGTGGCCGGCGGCGCGGATCCTTCTCTCTCCGCAACCGCAGGGCCATCACCCCAATCCGCAGGGCGATCACCCCGTCGCCAGCAGCATGCCCGCCGAGTTCCGGCGCTCTCTTCAGCTCGATGGACATGCCGGCGGTCAGGCGCGCGCCGTTGTCTGCGGTGCGGCCCACATCCGCCAATGTTTACAGCACTTACATTAGCTTGCTAATGTAAGTGGCGCAAACATCGTAGGCGATCAAGTGGGAAGAGAGAACCTGTATGACCAGCGAGCTGTTCTCGCCGCTGCCCCTGCGCTCCGGGCAGATACTGAGGAACCGGATCGCGAAGGCGGCGATGGAGGAGAACATGGCCGCGTACGGCCAGCGCCCCGACGGGCCGTTGTTCACTCTGTACCGGCGCTGGGCCGCCGGCGGCACGGGATTGCTGATCACCGGCAATGTCATGGTTCACGCCGAAGCACTGACCGGCCCCGGCGGTGTCGTGCTCGACGAGCACTCGCCCCTGGAACCGTTCATCGAGTGGGCGAGGGCCGGTAAGTCCGGCGGCGGTGCGATGTGGATGCAGATCAACCACCCCGGCCGCCAGGTGGCCTCAGACATGCCCGGCGTGGTGTGGGGGCCGACCGACATTGGCGTCAACCTCGGCAAGCACAGCAGCCGCTTCGGTCGACCGACGGCCATGACCCCGCAGCAGATCAACGAGACCGTGACACGGTATGCAGTGACCGCCCACCGTGCCGAGAAGGCCGGCTTCGACGGTGTCGAAATCCATGCCGCACACGGCTACCTGCTTTCGCAGTTTCTCTCCCCCCTGGTCAACAAGCGCACCGACCAGTGGGGCGGATCCCTGGAGAACCGCGCCCGGATGCTGCTCGACATCGTCCGCGCCGTCCGAGCTGCCGTCTCGCCCTCCTTCGCGGTGGCGGTCAAACTCAACTCCGCCGACTTCCAGCGCGGCGGATTCGACGCCGACGACGCCCGCCAGGTCATCGAGATGCTCGAACCTCTCGGTGTCGACCTCGTCGAACTCTCCGGCGGCAGCTACGAAAGCCCCGCCATGACCGGCCGCTCCGCCGGCACCCGCACCCAGGCCCGTGAGGCGTACTTCCTCGACCTCGCCAGGGACCTGGTCAAGACGAGCCCACTGCCCCTGATGCTCACCGGCGGCATCACCAGGCGCGCGACCGCCGAGCGGGTCCTCGACAGTGGCGTGGCGGTCATCGGCATGGGCACCGCCCTCGCCGTCTCCCCGGACCTGCCCGACCGCTGGCGCCAAGGCCGCGAGGCCGACCGGCGGATGCGGCCGGTGAACTGGTCCGACAAGGCCCTCGCGTCCGCCGCCAGTATGGCTCTGGTACGCCACCAGATGCGCCGCCTCGCCCGCGGAAGCAGCCCCCGGCCCGGCACCCACCCGGCGATCGCCCTGATCTCCGAACAGCGCCGGCAGCGCAAGGCCCTGCGCGGCTACCGCGCTTGGCTGTCGCAGCCTCGAAGTGCGTCCTGAACGGCGTCACTTCGCCGCGGACCGATGCGAAAGCGCCCGCGCCCGTGTGGTCGTGATGCGTTCGGGCGGCACAAGCCCGCCCGATGGGCCCGGCCAAAGCGCCCGGGAGGCCGCGCCGGCGCGGGCGCAGGAAGTACGCAGGAAGTGCGCAGGAAGTAGGAGATGGCAGGAGCAGTCCCGAACTCCGACAGCTGCAAGGACCCGGACAGCCTTCGGGCGACGACTTCTGCGCCGGTGTTCCCAGAACTCGTACACAACTTCGGCCAGGAGGCGAGTGACGGTCGATCAGGCGACAGCGATTCACCGGTTGCATCCGTCTCGGCGCGGGCGTTGTCCGCCGAGTCCGGCGCAGGGAACGCGCGCTCGCGCCCCTGCCAGGAGCCGTGACCGCAGCGTGGGCCGACATCATCTCCACCGCGTACCGGCAGCTCGGTCGATGAGGGCCGAGTAGGCCGACAGTGCCGCACGAGAGCGGCCTCAGCATCCGCCTGCCCTTGCCGCTTATGACCGTTCGAATTCGTCTGCGCAACCACCGAACCTCGGTGTTGACGCTGCATACATCGCGCCCCTACAGTCATGTATGCATTGCTTACATCAGAGTGAGGAGTTCCGCCTTGTCTTCGACTCAGAAGGACACCGTCAAGGTCGACCTGAGAGGCCGCCAAGTCAACGTCCCCCAGGGCGGCCTGTACGACCGCTACCGCATGGATCCGGACCTCGACGCCATCGCCCGCGACCCGCGCGTCAGCGGCGTGGACTTCTTCCGAAAGCTCCCCAAGACCAAGGTCGACTCCCCGATCGGCCCCACGATCACCCCGAACTTCTACTACACCATCTCGACTGCCCGGCTCACGATGCTCGCACCGTCCCGCGCGATTCGCGCCCGGCTGCCCGAGGAACTGTCGCCGCTGGAGATGGGAACCGCTTTGGGCCTGGTCTCGGTCATGTTCTTCCGCTATGACGTGTGCGACATCGACTTCTACACCGAGGCGGCCGTCGGCATCGCCGTCAAGCCCGCGCGCCACGGCAAGCTCGGCTTCTTCGACCTCGTCTCCGGCCTGAAGAACGAACACCTGCACTCCTACGTCCTGTCGCTTCCCGTGAGCTCGGAGATCGCGCAGGTCCGCGGCCACTACGGCTACGGCTTTCCCAAGTGGGTCACCGACCTCGACGTCGATGCCGACCATCACCGGACGACCGCACGCGTGGCCAACGACACCGGCGGAGTGGACCTCTCGCTCCTGGCGAACACCCCCGCCCAAAGGGCCTACCCGAGCGGGGAGCGCGTCGGCTCGCTCACGTCGTACACCACGATCGACGGCGCGTGGCACTCCACGCTGAACCAGACCAACGTCCTGAGCGCGGGCACGACGCGCCGCACCAGCGGCATCGCCCTCCAACTCGGCGAGGGCCGTATGTCCGACGACCTGCGGTCGCTCAAGCCCAAGCGGGCCATCCAGTTCGACGTCATGACCGAGGGGCAGGCCGCCCTGCACATGCCGGTCCCCATCTCGATTCAGAGCCGCGGCAAATAGCAGAGGAGCACGCCATGCCCAGCGCACCTGCCGGCCCGACGACTGCCCGCGGTCCGGGACTTCCCGCATCCGTCACTTCGGCCTTCCTCCAGCGGCTGACCGCTCAAGTCTCGGCCGCACCGGATGCCGCACGGGTCACCACCACGATGCCTTACACCGGCGCCCCCCTGGCCGACTTCCCGGTCTCCACACCCGACGACGTCGAGGCGGCGTTCGCCCGAGCCCGGATCGCGCAGAAGACCTGGGCAGCCACGCCGATCGCGGAGCGCAAGAGGATCCTCCTGCGCTACCACGACCTGGTCCTGACCCGCCAGGATCAGGCGTTGGACCTGATGCAGGCCGAGAACGGCAAGACCCGCCGCGACGCGTTCCTCGAAGTCGTCGACATCGGCGTCGTCTCCCGCTACTACGCGCGTAACGCCGCCAAATACCTCCGCCCCAAGCGGCGCCGCGGCGCGATACCGGTACTCACCCACACCACCGAGCTGCGCCACCCCAAGGGCGTGGTCACCGTCATCTCGCCGTGGAACTACCCGCTGAGCATGGCCGCCGGCGACACCGTCGCCGCCCTCATGGCCGGCAACGCCGTCGTGCAGAAGCCGGACACCCAGACCGCCCTCACCGCACTGTGGTCGATGGACCTCATGTACGAGGCCGGCCTGCCCAAGGACGTGTGGCAGATGGTGATCGGCCGGGGCAGCTCCATCGGCGGCGCGCTGATGAACAACGCCGATTACGTGATGTTCACCGGCTCCACCGCCACAGGGCGCCAGATCGCGAGCGACGCCGGCAAACGCCTGATCGGCGCCTCTCTCGAACTCGGCGGCAAGAACCCCATGATCGTCCTCGACGACGCCGACATCGAGAAGGCAGCCGCCGGCGCCGTCGCCGCCTGCTTCCCCTCCGCCGGGCAGCTGTGCGTCTCCGTCGAGCGGCTCTACGTGGCCGAGTCCATCCGTGACGCGTTCGTCGCCGCGTTCGTCGCCCGCACCAAGAAGCTCAAGATCGGCGCCGCGTACGACTACAGCGTCGACGTCGGCAGCCTCACCACCCCTTCCCAGCTGAAGACCGTCACGGAACACGTCGACGACGCCGTCGCCAAGGGCGCCACCGTCCTCGCCGGCGGCAAGGCCCGGCCCGACCTCGGGCCACTGTTCTACGAACCGACGATCCTCACCGGCGTCATCCCCGACATGACGCTCCACTCCCACGAGACCTTCGGCCCCGTCGTCTCCATCTACACCTACCGCGACGTCGACGAGGCCGTCGACCTGGCCAACGCCACCGCCTACGGCCTCAACGGCAGCGTCTGGAGCCGCAATGGAGCCCGTGGCCGGGCCGTCGCCGCCCGGGTCCACGCCGGCACCGTCAACGTCAACGAGGCCTTCGCCGCAGCGTGGGGAAGCATCGACGCCCCCATGGGCGGCATGGGGGACTCAGGCCTCGGCCGCCGCCACGGCGCCGACGGCATCCTCAAGTACACCGAACCCCAGACCGTCGCCCACCAGCGCATCCAGGGCTTCTACCCGCCTTCGGGTATCAGCCCCGAAACCTGGGCCACCCTCCTTACCGGATCGCTCAAGATGCTCAAGGCGGCCGGCATCCGCTGACCAGCGGCTGTCGAACGGCGCCCGTCGGGCCACCGCGAAGGGCGGGCGGCCCGTTCGGGACGGCGGTGACGGTGACGTACGCGGTCCCCGGTTTCCTCTTGCGTTTCCATCACTTACGATGTATGCGACGTTTACATCGAAGAGGTAACGCGAGCGTCGCCGACATTAAGGATGTGTGACCCGTGCCGCAGACCGGCAGCTACCATCACGGCGACCTGCGCGCCGCCTGCGTCCGCGCAGCGCGCGAACTCCTTGAGGAGGACGGCAGCGCGAACCTCTCGCTGCGCGCGGTGGCCCGGCGCGCCGGAGTGTCGCCCACCGCCCCCTACCGCCACTACGCCGACCGTGACGCACTCGTCTCCGCCGTGGCCGCCGAGGGCTACCGCGAACTCGCCGGACAGCTGGCCGAGGCCCACCCCGCACCCTCGACGCCCGACGAGCTCGCCGCGGTCGCCGTCGCCTACGTGCAGTTCGCGCTTGAGCACCCCGCCCTGTTCCGGGCGATGTTCGCCGAGCCCTGCGACCCGACCAGCGAGGAACGGGTAGCCGCGACCGCCGCCATCTCGGAGTACGTCCGCGGCATCGTGCACACCACCTTCCCCGGCGCAGACGCGGAGGCCCTGTCGACCACGGTCTGGGCCCTCGTCCACGGTCTGGCCTTCCTGCACCTCGACGGCAAGCTCGACGCCTCCACCCCAGAGGTGGTCGCCGCCCAGGTCACCGCCGCCGTCCACGCGTTGTTCCACGCCTCCCCGGCGATGTCTGAAGCGGCTGCCGCGCGGACAGCCGTCTGAGCCGCCGTCGTCCCGGCAATCACGGGTGCCGACCGTGGGCGACTCCGTAGACACCGCTGCCTGATGATTCCTCACGACGGAGCGCTCCTGCCAGGCACGACGGATGGCCAAGGCGGGACCGACCGAGGACAACGATCACGACCGGGCCTTCCTGGGCCGGCTTTCCCTTGGTCGCGAAGCCGCCTTCGTCCGGGATCTTCGCCGCCCGGCAGCGGTCACGAGCGGACGTCCAGGACTTGAGCAGGTAGAGCTCCCGGTCGACCAGGGCCCGGCCGGAGGCGGCGGCGTAGGCGGCGAACACTCCGATCTGGCAGTTGTCGATCTTTGCGGAGGTGCGTGCCGGTGTACTGCCGACCCACCCCCGACGAACGACGGCTGCGAAGCCTGCTGCGTGCCATCGTCGCCCTCTCGGGCAACGACCGCATCGCCGTCCGTACGCGGCTGTGAGCCCCCGTTACGTACCGCCCCGGGGGCGGCTATGGCTCGCCCCCATCTCCGGCTACCGGTGCGACGCCTTCGAGCACGGCGCGGACGCCGACAAGGACGGCTGCAACACCCGCGCCGAGGTGCTGAAAGCCGAGGTGGTCGTCGCCCCGGAGCAGGGGGCGAGCTGCCGGCTGAGCGGGGGAGTGTGGTTCTCGCCGTACGACGACCGCTTTGTCCAGGGGCCGGGCGGTCTGGACATCGACCACCTGGTCCCGCTCGCCGAGGCCTGGGACTCCGGCGCCTCCGACTGGAGCGCGCAGGAACGTGAGGCATACGCCAACGACCTCGGCGACGACCGCGCCCTGATCGCGGTGTCGGCGGCCTCGAACCGGTCGAAGGCCGACCAGGACCCGTCCACGTGGCTGCCGCCGGCCGCCGGCTACCGCTGCCAGTACGTCACCGACTGGGTGGCCACCAAGATGCGCTGGGCCCTGAGCGTCGACACCGACGAGAAGACCGCGATCGCCGAGGTGCTCGACCAGTGTCCGGACGTGCCCGTCACCGTCACCCCGGCCCATTGACCCCGCGCCCGGCCCAGGCGCCCGGTCGCTGACGGGAGAGGGGCGGCGGCTGGCGGCCGGTGGCCGGCAGCCCTCTCCTGGGGTGGGCGAGGGCTGCCGGCGGTGCGGGGGAGTTGTCGTGCGTGGTTGACGCGTCCTCGGTGCGTCTGTGGTGCGGTGGCGGCCAGGGCCCGCTGGTGGTCCTTGACGCGCCCCCAGCTTGGAAGAAGCGGGGGAGGTGGTCGCGCGGCATGCGGGGGATTGGGCGCCGCGAGGCTCGCGGGATGGTGAGGCCGCGCGCGATGCAGGGCAGATCCGGCTGCCCGGCCGGCGAGAGTCGCTTTGGCGGGCAAGCACCATCCTCGGGTGCTCGGCTCCGATTGTGCCGTGCCGGTGTCGACAGGATCAGCCGAGTTCGATGACGACCTTGCCGAACAATCCGCCCACGGTCTGAGCCGCGTACGCGGCCGGTGCGTCGAGGAAGTCGATCCGGCGGTCGATCACCGGGTGGATGTCATGGGTCTCGACGTGACGCACAAGATCGCGGTGCATGGCCTCGCTGCCGACCGCGACGCCGCGGATGCGAGCCTGTTTGCCGAGCAGGGCGTACCCGTCCAGCGGCCCCCCGGTCGCATCGAACAGGCCGAGGGTGGCGACCTCACCGCCCGGTGCGAGGGCGGCCAGGGCCTGGGCCAGGATGGACACGCCGACGCTGTCGACTACCTTGTCCACGCCTCCGGACAGCGCGAAGACCGCCTTGCCCCAGTCGTGTTCGGTCGTGCTGTCGACGTAGCCCGCAGCACCGAGGCGGACGAGGGCCTCACCCGCTGCGTCGTTGCGCACGGCCGCGTAGACCCGGGCGCCGGCGGCCCGAGCGAACTGCAGGGCGGAGAGCGCGACGCCGCCGCTGCCGATGATCAGAACGGTGCTGTCAGCGGTGATCGGGTGGTCTCCGTACAGGGCGTTCCAGGCGGTCAGGGCTGCCACGGGCAGGGTGGCTGCCTCGGCGTGGTCGAGGTTGGCGGGGGCACGCATGATGCGCCGGGCCGGAAGGACGACGTACTTGGCGAGCACTCCGTCCTCGTGCAGGGCGCCCAGTCCCAGGCCCATGGCGGCCGGCGGGCGGCCGTCGCTCCAGTCGAGCACGTGCAGATTGGTGACGCGGTCGCCCACGCTCCAGCCCCTGACCTGCGGACCGACGGCATCTATCTCCCCTGCGACATCCGACAGCGGGACGAGGTCCTGTGCCGGCAGCCGGCCGAAGGGGCCTTTGAGGATCAGTTGGTCGCGGTAGTTCATCGAGATCGCCCGGACGCGAATGCGAACCTCGCCGGAACCCGGTACGGGCACAGGGGTCTCGTCCAGGACGAGCCTGGCGGCGTCGGTCGCGTCTGCGGGCAGTATCCAGCGGTTCATCAGCTGCGTGCGGACTGTGCTGTCGTTCGTGTGAAGGGAAGTCATGGGTCCCTTTCTATGAGGGCCGCCGTCAGCGGGCCAGGTCAGGATGAACCTGGTCATGGCAGGACCAGTCAGGGGTGCCCAGGGGCGCCTACGCTGGAGAAATGCCACGCGACCGCGCCGCGCTCGGAGCGTTTCTGCGTTCCCGCCGAGACCGTCTCACCCCGTCCCAGGCCGGCATCGAGCCCTTCCCCGGAGCCCGACGGGTGCCGGGACTGCGCCGGGACGAGCTGGCCGTAGCGGCAGGCGTGAGCCCGGACTACTACAGCCGGCTCGAACAGGGACGCCAAGCCAACGTCTCTGCCGCCGTACTCGACGCGCTGGCCCGGACCCTGCGTCTAAGCGAGGTCGAACGCACCCACCTTTACGACCTGGCCGCGCCCACCACCCCGCACCGGCCGGCGACCCCGCGCACGGTCCAGCGCCCCGATCCGGGGCTGCTGCGCCTGATGGACACCCTCCACCACGTCCCGGTGCTGCTGCTCGGCCATCGCGGCGAGGTTCTGGCCCGCAACGCCCTGCTGACGGAGGTCCCGGGCAGCCCACTGGAGCCAGGCACATCCTTCGTCCGTACATGTTCCAGGACCCCACTGCCCGCGAGCGGATCGTCAACTGGTGCGACTTCGCCTCAGCCACCGTCGCCACCATGCGCCGCGAGACCGCCCGCCGCCCACACGACCACCGCCTCACCGCGCTCATGGACGAGCTGCGCACCACCGACCGTGACGTCGCCCGATGGTGGGACGATCACACGGTCCGCGACTACGCGTCAGTGAGCAAACGTATCCAGCACCCCACCGCTGGTCCGATGTCCTTCGACATCGAGATCGTCTGCGCGCCTCACGAACCGGACCAGCGCCTTGTCGTCTACACCGCCGAGCCCGACTCGCCCACCTCCCGCGTCCTGCCGATCCTGGCCAGCTGGAACGCCGTGCCCCGTCGCTGACCGGCCCGGCCAACCAGCACCCCCGGCGACCGCGGCCGACCAGGAGCGTTTGGACTATCACGCACGACGTCCTTTGCTGGCCGGGGGAGATCGCCGCAGGTGGTGGACCGGCGCGTCTCCCCGTCCCGCTGCGCGTGGTCGTCACGGGCAACCCTCGGTTCTCTCATCCGGGCCGTTGTCGACGAATGCTGCGAGGCGGACGCCGAGCAGGCGTCCAGCGGAGCCCACCGTCACCTGCAGCAACCTGATGGCCGCAGAGCGGTAGTCCGCAGCGGAGTGAGCGCGGCCGACGCCCTACGTGGTGCGCATAGGTGACGTTCCATGCCTCGCCAGCACCGTCGTCGGCATGCTCCACCACCGCCCACTCCGCGTCGGCGGTGGGGTAGTGCACGGCCACGTACCGGCTGGCAATCTCCGAGCCACGTCTCAATGGCACGGATTCTCACCAGCCCGCTGCGCGCGCCGATGATCGGACTGAAACCGACGGCCGGTAGGCCTCGTGGCGTCCCAGACGACGAGTTCGCCGTCCAGCGCGGTCGCGTCCGGCAGCCGCGCGGCCCCGGCCACGATCACCGGAAACGAGGCCGCCATCTCGGTACCGCGCCTGGATCGCAGCACGACCCCTCCCCCCCGACGGAAACGAGCGCCCGGAATCCGTTCTTCTCCAACTGGACCTGGATCATGACCAAGCAGTGCCCCTCCGCCTGGGCCTGGGAGAAGCCCCCCGGGCCGTCGCCCATCGCGCCGGCCGCACCCCTACCCCCGCCGAGGACACTGCGCTCCTCCACGACGACCTCCGCCTGAGCATCGACCGCATCGCCACCATCACCGGCACCGACCCTGCCCGGGTCACCGGGCTCCTGGCCGCCGCCCGCCGCATCCGCCAACCGGCCGACCCCAGAACCGCGCCCCGTACCCGCAGGCCCCCCGCACTGCCTGCCGCAACGCCTGACGACACCCCATAGTGACGGACGCTGACGTGGCGCTGATGCTCCGCTTCTGGGTGGTCTGGTCGCCGCCCCAAGTAACCTGTCTTTCGGCGGACTTGACGGCCACGGATCGGCCGGCCCGGCGGAGTCGGAGTCGTTGGGGCTCCGCAGAGCACCGGCCGAACCGGGTCTTGTCATGACAACGCGGTGGCCGCGTGCCCGCCTCATCCGCCGGGTCTGGGTCAGCGGCGTTTGTTCCGGCGTGTGCGGCGGACGAGCTGTTGTGCCACCAGGTGTCCCGAGCCGCCGCCGAGACCGGGGCCGGGGTGGGTGGAGGCGCCGATGTGCCACAGGCCGGGCACGGGCGTGGCGTGCCGGGAGGCGCCGGGCACGGGGCGCCACAGCAGGTTCTGGTCGAGTTCGGCCGAGCCGCCGTAGGGGTCGCCGGCCACCGCGTTCGGGTTGTACGCGGCCAGGTCCGGCGGTGTGACGGCGTCCCAGGCGAGCACCTTGTCCGTCAGATCCGGGGCATGGCGGGCGATGCGTCGGAGGACCCGGCGGACGTATCCCTCGGTCAGTTCCCCGGTCCAGCGGCCTGTCGCGTCCAGCTCGCCCGCCGCGTCGCCGATCGGCTCGTACGGCAGTTCCTGGAGCTGGATCCACAGGGCGGCCGCGCCCTCGGGCACGCGCGGCGGGTCGAGGAGGTACTGCTGGCCGACGACCACCGTGGGCCTGCGCGGCAGCAGACCCGCCTCGGCCTCCGCGCACGCGATCGCGGTGCTCGCGGACCCGTCGCTCAGGTGGAGCAGGGGCACGTCGGCCAGGCGCTCGTCGTGCCAGCGGAGCGGGGCGGAGAGGGCGACGTGGAGCTGCATCGCGGAGCGTCCGTAGCGGTAGTACCGGGCCCGGTCGCGGACAGCGGGCGGAACCGGGGCGTCCGGCGGCAGCAGCCGGCCGTACAGCGCGGTCGGGGTCACGGAGGCCAGGACGGCGTGGCGGGCCCGGATGGTCCCGCCGTCGGCGATCACGCCCGTGACCCTGCCGTCCGTGAGGATCAGTCGCTCCACCGGCTGCCCGGTGCGGATGTCCACCCCGAGTTCGCCGAGCAGCCTCTCGAAGGCGCGGACGAAGAGGTGGGCGCCGCCCGCCACGACAGGGACGCCGAAACCGTGCAGCGCGGCGGCGATGGCGGGCAGCATCAGGCCGCCCGAGGCGTGGTCCGGGGACAGGCCGGCGTGCAGCAGCCACGGCGCCCACAGCGCATCCGGCTCGTCGCCGCGGAACGCGCTGCGGCAATACGAGCGGCCGCTGGTGACGGTGGCCCGCAGCCATGCCTCGGTACCGTCGAAGCGCTCGCGGCGCAGCAGTCTCACGACGTGGCGGAGCACGCGCGGCGAGCGCAGCTCGTCGCCCAGGATGCCGCCCACGGCGTCGATGTTGTCGAGGAACCGCTGCAGCATGGCGAGGTAGGCGGCCCGGTCCTCCGCGTGGCCGAACGTCTCCGCCGTGGCCGCGGGGTCGCGGTGGGCGAGGATCACGCGGCCGTCGTCGGTGACGGTGCCCGTCACGAGACCGTCGGTGTTGCGGTACTCCAGACCGTGGCGGTGCAGGTCCTCGCCGAGCGCGGCATAGGCCTGGCCGGACACGAACAGCGGGTGCCACGAGGAGTAGGTGTCGTGCAGGTAGCCGGGCAGGGTCCGCTCCTCGGTGGCGATGAAGCCGCCCAGCCGACGGCTCCCTTCGACGAGCGCCACCGACCAACCGCCCTTGGCCAGCTCGGCGGCGGCGACCAGGCCGTTCACACCGGAACCGACGACGATGGCGTCGACCGTACCTGTCATCTCCTCAGCCTCCTCGATCCGTGGGCCGTGGCCGCGTGAGATCCCGCGGGAGTCGGTCACCCGGCCGGCGGGGCGGGGACGCGGCCCTGCCTCCCACCCACCTTCCTCCCGGGAACCGGGCACCTCCAAAGGGAGCAGCCCACCCGAAGGCGCGTGTCCGGGTCCCGGGTACGGCGTCGCCGGGCCTACGTCGCTCAGTCGACGGCCCCGGCCCGCGAGGCGCCGAAGCGGGCTTCAATCGACTGCGGGGAGCGGATCCATCCGAGCGGCACGTGGTCGAAGCCGGCACGGCGCACACCGGGGCGGGCGGCGGCTTGCTCGGGTCCGAGCGGGCTGTCGGCGGCGACCAGGTCCGCTGTCGATGAACGGCCGGATCAGGGAGGCCATCACGTTCGCCCTTTCGCCGAGCACGTTCGGCGTGCCGAGCGCGTCGGCGATCCGGTCGGCTACCGCGCCACCAGGAGACGGGCCACGCCTGCACTCGCAGGGCGCCCATCCCCGATCTCGGCTGGTCGGAGGGCTGCGGCGCGTGCGAGATGACAGAAAATTCGAACAAGCGATCTAATGCAGGTATGGACGTGACCGACTTTCCCGACGACCTGGTGCGGACGCAAGCCGCCTGGAACGCCACCTACGACGCGCTCGCCGCACCCCACCCCCGCGACACCACCACCCTGCGCCGCCGCCTGCTGCTCCTGTCCGTACGGCTGTGGTGGCACCCCTACTGGGAGACCGCCCCCTCGGTGCCAGCGGCGCGCTGCGAACTGCGCCAGCTGGCCCGCGCCCAGGGCGCCGTCCAGGCCGCGTGACCGGGTGCCTCGGTCGACCAGGAGCACGGGGTTGCGACAAGGGTTGCCCCTGGCTGTTGCGCTGGAGGTTGCGCCTGCTGTTGCGCGACCCGACGGACCACCTTCGCGTTCGCGCAGGGCACCACGCGATTTCGCTGTGATCGGAGCGCTGACATCCGCGTTGCGGCCGTTCTGCCCATGTGCCCTGGGTGGGGTGAAGGAGTAAGGGACGTGCGGGATGGGCTGTACGGCCGCGACTGCGGCCGGGGATCGGGGCGCGCTCGGTCCGGTTGCGCGGCGGCCGGGCCCGCCGCGCCGCACCCGCCGAAGGCCGGCGGCCGGGCGGGGACGTCGCCGGCACTCCGGTGCTGTCGTGCGGGCGCTGAGCCCCACCAACTGGGTGAGGCGGGAGGCTCCGCCAGATGGAGGTACTGCTGTGATCGTGCGCTTCGCGGGCGTCCCGTCGCCGGGCGCGAGCTGGAGGCAACCGACGCCCCTCGGGCCGGAGGCGATCGAACACGTCGACCACGAGAAGCGGCTGTGGTGCCGGGTCGATCCGCCGACTGGCGTGGGAGCGCTTGGCGCCGGTGGCGTCGTGTCCGCGGACACCAACGGTGTATTGGTATCTGTTGGGTTGAACTGCACGTCGGCATGACGCCTTGAGCGAGCCCCGTGTCAATACCGGGCTGCTGCCCTTTCGTTCAAGTCATTCCTCACGCCGGGTCCCGGGGGAGCGGGAATGGAACTTGCGCTAGGGCAGGCTGAATTAGCGATGGCTCATTATCACCGTTGTTACGCCTTGCGCAGTGTGCAACCGTGATCACGACCAAGTCGCCCATCAGGCCCATGGGGGAGATCATGCACAAACGTCGCGTCATTGCGTCCTTCGGTGTGGCCGTAGGAATCGTGCTCGGCACTCTGATCGGAGCGGCCACTGAAGCGTCTGCAGAATCGGCCCCCCAGAGCACCGCACACCCGGCGGCCTGCAGCCGCATCACTTCGCGGGCCGGGGATACCTTCTCCCAGTATGCGGCGAGGTTTGGAATCAACGTCTACAAGCTGCTCTACGACAACAGTGGCTGGTTCCACGGCGGCCCGGACGACCTCATTCAGCCAGGCAATCTTGTTTACATCTGCCCCTGAGCAGATGTTGTGCTGGCCACCTGGCCCGGCAACCGGTAGAGGGTCGCGCCGGCTAAGGGCCGACGGGTCGTCCCTTCACCACGACCGTGCCGTCCGTGGCGACCCCGGCCGCGAACTCTCCGGGGCGGCTCGATCCGGTGAGCCCGCCGATCACGCTCTCGGACGCTCCCGCGGCGGGCTGAGCACGAAGGTCCACCTGGTCGCGGACGGCGGGGCACGGCCTCTAGCCTTCACCGTCACCGCAGGTCAGGCTGGTGACGCACCCGCCTTCGAGACCGTGATGTCCCGCATCCGCCTGCCCCGCACCGGCCCCGGAAGACCACGAACCCGGCCCCTCACCGTGCTGGCCGACCGGGCCTACTCCTCCCGCGCCATCCGAAGCCACCTCCGGCGCCGGGGAATCCGGGCGGTGATCCCGCAGCCGTCCGACCAGATCGGCCACCGCCTGCGGCGCGGGCGACAAGGCGGCCGTCCATCCGGCTTCGACACCGACGCCTACAAGCAGCGGAACACCGTCGAGCGGTGCATCAACCGCCTCAAGCAGTGGCGCGGCCTGGCCACACGAACCGACAAACTCGCCTTCGCCTACCAGGCCGCACTCCACCTCGTCGGCATCCTCATCCGGACCCGACGCTGGCCAAAGAGACAGAACCTAGTCGGAGAGGCGCATAGGATCAACGGATGAGCCCGTCAAAGAGACCCGCTCTGGTCGGGGTGTTTCTCCTTCCCGGCGATGCTGATCAGTGAGCAGCTCCGCCATCAGGCCGCCGACCTTGGCACCCCTCGGCGCAGACGTCGCCGTCCTGGGCCTCCGTGCGTACCTTCGGATCCGGCCGCATCGTGTGGCCGGAGCTGACGGGCCCCCTCGGCTGCACGTGGCATCAGTGCCCAGCATCGGAGTGGTCCATCCGAGCCAGGTAGAGCGTCAGTCACACCCAGGGAGGCGTCCCGCGCTGCATCCGCCAGCACATCGCCGACCACGGGCGGACCCGACGACGCAGCGGATGGGGCGGCAGCCGGCGTGCGCAGCAGGGCGTCGGCGAAAGTGAGGACGCGTCGTGTCGGCGGAGCCGCCTGTTTCGACAGCCGGGGCTACCAGGCCGGCATCACGGCGCTCACGCGCTTTCCGCGTGAGCGACAACTCCTCGTATCAGAGCCGCGTCTGAACCGCTTTCATGCGGCAGCCACGCGACCAATGGTGATCCACATGGTGAATGCGAACAGAAAGTCACCACGCTCGGCAGAGTGACGGACCGAGGTGAGGAATCGCTTCGTCAGCTCCGGCTGGACGCAGATCCGTAGCGCCTCGTCATCGAAGAAGGGCACAACGGCGGCTGCGTCCTCAGGCACCGTGAATCGAAGCGTCACTGGAAGCGTGGTGGTCGCCCTGATGCCTGCCTTCACCATGCGTGCGCGGGCGGTGCGGCCGGCTGCAGGGTGCGGAAACGGGAATTGCCCCGCGACATCGGACATGTGGTCGAAGCCGTCCCAGACGTAGGACGTCCAGTCGGTGTCGATCACACACACGCGGCCTCCAGGCCGGGTCACCCGGATCAGTTCCTGGATCGCACCATCGGGATCGGGCAAGTGCTGCAGCACCCGCTCGCACCGTACTCCGTCGAAGTGACCGCCGGGGAAGTCAAGAGCCGTGATGTCACCGACCGAGTAGTCGACCGAGGTGCCGTCATGCCTGGATTCGGCGACTGAAACTGCCAGGGCGGATTGGTCGACGGCGGCCACAGAGCCCTCGGCGCCTACCCGCGCTGCCAGCTGGCGGGCCACCTCCCCCGCACCACACCCGACGTCGAGCAGTCGCTCACCCGGTGCGGGCGCGAACATCTCATTGGCCGCGGACCGCATACGCTGCATCTCGGGATGAGCCGCCGCAGCATCCAGATAGCGGATAACGCGGCGCTGTGCTTCGTCTGCAGCACCGTCCAGGTGCGCAAACGGATTGCTGGGTATCTGCGGTGCCTCACTGCTGCTGTGGGAACCAGCAGTCTGGGCAAGAGGGGACGGCGAGTTCATAGTGGCTTCCTACGCGGGAGGGAGGAACAGTTGATCAGCATAATACTTGCACAGTGAAGTAACTGGGATATTCGCCCGGCACTGTCACGTTGGCCGGCTGGGGGGGATGACATCCGGGACAGATCACGTTGGAGGATCGTCCTGGACGTTGCCCCGACGCCCAGCCCCTCGATAGCCGGACAGATCCTCACCGCGACACCATGGAGCAACTGCTGACCGCCAACGACGGCGGGGACGGCCCGCGGGTGCTGGAGCGGGCGTCCGGAACCGACGAGGTGGATCGCAGCTCGGCGCCTGCACCGCGCTCTGCGCCATCGTCCGCTGCGGTCCCGGGCGACGGCGTTCACATCCGGACGTCCCTCCGGACGTCCCGCCGGCGGCCGGAGGCGTGCGTGGGTGGCGTGCGGGGCCCCGAGCCGCTCCGGGGCGGGAGGGACCGGGGGTCGCCGGGTTCGGACGTCACGGCGGCGAACGCTTCTTTCCTATGGTCGGGAATCACCGTCGGCAATCGGCACACCGGCCTCCTGGCCCGACAGCAGACGGGCCGCGGCCGCAGCCGTCGGCTCGTTGGCCCCATGAGGCTACGGCGATGTTCGGCCGCCGCCGCATTACTCCGCGTGCCATGACACCCTCACATCAGGACGTCCGGACCCCGCTCCCGGCGGAGGCGCGTCCACCGGCGCGGCGCGTGCGGGACCGGACGGACGGGAGCGGAGTCATACATGCCCTTCAAGGCGAAGGCTGTCAGCCCTGGGCGCTACGACGCTGTACACCTGCGACACACAGCCGGCATGACCGCCCGAAACGCGCACCCACCGCTCTCCGTGAGTGGGTGCGACGCTGGTGCGGGCGACCAGAGGACAGTTCTGGTCCGTGGTCGAGGCACCTCACCCCATGCCTCGGTGCCCTTCCGCGAGTCGACAAAGTAGCCCCCGGACCAGCGGATCTGGCCGTCCTCGATGGAGAGCAAGGGCACCATCTCAAGAGCGCCCGAAGTCAGGCAGAAGTGTCAGGCGACGTCGAGGGGCGTTGCAGCCGAGCCACCTGAGCCGGCGCAGCTGCCGCGACCACGACCACGGCCTCGATCAGCACGCGGCGACGCGCCGAAGGACCAGGATTGCGCACGAGGTCATCGTGACATGGCTCCTCTTGAGTCGAACGCGAAGGCCGTGTCGCAGGGTGCCGATGAGGTGCTCGGGGTCGGTGAAGGAGGTGTTGGCCCGGCTGCTGCGCCGCAGCCAGGGCCCAGAGGCCATCGACGGGGGCCAATTACATAGCCCTTTTACACAGCCCTTGATCTAAGTAGCTACCGCGCGGAGGATCGCAAGTTTCCGTACGGCTGGCCCCGACGCACCGAGTACCTCGCTGAGTTCAGGACCCCTGCCTGCAAGGCTGTCCAAAACTGTCTCCATGGGGCCACTGATGTCCGGCGTGCCAGCAGCTGCCCGGACGCATATGTTGTCCCCTTCATGCCTGACACTGTATGCCCCGTCCGGTGATCCGTTCAATCCCAGAGTTACGTGGATGTAATCACCCTCCCATGCAGGCGGAGCGGCTGCCACCAGGAGGGTGTACATGGCCATTAGACGTGTTTCATCGTCTTTCATCTCCACCTTCAAGCCCAACGGGAGGCAGATATCTCGCTCGTGCATCCACGCGTCCCAGAGAGTATGAACTGAATTGACGGACCAATGCAACTTGCGGCGCAATGGGCCGGGAACAAGATCGGCGACCTTTGGACTCAATCGACCCTCGAGTAGGCGGTTTTCTTCGTCAAGAATCTCCCTCAGCTGAAGCAAGGTATCATGGGGAGTTTCCCCTTCGGATCGTGTCAACCAGGCAGACGGTGACGTCTTTGGATCGAACGTCCCCGCCGAATCAGTGAACGGGAAGGCACTTCCCCGCAACCTGGCCACGTGGATCTTCGCTGCGTCACGCACATGTCGAACTACTTGATGTATCGACCAGTCTGAGCAACGCGACGGCATGCCCCAGCTTGAAGTCGAAATATCTTGCAAGAGCTCAAAAAACGCATGGCGTCGCCTCTTGAAGATACGGTGTACGATCTCCACTCCGTCGCTGAACCCGTGTTGCTCTGACAATTCTCGAGGTGAATCTTGGGTAGTCATCCACATACTCCTGTGCTCGGCCGAGGTCGATAGGCAGGATAATTCGGCCGCCGGGACCCCACACGTGCGTCCGCGGCCGCAGTAGTTCGCCTCGCCGTAGGCTCGAAAACCAGGCTTTTGATAGGCCCAGGGCCGACGGCTACACGAACGCATCACGCGAAGGCGCCTCGATTTTACGTCGCGACAATTCAGGGGGAAGGGCACCACTCTTCGGTCGGAAGAGGAAGAGGTGACGCTTGCACACCTGGGGTTTCGAAGAGGTCCCCCTGGCGCTTACTGTTGCATCGCCCCTCCGGCCACCTAAGAAATTGCTCCGTAACCCATGTGTGAGGTGATGCGTTCGCTGGGCGTGCGTGGGGTGTGACCTCAGCTGCGATGTGAAGTAGATCCAACGTTTCACCGCGGCTGACTGACGAGCAGATGCCAGGCTGGCGGCTTGGGTACGGCGCCTGGAGGTAGTGTGCAGAGCGGCCGGCTCCGGCGGCTGGCTCTGGTGGACCTGGTGTGGCTGGCGGCGGCGTACTGGCGCACGAATCTCAGGCCCAGGCGGTCCGCGGCCGTGGCGAGGGCCTGGCCGATGGCTTGGGCTCATGCAGCGTTGGGGTGCAGAGGTGCGGCCGGACGGCTGGGGATCAGGCCTTCGATGCAGCGGTCGTCAGGTGCGGCGCAGATGTCATGTCCGATGCCTGGCCGGCAGGTGTCGACGAAGGCCGCACCTTCATGTTCGGCGGCCTGTCGCAGCGTGGTGTTGAGGTGGTTGATCGCGGCTTGCATATAGGTGGCGTTCTGCTTCAAGGAGAGCTGACGCAAGTGGCAGCGGCCGGTGCGTAGGTACTTGCCGTACCCGACGACGAAGACCTGGGCGCGCAGTGCCCGCCGGGCGATCTCGTTCAGGAGGGTGGTGACGGTGGGTGTCCAGGGATCGATGCGCGCCGCGACGGTATCGGTGCCGCCGGAGGTCTTCTTTTCCGCGTGGTTCATCAGTCAGTCGTTGCCCATCACGGGACGTCTTCCTTCCGCGAGTCGTTACGTGCCGGGCATGGCGGACCGTCGTCCGGCTATGCCTCCCACGGCCCTGCATCCGCTGTGTAGGTCGCCCGTTGAACCCTGTCTGGCGGTGAGTGTAGGACGCGGGAACAGCCGAGACGGGTAGCCGGATGTGCCACAACTACCTCACTTCAGGACATCGGGCGGGCTGCCATTTACTGCGTAGACGGCTGCCGTGACGCCCCGGGCGGGCAGTCGTATTCCCCCATGTCTAGATCCGCGGGTCTCACGTCCGCTCAGCCTGCGATTGCTGCCTTGTGCATCACCGCATCGCGCGTACGGCACCATCCGTCACTTCGCGGGTGCTCCGCTCTCCATGACATCGCCGAGGCGCCCGGTCGGATCGCTTCCCCTTGCTGAGTTGACGGCGTTCCTGCACGAGTGAGCGGACCTGGATTCCCTACCTCGTCAGGTTTCTGCAGGCGGCCCGGTCTATGTGAGCGCAAGCGATTCGAACAGGACCGAAGCGGCAGGGTCGCCCTCACCGGGGCCGCAACGCGCCGGGTGCACCACACCGAGCAGGTCGCGCAGGACCGCTGCGCTGGCGCCTGTGGCCCCGGTTGGCCACCGCTCTGGTGGCCCCGTTGTCTTCTTCGCGGTCCTGCATGAGGGCCGCTGGCCTTCGGGTCCGGCATGACTGTTGCCAGGAGCCGCCTTCATCGCCGACGTGACTCTCCAGCCGCACCCCGGCCGGTCCTTCAGCGCAGTCCTGCGCGGCCAGCACCCCCAGCGTAAAAACCACAACCGCTCGTTCAGCCGCCTGTACGCGCTGTCCGCCGTGTTCCTCGCGGTCGCCACCACCAGCTACATCCGGCACGACTCGCAGATGTGGACCAGCCTGTACGGGGCGCTGACCGTACTCACCGGGATCGAGGCGTGTGCCTGGCACGCCGGCCGCAGCACGCCCCCGGACGCCAAGAACGCACACGCAGACAACGGGGACGGCAACAGCGAGGGTGCCAAGCCTGAATCCCGCCCACCCGCCTGACCAGCCCCCCCGACGGGCCGCCCCGAGCACGCGGCGGCCCGTCAGGCGCTCCGGCGCCTCGCCCCCACCGCCGCCCCCCTGACCTGGCCGCATCCGCCACAACGGTCGGCCAAGCGGTCCCGCGCACCGCGCCGTGGCCCTGCGCCCGCAGGCGGGCCGTCCGCACACTCCCACCCCCCACCCCCAACCGGGCTCGGGCGTCCGGGGGGTGTGGCGCTGACCGTGCCCTGCCGCATTCTGCGTTCAGCCGGAGCGCCCCGCACGAAACCCGACCCCGTTCATGCGCCGTGTGCGCCCGGTAAGCAGCCGGGAGCGCCCGCCACGAACCCGCTCTCGTGCGCCGTGAGCGACCGGCACCGGCCGGGCTGCCATCCACCGCCCGGCCGGCCGATTCCCTTCCCGCCACAGCCACCACTTGGAGAGTTCTCATGCTTCATCTCACCCCTGCTGTTGCCAGGTTTTTGCAGGCCATCGCCGACCGGCCGGACGACGCGTACATCGAGCGTGCGGGCCGCGGAAAGCTCCGCGTGTCCGGTACGGATGTCGTCGTCACCCGGGCGAGCCCGGAGACGCTGCAGGTCAACGACCTGGTGACCGGGACCAACCCGGAGCACGCCACCCTGGCCGGCCGCCAGTGGCTTCCCGCGCAGGACCGGACCACGCCACTTCACAGCGGCCTGCGCGATGTGCTCACCTCCGGGCAGGCCGCCGTGCGCGGCGCAGAGCAGCGTGCCACCCCGCAGTCCGTGCACGCGGTGTACGAGTCCCTGTGCCAACTGCCGCTGCTCGACATGGACGATCAGGCCTACGCGATCGTGCAAGGCGCCGTACGCCTGGCCACCACGGCCAAGGACGCCGAAACGTGGTCGCTGCTCCTGAAGGTCGAGGACACCGTGTCCGCGTGGCTGCACCAGCCGGACGCCTCACTCGCTGCCGACGACGCACTCATGGCCGTGGCCCGGCCCGGCGTGCACTGCTCCTCCCAGCATGAACTGTCAGTAACACTGGAGCGGGCCGCCTGGCTTCGCGCCTACCGGACCGGTGTGAAAGCCCCGCGCGTCACCGCGAGCGCCAGCAACGGCAACACAAGCAACACAGAACTCGGCAAGGCGACGGTGGCGTTCCCAGACGCCGTGCGCCGCGCGATCCCGTACGCCGCCCTGTACGGGGCGCGGCGCGCTGGTGGAGATCGCCCGCACCTACTACTTGTTACTGAGGTTGAACTCCTGGTGTCGTAGGTGCTGACGGGTCGACGCCTGTGCGGTATCACCGGTGCATGCGGTATCCACAAGGGGGCGGGCTGAC
>NZ_JBEYRP010000026.1:0-101109 GCF_040704085.1 Streptomyces sp. NPDC047841
AGACCAAGCCCTCCTGGGGCCTGGTCTCCTCCTCCGACCACACCATCAACCCCGACGTCGAACGCTTCGGCTACCGGCGCGCCGGCATGACCACCATCGAGGTCGACTCCTCCCACCTCGTCATGCTCGCCCACCCCGCCCGCGTCATCGCCCTCATCGAAGAAGCCGTCGCCGCCACCGGCAAGTAACACCCCACCACCCGGAAAGCCACCGCGTCAGGGTCCGCACCGTCGCCGTCCGGCCCCGCGCGCGGCGACCGGCCTCGTCCGCGGCGCCGCACGGTCCGTCCGCACCGGCCACCGCGCGACACGGCCGACCGGTGTCGAGCCGCACGGGAACGCACGACGCGGCAGGAAAGGAGCACACATGCCGCTGCTCGATCCGAAGCCGGGCGCGTTGCGCCCGCACCCGGCGGACGGTCCTTCCGTCGACCGGGTCCCCGACGACCGGGCCTCCGGTACGCCGGACGGCCTGCGGGACGCCCTCGTCGCGGAACTGGGCCCGGAGAAGGTCCTGCACAAGATCTCGGACCTGGTGAGGTACGCCTCGGACGCCAGCCCGTACCGTCTGGTGCCCCGTGTCGTGGTCATCGCCGAGACCACCGCGGACGTGGCCGTGGTGCTCCGGCACGCCCGCGACAACGGCCGCCACGTGGTCTTCCGCGCGGCCGGCACCTCGCTGAACGGCCAGGCCCAGGGCGACGACATCCTGGTGGATGTACGCCGTCACTGGACCGGGCTGGAGATGCTCGACGACGGTGTGCGGGCCCGGATCAAGCCGGGTACGACGATCGGGCGGGCCAACATCTCGCTCTCCCGTCACGGCCGACTGATGGGACCCGACCCTGCCAGTTCCCTCGCGTGCACGGTCGGCGGCGTCGTCGCGAACAACGCGTCCGGCATGACCGCCGGCACCACGCGGAATTCCTACCGGCTGCTGTCCTCCCTCACCCTGGTGCTGCCCTCCGGCACGGTCGTGGACACCGCCGCCCCGGACGCGGAGGAGCGGCTGCGGGCGGCGGAACCGGACCTCGTGGCGGCCCTGTCCGCGCTCAAGGCCGAGATCGAGGCGGACAGCGCGCTCGTGGCCCGCATCCGCGCCAAGTACGAGCTCAAGAACACCAGTGGCTACCGGCTGGACGCGTTCCTCGACGGGACGACCGCTGTGGAGATCCTGCGCGGTCTGATGGTCGGCTCCCAGGGCACGCTGGGCTTCATCGCCGAGACCGTGTTCGACACGGTCCCCCTGGACCGGATGACCTGCACCGCGCTGCTGTTCTTCCCCGACCTGCCCGCGGCAGCCGCCGCCGTGCCCCTGTTCAACAGCGCGGGGGCCCGTGCCGTCGAGCTGATGGACGGCAACACCTTGCGCGCCTGCGCCGCCGTGGACGGGGTGCCCGACGACTGGCGGGACGTGCCGCGGGAGAACGCCGCGCTGCTGGTCGAGTTCCGCGCCTCCACGCCGGAGGACCACCTCGCCAACCAGCGAGCCGCCCGGGCCGTCGCCGAGGGGCTGGAGCTGGTCGCCCCCGTGCCGTCGGTGACGAACGCCTTCGTCACCGAGCCGGGCGTGGTGCACACCTACTGGCACGCCCGGGAGGCGTTCATGACCGCCGTGGGCAAGGCCCGGCCCACCGGGACGACCCTGATCACCGAGGACTTCGCCGTACCGCCCTCCCGGCTGGCCGAGGCCGGTGCGGCCCTGCTGGAGATGCAGGGGCGCTACGGCTTCGACGCCGCGGTGGCCGGTCACGCGGCCCACGGCAACCTGCACTTCCTGCTCGCCTTCGACGCCGCCCGGCCCGCGGACGTCGAGCGGTACGCGGCGTTCATGGACGAGTTCTGCGCCATGGTGGTCGACCGGTTCGACGGCTCCCTCAAGGCGGAGCACGCCACCGGCCGGAACATGACGCCCTTCCTGGAGGCGGAGTGGGGGGAACGGGCCACCGAGCTGATGTGGCGGGTCAAGCAGGCCCTGGACCCGCACGGCGTGCTCGCCCCGGGCGTGGTGCTGAACCGCGACCCCAGGGCCCACCTGAAGCACCTGAAGACGATCCCCACCATCGAGGCCATCGCGGACCCGTGCATCGAGTGCGGCTTCTGTGAACCGGTCTGCCCGAGCCGGGACCTGACGACGACGCCCCGGCAGCGCATCGTGCTCCGGCGCGAGATGATGCGGCAGTCCCCCGACTCGCCCGTCACCGACAGCCTGCTGGACTCCTACGGCTACGACGCCGTGGACACCTGCGCCGGCGACTCCAGCTGCAAGATCGCGTGCCCGGTCGGCATCGACACCGGGGCGATGATGAAGCGCTTCCGGCACCAGCGCCACGGTCGGCGCGCCGAACGGAACGCGGAGCGGGTCGCCCAGCGCTTCGCAGCCGTGGAGGCCTCGGTCCGCGCCGCGCTCGGCGTGGCGGAGCACGTCGACGACCGTCTCCTGCACGGTGTCACCTCGCTCGCCCGCAAGGCGGTCTCACCGGACCTCATGCCGGAGTGGATCAGCGCGATCCCCGCTCCGGCCGGCAAGCGACTGCCGCGGACCCGGCGCGAGGACGCCGCCGCCGTCTACTTCGTCGCCTGCGTCAACCGCATCTTCGCGGGTCCGGCAGGCGGCGAGGACCTCTCGCTCCCCGAGGCCGTGGTGGCCCTCTCCGCGCGGGCCGGGCGCCCCGTGTGGGTGCCACCGGACCTGGGCGGCTCCTGCTGCGCGACGATCTGGCACTCCAAGGGGTACGACGACGGCAACACGTTCATGGCCAACCACACCGTCGAACTGGCCTGGGGGTGGACCGACGGCGGCGAGCTGCCGCTCGTGGTCGACGCCTCGTCCTGCACGCTCGGTATCGGGCACGAGATCGTCCCGTACCTCACACCGGAGAACAGGCGCCGGCACGAGCGGCTCCGGGTCGTCGACTCGCTGGTCTGGGCGGCCGAGGAACTGGTGCCGCACCTGACCGCGGTCGCCACGGTCGGCAGTGCGGTGATCCATCCGACCTGCTCGATGCACCACCTCGGTGACGTGGCACAGCTTGAGGAGCTGGCCCGGTTCGTGGCCGACCGGGTGACCGTCCCGGTGTACGCGGAGTGCTGCGGCTTCGCCGGTGACCGCGGGATGCTGCACAGGGAGCTGACCGAGTCGGCGACGGCCCATGAGGCCGAGGAGGTCGTGGCGGGGGACCACGACGCGTACCTCTCGGCGAACCGCACCTGCGAGATCGGCATGGAGCACGTCACCGGCCACCCCTACCAGTCGGTGCTGCTGCTCCTCGAACGGGTCACCAGACTCGCCTGACCCCGCCGGCCGCCCCGTCCCCGCACCACCGCTTCCGCCGTCGCCCGCGACGCACAGCAGAGGAGAACCCGCATGCGCATCGCCAACCTGTCCGGACGTCTGACCCTGCTCAAGGGTGGGCTGGCCGTGGACGTCCACGACGCCAGTGACGGCCGCTTCCCGTCCGACCCCCAGGCCGTCTACGAGCGCTGGGACGAGTTCCGCGCGTGGGCCGACGCCGGCACGGTTCCCGGTCTTCCCTACGACCCGGCCGATCTCGGCGCCCCGGCGCCCGCTCCCCGCCAGCTCTTCGCCATCGGCCTCAACTACCGCGAGCACGTGGACGAGGCCGGGTACACGGCGCCCGAGGGCATGCCACCCGTCTTCACGAAGTTCGTCGGCAGCATCACCGGTCCCCTCACCGATGTGGTGCTGCCCGAGGGGGGCCACACAGACTGGGAGGTGGAACTGGTGGTCGTCATCGGCCGGACCGCACGCCGGGTCCCGGAGGCCGAGGCATGGGATCACGTGGCCGGTCTGACCGTCGGACAGGACCTGTCGGAGCGCGTCCTCCAGATGAGCGGCCCGGCACCCCAGTTCGGTCTGGCGAAGTCCTTCCCGGGCTTCTCCCCCATGGGACCGTGCCTGGTCACCCCGGACGAGTTCGACGACCCCGACGACCTCGAACTGCGGTGCCGCGTCAACGACGAGGAGGTGCAGCACGGCTCCACCCGAAATCTGATCTTCCCCGTCCCGGCGCTCGTCTCCAAGCTGTCGCAGGTGCTGGAGCTGTTTCCGGGAGACGTCATCTACACCGGTACGCCGTCCGGTGTCGGCCTCGGACGGGACCCCCAGCGGTGGCTCACCGCCGGCGACGAACTGGTCAGCTCGATCGAGGGCATCGGCGAGCTGAGGCAGCGGTTCGTGTCCGAGTGACCGCTGCCCCGCGTCGTCGCACGTGAACCACACATCTGGAACGTTCACGCGATGTACCGGCGCCGGGCGGCTGGCACGGTGTCCTGAGGCAGACGGGCTGAGGGGCAGGACACGTGTCGGCAGACGCAATCACACCGGGCAAGAGCAAGAAGTCGATCACCGTTCACTACACCACCGACGCGGTCCCCGAGCACCGCGGAGCGGCTTACTGGTCCGACGCCCTGGCCCGCACGTTCCCGGGTGCCCGAGCCTTCGTTCCGGGTGGCCGCTTGCCAGGGCAGGATCCGGACGTCCCGGCTCGGCCCCGTGCAGGTGGTCACCGTCGAGGGCGGGCCGGTGTGGATACGCCGGCCCGCGCAGCCGGTCGAGTCCCTCCACGACGGCTGCCTGATGGTCATGTCACTGTTCGAGGGCAGCGCTGTCGTGAGCCAGGGGCACCGGGAGACGCACATGCAGCCCGGCGAGACCGTCTTCTACGACGCCACCCACCCCATGCGCATCACCTTCACCGGCACCTTCCGCGTGGCCTGCCTGATCTTCCCGCGGAGGCTGATCGGCCTGACGGAGACGCACCTGAAGCGGGTGCTGGCGACGCCGATCAGCAGCTGCGCGCCCTCCGCCTCGCTGCTGACGCCGCTGCTGGACGGCCTCGGGGACACCGTGCCGAAGCTGCCGCCCGGCACCAGTGAGGTACTGGTGCGCCACGTCGTCGGCCTGCTCTCCGTCCTCGCCGAGGAACGGCTGCCCGAGGAGACCGGGCTGCCCCAGGGCGCCCAGGACCTGCTCTCCCGCATCAAGGCGTACATCGACCAGCGTCTCGGCGATCCGGACCTGACGCTGCTGTCCGTCGCGCGGACCCACCACATATCGACCCGCTACCTGCACAAGCTCTTCGAGTACGAGGACACCACGGCCAGCCGGTGGATCCAGCGCCGCCGGCTGGAGCGGTGCCGGCGCGAACTGGCCCGCAGGGGGGCCGCCGCCATGACCATCTCCGCCGTGGCGCGTCCGTTCGGCTTCTCCAGCGCGGCCCACTTCAGCCGTGCCTTCCGCAGGATGTACGGGATGTCCCCCGCCGAGTGGCGGGAGAAGGCGCTCCTGGGCGGTGAGTCCACGCCTCCCGAGGCAACCGCCACCCACCGGGCCGGGGCGGAACCGCGGGCGCCGCGCCCGGGCGCGTTTCCCGCCCGACGGCCGTCCGGGACCGCCGCGGCCTGAGACGACGGGCAGCCCGTTTTGCCAGGGGTTCGCATAGTGGAGCAGCCCACCGTCTCCGCGGGGACATCGCGCCAGGCGACACCGGTGCGCAGCACGTACATGACGCCGGCGAGCGCCGTCCAGTCGGGAACACGCAGTCGCCCCGGATAGCGGCGGCGCCGCTCGGGAGCAGGTGGCAGGAGCGGGGCCACCCGCTCCCACAGATCGTCAGGAACAAGATCAGCACGCACTCCGGACAGCCTGCCGACCAAGATCAGCAAGCACAAGACCCACAGCTCAACTCATTCTGAAACGATCAGTAAGTTGCTCTACAACTTGCTCTCCGACTTGCCTCCACAGGCCGGGCCGGGCAAGCGAAACCGCAGATCAGGGCAGGTTGTCAAGGGGCGCTGAGGGCGCCGACTACTTCCCTGTGACGCCCCCTGGCGGACACCCCCGGCCGCAGGTCGCGCCCTGAGTGGTGCCCTGGGTCGCCTCCTGGGTCACGCCCTGGGTCCCGTCCTAGGTCACATCCCGGGTCGCGCCGGACATCGTCCCGGGGTGCCACGAAACCCCAGCTCAGCGCCGCGATTCGAAACGGTCCGGCGCGCCGACTACTTCCCTGGGCCGCTCCTGGTGCTCCGGTCCCCTGCCGCGGACCGCCTCCAGCAGCACCTCCTGGTGCTCGCGCCCGCCTGGGAAGTTCACCGCTTCGCGCGTGTGCGACACGCGCGCGCCTTGGGCCGGTCCCGAGCAGACAGCCGAGGCGGTGAAGAAGAACTCCCATCCCGCCGATGATCGGGCGATGACCAACCGCCGCCCGCTGGACACCGGACCCACCGCCGCCGTGTCTCACATGAGAGACACCGATCCGCCGGCGCCGCGCGCCCAGCTCGCTGCCGAACGCCTCCCGTCCGTCCCGGCCGCCGAGCCGAAACCCACGCGCCCGGCCGCCGGGCGCCGCGCCCTGGGCGCCGGTCCCGCGCCGGACGCACAGTGACGGCAGCGGAGACGCGGCAGCAGGCCGGGGCGTCCCGCTCGTGCGGGCCCTCGCCGACGACTGGGGCGTGCGTCCCTCTGACGAGGGGGAGACAACGTGGTTCAGCCTCAAGGTGTGAGCACACGCCGCCGGCCCACGTCTGCCACGCTCCCTCCCACCGTCAGTCGTCACGGACATCTCCGAGGCGCCCTGGTACGTCGTGGAGAGCGACGGCAAGCACCGGGCGCTGCTGAACATGATCATCCACCTGCTCGGCTCGGTCCCCTATCACCACGTGTCCCCACCGGTCCCGGAACCGCCGCATCGGCCGCCGTCGACCGGCTGCGAGCGGCCGCCGCGCGATCTGCAGACCGACCTCCCCGATCACACGGCCGACCTGTGAGCCGGTCATCGCGTTCAACTGGCGTACGGACCTGACTGACCACGGGCTCGGCCACGTGGCCGAGCCCAGTCGCGGCGAAGCGACGCGCACCGTCCCGGCGACGCCGTCGCCGTCGCGGAAGGCTCCGAGCACGCGTCCCAGCCCGACCAGCGGTACGAAGTCAGAGGTGGCACGACGGCCATCGGAGATGTCCGCTTCGAGTGCGTGGCGGGGCAGCCGGGCAGTTGCCCGGGGGACGACCGCCGGTAGCGGCGCACTGTGAGCCCGGTGACGGTCACCGTGGTGAGCGGAAGGAGAACCGGCGATCTGCCGCGGTTCCCCTCCCGTGGCGGGATCCTGGCCGTCGGCTGAAGAGGCCGTCTCGGTGCACGGAGGGGACCCTCCGAGGGTTGGGTCCGAGATGTGACTGCCTGTCAGTGGGAGCGGGACAGGGCGGCGGCTCGATACGGGGCCAGGAACGTGGTGAGGGCCGTCAAGATCTCCTGGGGCGCTTCTTCGGCAACCCAGTGGCCGCTGCCTGGAATGACCAGGGTCTCCACGTTGTCCGCGGCAAGCTTCATCGTGGTGGCGACTCCCTGCCCGACACTTTCGGCTCCGCCGATCGCCAGGACCGGCATGACCAGGGGTCGCTTCACGCGTTCTGCGTTCTGCGCGAAGGTGGTGTCGAGATGGCGGTACCAACCGAAGCTGCCGCGCAGTGCGTGCCGGTGTGCGGTGAGGGATTCAATGTAGTAGCGGGTGGCATAGTCGGGCAGCTTCCGTGCGGCCTTCGTCTCCAACTGCCAGCCGAAGTAGATGTTCTCCCGGCCCGCAACGAGTAGTTCGTTGACGTGCTCCAGCCGGTTGAAGGGGAAGTGCCAGAGCATGTTGTTGGCCGGGGAAGTACCGAGCAGGGGCGGTGACGGCGTCACCCCGGGGATCACGGCTTCCGCGACGGCGAGCCGGTCGACCCGGTGCGGGTGGTCGGCGGCGAGCGCGTAGCCGATCGGCATGCCGGTGTCATGGCCCACCACCGCGAAGCGGTCGAAGCCGAGGGTTTCCATCAGCGCTGTCAGGTCGTCGGCGAGGGTTCCGGTGTCGTATCCGTCGCTCGGCTTGTCGGTCAGTCCGGTGCCGCGCTGATCGACGGCGACCACGGTGTAGTGCCGGGCCAGTTCGGGCATGATCAGGCGCCAGGCGTACCAGTTCTGCGGCCAGCCGTGCACCAGGAGCAACGGCGGTCCGTCGCCGCCGATCACCGCGTGCTGGCGTATTCCATTGGCCCGGATGAGCCGGCTGGTGAAGATGCGCTCGAAGCCTGCGGGGAGTCCCGGAACGCTGGAGACGGAACCGAAGTCATGAGAGGTTCGGGCGGCAGCGGCGGCAGGCAGTGCGGAGGTGCCCGCGAGCCCGACACCGGCGGCAATGGCAGTAGCGCCCCCGACAAAGGCGCGACGTGAGACCCCCCGGGTGTCATGATGCGGCGGCCGCGCATCATCACCTGCTCGCGAGGGCGGTTTCGCTGAGGACGTGGTCATGTTCTTCCCTTTCTGGTGGTCGGTACCCGGCAGGTCGCAGTCGACGGAGCCGGGATCGGCGATACGTGCCTCCGCCCTGGGGCCACTGCGCGTGTTGAGGTACGAGGCACGTCGCAGCTCTCCCGGTAGCCGGGACGGCGATGAACGGGTCAGGGCGCCTGGCACGGCCGACTGGGGACCGCAGCTTTCGAATCGATCAGCCGCGGTACAAGTCCTTGCGGGCGGCAACGAACGCCTCGATCGACTGCGCGGGAACGCCTGTCACACGTTCGACGTCCCCCGAAGTCCGGTCGTAGCGGTTCTCCTGGTGCAACCGCGCCATGGTGACGATGTGCTGCTCGATGTGCGCGGGCAGACCCATCTTCGACAATCCCTCGGCGTGCCAGCGGTCCAGCGGCACGTCGGTGTACGACACCTCACGGCCGAGCGCCCGGCTGAACTCCTTGGCCATCTCGTGCATGTCCACCGAGCGGGGACCGGTGAGCTCGTACACGGCACCGATGTGCTCCGCCGGATCGCGAAGCACGGTGGCGACCACCCGCGCCACGTCTTCGACAGCCACCGGCGAGGTGCGTCCCGAGCCGAACGGCAGCGCGATGGTCCCGTTCTCCCGGATGGTCCGTGCCGCGAGGGTGGTGAACAGAGGGTTGTCCAGGAAGGAGGTGGGCCGGATGTGCACCACAGGCAGGGCGGACCAGTTGAACACCTGCTCGGCGAGCCAGTGCAGCCGCTGCTGATGCGACTCCGCGGTGCTCGTCGCGGTCATCTGGGAAACCGTCATCTGTGACATGGCCACCAGGGCATCAAGCCGGCCGTGCTCACGTGCCACGCTGGCCACCACGGTCGCTGCCAGGAGGTGGTCGGGTGATACGGGCATCGCGAAGTACATCCGTGCGGCGCCCTTCAGGGCGGCTTCCACGGTCTCCGGCCGCGTCAGGTCACCGATCACGACCTCGGCACCCAGCGCGCGCAGAGCGTCAGCGGACTCGCCGTCACGACGCACCATCGCGCGCACCGGTACGTTCTGCGCGCGAAGCTGCGCCAGGACCGAGCGGCCCACGGCGCCCACCCCGGTCATGAGAACAAGATTGTCGGCCATTGATCAAGCTCCTTGTCTGGGCACAAATCGACGCAGCAGATGGCTCCTGGGAGCAACGGCGCGGTGGCACCGCGATGGCCTAGGAAGCAGGCACCTGTCCGTGCGTTTGATGGTTGCTCTAGTACGGCGGTACCCGCACCCTCAGCAATAAGAGCATATGCTCTTATTTCTGGGTCCGCAAGGACGCTCCCGGCGGAAGGCCCTCGCTCGAGGCCACGCTCGGCAGCCCCTGATGGTGGTGGACCAGCCTGTCTCCATCGTCGCCCTACCGTCGGCTGCCGCCCGCGACGCCGGCTGCAAGGTTGCCTGCCTGGACTCGCGATGCTCCGGATCACCGACCGCTCCCCCGGTAAAGCCGATACCGACACTCGCGACTCGGCCGTGACGGCACCGCCCGCACCATGCCCCCGGAGCGGTCGGTGACGTCTGCTGCCCGGGCCGGCCGGGTGGCGCTCCGCCCCGGGCCCTTACGCCGGGCCGCCTGTCGCCGGCCGCCGGGCTCGGTGGTCTATTGAGAAGGCAGGCTTCCGCCTGCACATCGACGTTGCCCCGAACGACGACTGGCGGGCGGTGCAACTCACACCGCCCGGCTCCGAGGCGTCGATCATCCTCGGCAAGGGCCTCACCTCCGCGGAACCCGGATCCGCTCAGGGCCTGTACCTCATCGTCACCGACATCGAGGCGACCCGCGAGGAGCTCCTGAGGCGCGGCATCGAGGTGAGCGAGGTGTTCCATGGCGCCGGAGGGCTGCTTTCCACAACCACACCGGCGGGACGGTCACACACGACCTTCCCGGCCAGCGGCGGCTCGTGGGCCGTCACCCCGAGGGCGCCTCCTACGGGTCCTACGCCACCTTCAGCGACCCCGGCGGCAATGGCTGGTGTACTGCCGGAGATCACCGAGCGGCTCCCCGGTCGGTGACACCGCCCCGGCACCCGTGACCCAGCCGGTCGCGAAGCGCCGGCGGCAGGGCGAACCGTCCGTGCCGCGGCCGTCGGCGGTATGGCGGACACCGACCGCGGCCCTTCCCGTGCGCGGACCACTCGCCCGGTGTTGCGGATGAAGGCGGCGGGAGACGGCGTTGATGCTGCGCACTGTCCCCGATCGGTCCACCGAGGGAGGCAGCGTCGCGGACAGCGCTTCTGAGCAGCACCCGGCGCCGGCGACATCGACCGCTGCGGCTGCTCGGGGGCGCCGTGCTTTTGCCCACGCGTCGGCGATCCGCAGTAGGCGGCTACGGCCTTGCCACGTCCGGCGAGCGGCGCGGCTCCCGCCCGCCCTGGTCGAGCCGACCCTCGCGGGCGTGTCGCCCCCGTCTGGTCCGGTGCCGGTGGTGCGAAGTTCTCAGCTCTCGTTGCAGGCCGGAAGCAGCCGTCCCGAAGGTGGGAACCGGCAGACATGGCCGTCGGGGTACCCCGAGGCAGTCCCGCTGCCCGGGCTCGGCTCCGGGGACCGGTCGCAGGTTCCACCGCCCGTCGGCGGGCCGCCACGCCGGCACGCTCGCGTCCGGGAAGCGCTGCCATGGTGAATCCGAGGCAGGTCCTGATGGGCGATCATGTCGTGCCCGAAGTAGCGGAGTCGGCCGGTGGGTTGTGGCCGACGGGTTCGCCGGCGAAGCGGGATGCCGCAGCCCGGGTGAGAGCGTCAGGCGGAGGCGGGCCGGATCCTTCGCCGACCCGCCGCGGCCGGGGTGCTGTCGCAGCACCTGGCGACCGCCACCGGGGAGAGCCGGCCGAGGCTTCGGTCGCGGCAGGGGTGCGGCGGGGTGTCGTGTGTGGACGCGAGCGATGGGGGGGTGCGTACACGGTCGATCGGCCCCCGTCCGCCATGAACGGTCAGCCGGCATTCCGACTGGACACGAGGGCCGGGACCTGTCCCGGGCTGAGGGATCTCCCACGGTGATGACAGACCACTCGCCGGACGTCGCCTACTCCGCCCAGGGCTCGAAGCCGGTGTGCAGGACGGCGCCGAGCGAGGTGCGCAGTCGGGCGGCCTCGTCGGCTCCGAAGCTCTCCTCGAACTGGGCCTGCACCTCTCGCCAGAGTGGTATCGCCACCTTCATCCGGTCACGGCCGTCCGGTGTGATGGCGGCGATCCGTGCCCGACGATCCGCCGCAGATGTCTCGACGGTCACCAGACCCTCGCGGGCGAGTGGCTTCAGGTTGGAGGCCATCGTCGTGCGGTCCATGGCGATCGCCTCGGCCAGACTGGTGATCGTCATCTCGCCCTGGGTGCTGAGCTTCTGCAGGATGCTGAACTGCGTCGCGCGGAGACCGACGGGTGCCAGGGCCTTGTCGTAGGTCGCGCCCAGATAGCGGGCGGCCTTGCGCAGGGCCAGGTTGTTGCACCAGTCGCTGTTGTCATTCCGCGCGGTTGTCATGGTCTCCTCCACTGTCTTTCCCCTCCCATGATACGAGGGCCTACTCGTAAATGCGACGGCCTGCTTGCTGCTCCCCCGCAGCCAGGGACAGTGCCTGACCTGGCGTCCGGTGGCGGCGGATGAAGGCGTCCCGTCCCTTCACGCCGACTGCGGCACCGCCGCCGGCCGGAAGGGGAGTCGGTGCACGAAGCAGGACTTCCGTCACCGCTCGCCCGACCGGGTACGCCGGCGGAAGCGGGTGCCGCGATCAGGAAGCTCCGCCGACTTCGGGTGCTGTCGCCGCAGGGAGCGACTCCGCGGGCGCCGCGGCTGTGTGGTGCTGGTGACGGCGGATGATGAAGTGTGCCGTCTCCGCCGTGACGAGGCCGAGGGCGATCAGTGCGGCGCCCAGGGGGCCGAGCCAGTGCGCGTCGAGCCATGCGATGCCGACCTGGCCGAGGGGCGGCGCGATGGAGACACCGACGTAGACCGTCGCGGTGTTGAGGCCGGTGAGCATGGGCGCCGCCGTAGGCATGGCCTCGATCAGGCGGTGGGTCTGGGGGGTCAGCAGACCCCATGCGCAGACGCCCCAGACGACCAGCGCCACGATTGAGGTGCCCAGGTGCGCGCTCGACCAGGGGAGCAGGGCGAAGTCGATGGTGAGCACGACGATCGCGGTGTCGATGACGCGTCGTGCGCCGAGCCGGTCGACCAGGGCACCCGATCCGAGCGTTCCGATGGTGGCCGCCACACCCCACACGAACAGCAGGGCCGCGAGGGTGGTGCCGCTGCCACCGGTGGTGCGGTCCAGACTCTCCGCGATGTAGGAGTAGACGATGTACAGGCCGGTGAAGACGAGGAGCGTGGTCAGCAGGGTCATCCCGATACGGCGATCGCCCAGCGGGGCGACACGGGCCCTGAGCGGCACCAGCGGTGGGTTGGCGATCTTGGGCAGCAGCAGAGCGATTCCGGCGGCGGCGAGCACACCCAGGGCGGACACGAACAGCATCGTGGCCCGCCAGTTGCCGGTCACGCTTCCGATGGCCGTGCCTATGGGGGCACCGAGCGCGGTCGCCGCGCTGAGACCGGCCAGAACCGTCGAGATGGCGCGGCCTCTGCGCTCCGGCGGTGCGAGTGCGGCGGCCGCCGCGACGGCGGTGGGGCTGACCATGGCACCACCGAGTCCGGCGACGGCCCGTGCGACCAGGGCCACACCGAAAACGGGGACGAAAGCCGTCAGGAGGTTACCCACGACGAATATGCCGAGGCCGGTGAGGAAGAGCGTGCGGCGCGGCCAACGCGCCGTGAACGCCGCCATGACGGGACCGAGAACGGCGTAGGCGAAGGCGTAAGCGGTGATGAGCCATCCCGCGGAACCGATGCCGACGCCGAGAGAATGCGCCGCGTCCGGCAGGATTCCGGCGATGACGAAGCTGTCGGTTCCGATGGCGAACAGCGCGGCGGTCAGAACAAGGAGTGATCGGTACACGGGTGTTTCTCCGGCGGACGTGGCGGGGGTGGTGGCGTCGAACTCCGCAGCACCGGGAGGCGGCCGGAACCGCGGCGGCAGGTCGGACAGCCGGGCGGCGCAGACCCTGCTCTCGGGGGACGTCGGCGGGCGGGACAGCCGCCTGTTCGGGCTTCAGACGATCCCGCCAGAACTCGTTCGCCAGCCGGCCAGTGGGGCGCTGGTGAGGGAGAGGTACGGGATGCTGTGCGATGGGCGGCTACGACGTCACAGCCGGCGATGGGCGACCAGGCCAGCTTCGCGGGGAGGAGACAGCCCGGGACGCGGTGCATGAGGAGGGGATCGGTCCTCACTCTGACGACACTGACGGCCGTCCGATCGGGGGTCACGATGCCGTCGGAACGCTCTGAGCAGCTCGGCGCCATCCGGGTCGGTGCGCTGGTGGCCACCGTCGCCGGGCTGCCGGCGCTCGTGACGCCTTCTGTGTCCCTGGCCGGGTCGTTCCGGCGACGGCCCTGTCGTGCAACCGGTTCCCTTGCGGGAAAGGGCGCGGATCAGGGCCGTCCCGCTCAGAGCTCCGCAGTTCAGTGAGGGTGAGGGTGGTGGTGGTCGTGGTCGTGGTCGTGGTCGTCAGAGTGGTCGTGGCCGGGAGGGCGCTGGGCCAGGATCTCGGCGCGCGCGGTGACCTCCTCCGGTGTCACGGCGCACACGCCGGCGACGACGTCCTCCAGGGCGGCGAGCCAGAGCCGGTAGTACTCGTAGGGCTCGTCCGGGCCCGCCGTGGACTCCCAGGCGGTGATCCGGGCGACCAGCGCGGCCTGGAACTCGGGCCAGGTGAACGCGCCCGCCTCGTACAAGCTGACGGCCATGCCGAAGGCGCGGCTCTCCCACGGCTCGGCGAACACCAGCTCGCCGTTGGAGCGCGGCGGTGCGGCCGGCCCCTCGATCGCCAGGGGCGCGCTCACGGTGCCGCCACCTTCGCCACGCCGACCATCGCGTCCCGCGTCACCAGGGGCACGAGCTCCTCCTCGGACAGGTGCTCGGTTCCGGCCGGACGCTCGGGCAGCACGAGCCAGCGCACCTCGGCGGTGGAGTCGTGGACGGTGATCTGCACGTCGTCGTCGAGGTCGAGCCCCATCTCGGACAGCACGGTGCGCGGCTCCTTCACCACGCGCGCGCGGTAGGCGGGGTCCTTGTACCAGCTCGGCGGCAGGCCCAGCACCGGCCACGGGTAGCACGAGCACAGCGTGCACACCACGACGTGGTGGGTGGTCGCCGTGTTCTCCACCACGACGATGTGCTCGCCCTGCGCGCCGGAGAAGCCCAGCTCCTTGATGGCCGCCGTGCCGTCCTCCAGCAGCCGGCGCCGGTACTCCGGGTCCGTCCACGCCCTGGCGACGACCTTCGCGCCGTTGAGCGGACCCACCTGGGTCTCATAGGTGGTGATGATCCCGTCCATCACCTTCGGGTCGATCAAACCCCGCTCGGTGAGCAGCTGCTCGAGCGCCTCCGTGCGCAGGGAGACGGGTGGGCGCTGGCCCGTACCGCTGTCGGTGGTCATGAGGTGGTCTCCAGGTAGCTTTCGAACATTTCGATGGTAAGTGCGAAGGGCTCGGCGTCGGCGCCCCACAGCTCGCGCGAGTCGAACCGCACGGAGTAGACGTGCTGCGGGTTCTCGCCCTGGAAATGGGCGTTGGTGTCCGGCAGTACGTGGCCCGGCTGGATGCGCTCGACGACACCGACGTGTCCGCGCGCGTAGGCGGGCAGCCGGGTGTGGCCGGGCACCGACACGGACCGTGTCCGTACCCGCTCGCCCACGGCGAACGCCGGCGGGGTGTCCACAGAGCGCAGCGAGCCGGAGCCGATCGGCGCCGCGGTCGGCGCGTAGTCCGGCCGGGGCTCGGGCACTGGGGGTTCGTCCACCTGGCCGCCGCCCAGGTTGCGGGCGCGGGCGTCGATCGCGCCCGGAGCCAGGGTGGCACTGTCGGTGAGCATCAGCTCCGCGCAGTTCAGCCAGCGCCCGTAGTAACCCTCGTCCAGGTAGGCGGTGCGGTCGAGGCGCTCGAGCGCGTGCCGGAAGGCGTCCGCGTTGTAGCCGCCGCACGCGATGCGGCTGGAGAGGAGCGCCAGCGCGAACGCGCGGCCCTGCCAGGGTTCCGCAAACACCGGCTCGTCACGCTTCGGTGGATGAAGGGACCCCCATCCCGGGGTGCCCCCCATATCGGCAAGACCGTCCATGACAACAACCTCTCACAGTCAGCAAAACGGAAAAATGTACTCGTTCCAGGTGTGCGGCACCGTCGAGATCACGGCCGGTGCCGCGAGGGGGTCAGAGCGGAGCGCTCTACGATCCTTCGCGGGCTTAGCTCGTTGGGCGACGATGGGGACAGATCTCCGGGGTCCGGTCGGTGCGGCTGTCGGCCGCCAGGCGGTCGATCGACGGTCCAACCTGTTCCTCACCACGAGAATAGGAGCATCTACTCCTAAGCGTCAAGCGTCGCGCCGCCGATGCGTTGGCCGGACGGTCATCCCGGCTCGTCAGGCTTCATGTGCGGAAGAGGATGGGCTCGTGGTGCTGTCTTCGGATTCGAACAGCGCCCGGCCCGGGATGTGGACGGACAGCACCCCGTCGGCAAGGCCCCGGCCACGGTTCACCGGTTCACCCGTGGCCGGAGAGCCGGGGATCTTCGTAGTGCGCCTTGGTCACCACGGCGCAGGCCAGCGGCGAGCGCGCCGGCGGTGTCCCTCCCGGTCCTATTGCTCACGTCAGTGAGTCAACCGCAGTGGCGCGTCACCGCGCCTCTCAGGGCCTCGTTGTTCCTTCGAGCCGCAGGTTGCTGATGTCGATCGAGACGAGCAGTTCGTCACGTAGCGGCGAACCTGCGGTGTCCCGTCGGTAGGCACGCCGCGCGGTCGGGAACCGCACACCATCGACGTCGACGAAGTCGTGCACATACTGTGCGGCGGCCAGATCACCCGCGATGTCGACTCCGTAGTCATGGCGACGCAGGAGGTTGTCCGGCCCGAAGTAGAAGTCCTGGACCCTGCTGTGGCCCGCGAAGGACGCGGGGAAAGTGGCCCGCAGGCCTCGCCAGCGCTCGCCGTCCTCCCACAGCGGTTCGAGCACCGAAGTCTCGACACCGGGCATGGCGAGGAAGAACGGGGTGGTGAGATAGGTCCACAAGGCGTAGCCGTTGAAGTAGGCACGGTCCAGCGCGTCCCAGGGCGTCGACAACGTGTGGCCGTCGAACGACGCCCTGGGGTTGAGACGCTCCGCGACGATCCGTCCGTCCAGCTTCTCGATCGCGATGCGGTCGGGTGTGAAGTCGGTCCGCTGGTCGGACGCGCCGAAGGGGTGGACCGACGCGTGCTGGGCGTGCGCGGTCACGGTCATCTCCCGGGGATCGGCATCCTGGACGACGCCCTTCATCGCCCATAGCCGACCGCCGGTGACGATCGTGGCTCTCACCGTCTGTACCAGACGCCACCGCTCCAGCCCGCCGTGCGCCGCGAGCACGTCGTGCAGCAACGCGTTTCCTTGTGTCTCCTGCGCGTGCATGGTGATAACGCTCCCCTCGGTGAAACGGGATGATCGGATGTGCCGGACCACGCCGGTGCCGGGTGTCGCCGACGGCCGGCCGAGACAGCGGTGGTGCCGCGTCGCCATGCAGGCGGTGCGGACCGCGCATAGCGTCCCGGCGACCCGTCGCCTCGCGTGACACCCTCACGCCCCGACCGCGGTCCGTGCGGGCCGCGACGAACACGACGGTCCATGACCCGCACGGGTGCGTCCTCTTCCCACGGGTCGATCACCTTCTGGAAGAGCGGGTGTCGCGGGACATGCGACGCGGCCAACCGAGCGCCGGCTACAAGGCCCGATCCGAGGGGAGACACCTTGCGCGAGGGCGTGCGCGGGCGCTCCCTGACGCAGAGGTCCGCGTCGGATCCGGGCCGTCCGGCACAATAGGAGCCTATACTCGCAATCTCGGGTCGGCAATGGACTGCCGTTCGGGACGGTCCCGGAACGCCGACCGCGGAGCAGGCCTCCGGTCTCCTCCGGTCACGGCCGGAGCGCAGCACAAGCCCCGCCCGGCGGAAGGCTGGCACGCTGTCCCTGCCGGCCCGCGAGTGAGAGGGGACCGCGGCCCTCGAACGACGTGCTCATGGACCTCATGCTCACTCCCGAGCAGCGGGACCTGGGCGACGCGGTTCGCGCCCTGCTGACCGGGGCGTACCCGACCACCGAAGACCGGCGCATGAACACGGAAGCCGCTCCCTGCTTCGCCGAGCACGTCTGGTCGCGACTGGCCGACATGGACATCCTCGGGCTGCCCTTCCCCGAGGAGCACGGCGGCATGGGCGCCGGCCCCGTCGCAGTCGGCCTCGTGGCCGAGGAGATGGGCCGCGTCTCGCCCGTGAGCCGTTCACCGACCGCACCGTACCGGCGGGCGGCCTCATCACCGCGGCAGGCACCGGCCGGTGGAAGGGCGAGCTGCTGAGCGGCCTGGCGGACGGATCCCTCATAGCCGCCTTCGCGCACACCGAACCAGGCAGCCGCCGGAAGACCCGGGCCCTCCAGGTCCGGGCCCGTGAGCACTACGGCACGTGGATCCCGCCCGGCACGAAGAACACGGTGCCCCCGGCGCCCGGGCCGATCTGCTCGTCGTCAGCGCCGCGAACGACGCCGGTACCGGACTCTTCCTGGTCCCCGCCGAACAGGCCACCCGCCACGGCTACCGCACCTACGACGGCGGCCGCGCCGCTGCGCTCACCCTGGCCCCCACACCCGCCACCTCGCTCGGCACCCCTGGAACCGATCACACGCCGATGATCGACCGCGTCACGGCGCACGCCCTCGTCGCCCAGTGCAGGGAAGCGATCGGTGCCATGGACAGTGCGCTCCGCATCACGACGGACCACCTCCGCTCCCGCCGCCAGTTCGGCGTGCGCCTCCGGGCCGCCGACATGTACGTCTCTGTGGAACTCGCCCGCAACACGACACTTTGGGCAACCATGGTCCTCGCCGAAGCGGACTGCGACGTGATGGAGGTCGCGTCCCGGGCCAAGCTCCAGGTCAGCCGCGCCGCGCGGCACATCATTCAGGAAGCCGTACAGCTCCACGGTGCCATCGGCCTCACGGCCGAATACAGCATCGGCCACCACATGACCGGCTCACCGCGCTCAACCACCTCCTCGGCGACGGCCACCACCACCTCCGGCAGCTCTCCCGCTCACTCAGCGACCACGGCATCCTCAAACCGCTCGCCGACGCGGCCTGAGGCAGAGCGGCGCAAGCATAATCTTGCTCCTCTAGCGGCGGGGGGGGGTCGTACGGACCTCTGCCCGGCTCCACGGCTTCCGCCGCTGCGGGTGCGCTGAGGAACGGCGAGCAGACATGTACGAGGTGTTCCTCGAACGCGCCTACTGTGGTGATGGATCCCATTCATGGCCGCACGGTTCGTGTGAGCCGTTGTGCTGGACGCCGCCATCATAGGGCGGCACGAACAGGACGAACTGGTCGGTGACCCAAGGGTCTGCCGTCGCCAACTGTCCCGTGATCCAGGGGTCGGGGCGGCCGCTTGCCATCCGGCTGTGGTCGGCGTACCGGCCTCGCGGGCATCCACGGTAGTGAAGACTCGAGAAGCGGACCTCGTACTGGTCGACGCGGGGGCGGTGACGCCCATGGTCGGGCACGGCAGCCGCGCCTTCGACTGCTGCGACCTGGCCATGTGTGCGCTCATGGGCCTGAGAGACGGATGCGGTTGCAGAACCGCTGGGGGCCAGGAGAGCACCTCCAGCGAGCGCTGCGGAAACACTGGCGGTTGCTATGCGGTGCGTCAGCTTGTTCATGGCTTCTTCCTTTCGTTACCGGTCCATCGTCGTGACCGCCGCTGCTCGCGGTCGGCGTCCGTGCCGGCTGACGTGGAGGTCTGCGTTGCTTGTTTCGTTCGGCTCAGTCGTTGTTCGGGGCGGGGAAGGAGGGTGGTGGCGGCCAGCTGGGTCATGACAGCCAGTCGGTGTGAGGGGTGGCCCCCTGGGCGACATCAGCTCGTGCTGGTCCGGCTGCCTGCGTGGTTCCAGCGACGTTCGACCTTGGCGAAGTGCCAGTAGCCCAAAGCGCAAGCCCACACGGCCACGAAGACGCCGACCATGACGAACCCGGCATTGTTCAGGTCGATCCCGGAGATCCAGCCTGTTGCCGGGTCGGTCAGGCGAAGCTGGTCGTGCAGGCAGCCGACCAGTTCGATCGTGCCGATCAGGAAGGCAACCGTGATGGACAGGCCGGTGATGGTGAGGTTGTAGTAGACCTTGCGGACCGGGTTGGAGAATGCCCAGTGGTACGCGAAGTTCATGAACGTGCCGTCAAGGGTGTCGAACAGGCTCATGCCAGCGGCGAACAACAACGGCAGGCAGACAATCGCGTACCACGGCAGTCCGGCTGCGGCACCGGATCCGGCCATCACCATGAGTGTGACCTCGGTGGCCGTGTCGAATCCGATCCCGAAGAGCAGCCCTATCGGAAACATCTGCCCAGCCCGGGAGACGGACCGGGTGAGCCGGCCCAGAATGCGGTTCATGAGGCCACGGCTGTCCAGGTGCTTGGCCAGCTCGTGCTCGTCGAACTGCCCTGCGCGCATCGCCCTGAATACCCGCCATATGCCGGCCAGCGCCACCAGGTTGAGCGCGGCGATCAGGTACAGGAAGCTGCCAGAGGCCACCGTGCTGATGAGGCCCAGGTGGTGACGCGTGCTGGAGTCGTCGCTGGCAAGGGTCGTCGTGAGCCGCGCGCCCGCGGCGATCCCCACCGCCAACAGCACCACGACGGTGGAGTGGCCCAACGCGAACCAGAAGCCAACGGAGAGCGGGCGCTTGCCGTCCGCCATGAGCTTGCGGGTGGTGTTGTCAATGGCGGCGATGTGGTCGGCGTCGAAGGCGTGCCGCATGCCGAGGGTGTACGCGGTCACGCCGAGCCCGAGGCCGAAGACCTCCGTACCCGCTTTGTAGTGGTGTGGAACCACGAGTGCGGCCAGGATCCCGAACGCCACCAGGTGCAGTGCCGCGATCACAGCCAGAAGCCCCCCGGCGCGCCACCAGTCACGGCGCTCCCAGCGGATGGTCTGAGCGGCCGGTGCCGCGTCGGCGCGGACAGCGGTCTGGGAACGCGTTACGGGTGGAGTCATGGGGGTCGGCCTCTCCAGTGACTTACGGGGGGGAACTCGTGCGGTACGGCGGCCGGAATGACGGATGGCACATGAAACTCCGGAGTGCTGGGGGTGCCGGGGAGGTCCAGTGCCCCCTGCCGATGGCAGGCCAGCGGGGTGTGCGCCGGGGGATGCCGTTCCACAATACGAGCATATACTCGTAACGGATGGTTCGCCAGCCCGCCCACGGACGGGCCGTCTCCTCGACGACCCGGCTCAACGACACCACGCCCCGCCTCGTCACTGCACGCCGCGCCGCCCCCATGGGCCCCCTGCCCCAGGAGCCGCTCATCGCCGTCCGCGCCCTCGCGGCCCACGACCCGGTCGAACCCACCTGCACCATCGCCCGTGCCGGCCTACCCGAACCGTGGTGACCCTCCCCGACGGCACCTCATCCACCCTCCCCGTCCCTCCAGGCCCGCCGCTGGCCGCGATGGACACCGCCCCCTTTCCCGCGACGACGACCTCACTGCCCGAGGGAAACGGGCTCGAGATGGATGCTGCCGCCTTGCCTAGGAGGCGTAGCACCCACAGGTTCACCGCGTCCGCTCCTGGACGACGCCCGCGACAGCCCCCTGTCCGGCGTGCGCACAGCGTCGAACGCGGTGAGATGCGGCGTGGCCGCACGGGCGAGACCCTGCTACTGCTCGCCCGCACCAAGATGCTGCCCGGCGAGCGGGTGATGACCTGCAGCCTGCCGACAGGCCCGGAAGCCGCACCGGTCGCCTGCACGACTGTCCGCCAACGGCGCATGGCCTGGGTCTGGAGGCGGCGTCGACCGACGACCTCATCATCAGCGAACTCAGCCCAGATTGAGGCCGACCGCGCGGAGCGCTGCTGACACGTGTGTCCCGGCATCGAGTCCCGCGCGCCGGGCGAGGCCGGCCGGTGGCGTGCCGTGCACCTGATCAGCGACGACCTGACGCGCCGCGGTCAGGAGCAGGTCACGGTCAATGTCGGCATCGGCCCGCATCACGTGTTTCGAGGGCCTCGGTCCGACGCGGTCAGTTGAGCGGCACGAGCATTCGGCCGACGGCCTCATCGGCATGCTGACGGGTGCCACGGCCAGGCCGCGCACGGTTGTGAGGTCCACCTGCCACCTTGCGACCTCCCCCCTCCACCGCCTGACGTCCAATCAATTAGGGCCCCGGCAAGCTCAGATGAACAGGACGCTCTCGACATCGATGGTGACGAGTTCCGTGTCTCGCAACACCGTCCCGTCCTCGCTCACCCGGTGGACCCGCCGCCGGGTCGGGACCATGATCCCGTCGAACTCACGATAGTCCGAGGTGTAGTGCGCGGCGGGACCCGCGTTGATGACCTCGGCAGTGTAGTCATGCCTGCGCAGCAGGCCGTCGGAGCCGAAGTGAAACACCTGCTGGGGGCAGTGCGTCGCGACGTGGTCCGGGAAGGTGACCTGCAGGCGTCTCCAGGTCTCGCCCTCCTCGATGATCGGCGGCAGCTCGACAGCCTCGAACCCGGGCCAGCCGAACGTGAACGGGGCCGTCAGATACGTCCACATGGCATACCCGGCGAAGTAGGCGACCTGCAGGTCGTCCCAGCGGGAGTGCAAGTCGCTCGGGAACGAGGCGCGAGTGTCGAATCGCTCGGCCTTCACCTCACCGCTGACGGTCTCCACGGCCACCCGTTCGAAAGTGAAGGACGTTCGCAGGTGCGGAGCGGTGAAGGGGTAGTGGCTGACATGTTGCCGGTGCAGGTCGACCCGAACAGCCACATGGCGCAGAATTCCCTCTCGCCCCTTCAGCGGCCACAGGGAACCCCCGACGCGAATGTGCGCGGTGGCCGAGCCGTATCGGTCGTAACGGCCCAGACCGCCGTGTGCCTCGATGGCGGTGCTGATCAGGTCCTCCATGGCGGGACCTCCCTTGAGATGCAGTGACTGTGATGTGCTCCGTTCGGCCGCGAGGCGAGTCGTCGGCCGCTCTTTAGGAGTATATGCTCCTAACCGCCGGGGCGAGATGCGCCGTGACATCACCCTGCCCAGGGACCGGACTCCCGAGCCGGCCTCCGCTCTCCGGCGTCGCGGGGCAGGCGGACGGCACAGTGACACACCTGGGCGAACCAGGCTCCTCCACTCAGCCAGGCGTCATGGCGGCCGAGTCGCAGTGGTCACAGTGCCGTACGCCCGGACCGGGGCACGGCAGTTCCACGTCCGCAACCGAGGTCGACGGTGCGGGCCGGCGGTGCACGTTGCGGGCCTCGCGCCGGGCAGTCCGGGCCCCCGGGGCGGACAGGTAGGCGATGGTTGTCTCACCGGCGTCGGTGTCCGCACCCTAGTCCCACCAGCCGTCGCCGACCTCCCACAGCGAGCACATTGAGCCATCCGTCAGGCCGAAGTCGTGCCGGGCCAGGCATACCCACACACCATTGCCCTAGGGACCGAACGGACTGTGGTGGTCACCCTTCCATTCGTCCAAATTCGATGACGCAGGGGCGCTTCGGCGAAGTCGTCGGGGACCGCCTCGTCGCCGGCAAACCTGCAGGGTCTACGTCGCCCGCCAGGAACCGGCCCACATCACAAAGTACGTCCTGCCGCTGACCGGCGAACGGCGGGCGGCACTGGAGGCATGCGCGCAGACCTATGGCCGGACGGCGGCCGCCTACGCCACAATCGGCGCGAACCAGGCCGCGGCCGCCGCGCTCGCCGGCACCGATCTCACACCGCACCGCCTGTAACCCGGCGACACATTGATCCGTTCCGCTCGCGCAACGTGTTCCCGTCAGCGTCCGGGGAACCGCTCCGTGATCTCCTGGAGCACCCACCCGTTGCCGTCCGGGTCGCTGAACGAGGCGTAGGAGCAGTAGGTGGCGCGCTCGGGGTGCGGGCCGTCCAGGCGCTTCTGTCCCGCGCCCCGGTGGGTGACGGTTCCGCCCTCGTGACCGTGGAACAGCACACCCCCCTCATCGTGGAACACCTCGCTCACCTCGACACCCCTGCCGCCGATCTCGGCGCGAGCCTGCTCGATGTCGGGAACGATCAGGTAAAGGCCTTGGGCCGAGCCGGGTTCCGCGGAGGTCATTCCGTTGCCGAAGAGGATCGAGCATCCGGAGCCGGGGGGTGTGAAGTGCACCAGCCGGTAGTCGTCGCTGAACGTCTGATCGACGTCGAGGCGGAACCCGAGCCTGTCATAGAAATCCTTGGCCCGGTCGACGTCGGACACGGGCAGCACGATGGCTTCGAGTTTGAGGTCCACGAGATGTCTCCGTTCGGAGAGGAACGACTGCCCGGGTCGGGGTGGGCAGTTCACTCCCACCGCCATCACGGGTGAGAGGGCCGCTTCGGTCGTGGTTGACGCTTACGCCTACGGGGAGCGTGGCCGTCCATCACAGCCACCATAGTGGCGGGGTGTGCCGTCAGCTACCGCAGCCGTCTAGCCATTGCCACCCGAGAATTAGGAGCATATGCTCCTAGCCGTGGAGGAGGGATGCCTCCTGCCACACGAAGGCGACACGCTCCGCGCTGCGGCCCGGCGACCCGCCGTGTCCACCGGCGCGACTGCGAGCCTTCCCGAGAGCACAGGAGTCTTCATGATCACGTCTGTCAGGAAGAAGGCGCTGGCCGCCGCGGCGGTGACGGCCCTGGTCGGCGGTTTTACCGCCGCGGGAGCAGTCTCCGCCGATGCGGCCACGCCGGAGTGCGGCGACAGCTGTATCCAGATCTACAGCGTCCGGTCCGGCACCGCGCAGCAGCCGAACCTGGTGGAGACGGTGTATGGGGGTGAGGCGAGGGCGGGCCAACCGACCGTGATGCGCCCCGTCAGCACCTCCGATCCGGCCGGAGACATCGTCGGGCACCGCGCGGGCCCCGTGTCCGACTTCTACAAGGCCGGCCTCGTGTCCGCCGAGGTGAACCGGCACTACGGCAGCCTGCGCGCCGTGGAGGTCGAGTTCGCGCCGCACGGCACACGCACGGGGCTGTGTGCCGGTCTCGCCGACATCGCGTACCAGAACGAGGGGCTCACCCTCCAGAAGTGCGGTGTGTCCGCCAAGACCGTGTGGATCATCGACACCCAGGACTCCCCCACGACCGCCCCGCAGGGACACTTCCCCCTCGTCAACGGCTCGACGACGAACTTCACCCACCCCTACGCGATGACCTTTACCCGTGACGCGCAGGGGCACGAGGCATCCAGGACCGGAGCAACTGGGCATCACGCCCGCACGGGGCCTCACGCCCACCACAGCGCCGTTCCCGCGCAGATCCGGGTCGCCAGGCTGATGGGCAACCCGTCCCACGTCCCCGACGGCCAACTCTGGGGCACGACGAAATAACGAACCGAACGCCCCCCAGCAGCGCCCGCCCGCGAGCGGGGCGGTTGGAGTACGGCATCACGATGGGTGCTGGGCACCGGCGCAAGGGCTACGCGGCAGAAACCGCCGGACGGCGGATCACCGTCGATGGGGCGGCCTTCCGGGAGGCGGTGCGGACCGGTCCGGTCCGCGGAGTCCGCGGGCAGGACGGTGACTCCAGTGGCGTCAGCGTGCTCCGGGTGGGCGGGGACGGCACGCTCACCCTCTGCGAGGACGGTGAGGAGGAGCCGGACGACATCGGCGTCAACCGGGAGTTCCTGCTGGACCTCCTGGCCGCCGGCGCCCAGGAGCGGCTGTCCCTCGAACTGGGCGCTCCCATGGCACCCCTGGCCATCCGCCGCCCGGACGACGACGGGGCGTTCTCCCTGCTGATGCCGGTCCGTCTGGAGGACTGACTCCGACAGCGGGCCGGACGCAAGGGAAGGCCGGGCCGAGGCGAGGCATCAGTCGTCCCCCTCTCATTCCCCACCCCGACCCGGTGGCGCCCGGGCCCGGTCGGTCAGTGGGTCGCCGTCGCCTCGAGGTCCACCTCGCCGGCGTCGATCAGGGCCCGGCGCAGTTGTTCCGTCGCGGCGGGACGCCCGGCATCAGGCAGCGCTACGGCGCCCTTCAGCAGCGTGCGGGCGTGGCGGCGGACATCGGCGTCGTACAAGGGGCCGGGACCGGGGCGGGTGAGCAGGTGCAAGGCCAGAAGTAGGACATCGGGGCTGCGCGGATGGGCGGCCGCGCGTTCGGCGAGCGGTAAGACCCGCGGCCAGGAAGGCTTCGCCGCCGCGGTGGAACTCGCCAAGGAGAACCAACCTGGTCGCCGACCCGGCCGACGCGCACGTGGTGACGATGCTGATCGACGACTGCCACGACATCCCGTGGCTCACGGCAGTCGTCCGCATCAGTTCTTCGACCTGCACGCTCTCGCCCGTGTCGCTGACATCTTCGTCCCCGCCGCGTCTGCGTTGCATGCCGTATGGCCCGGCGTCCTCCCGGACCTGCCGTCCGTGACACCTACCCGTTTGCCGCCGATCGGCCGGCCGTGCCGGGTGAGCCGGCCGAAGCCGTCCAGTTGCGCCAGGGTGATGGCCGACACGGTGATCGAGGGCGGCTGGACCCCGTCAGAGCCCGTTCACAGCGCGCTGCGGACCGTGCCCGCCATCGTTTCGCCCCGCAGGCGAGCCCCGCGGCCGCGTACGACGGCGGCGACCGGGCCGTCATCACCCGCCGCGACGAGACCGGGACAGCGATCAGCAATGTGTCCGCGGCCCGGCTCCGCGCCGACATGATCGAGAGCCTGCGTCATCGGCCGGGTTCCGGTGGCTACGACGCCGAGCTGATCACCCACGTCGCCGGGCCCCATGGGCGGGTGGTGACCGTCGACATCGGCCCATGGGTCGTGCGCCGCACCCGCGCCTTTCTCACGGAGGCCGGCAGCGGACACGTCACCGCCGTCGAGCCCGACGCGGCGCTCGGCGCGCCCGCCCAGCTTGTGCCCCGCGGCGGCTTCGACGGCAGCCTTATCACCTACAGCTGCTGAGACATCTCCCCTGCCTGGCGCGAGTTTCTCTGCATCAAGTCAAGCAGGAGGCTGGGCGACCGGATCACGGTTCGGGAAGACCTGCTGGGGCTTCCCGAACCCTGGCTTCCGTACGGGCCCGAGGACCGGGACACCACCGGGATCACCGTCGCCACGACGATCCGGCTCACGCCGCTGGTCGGTGCGTCCGTCTTCTACGCGGGCAGCGGCGGCGCGCCGGTTAACGGGCGGCTCCGCCTGGCGCGTACCCCGTACAGGGAGGAGTTCGCTCCCGCACCAGGCCGGCTGCCTCCCACTCCGGGCCCGGCAGGGCGAGGAGCCGTTCGATGTGGGTCGGCGCCGGCAATGGGCCGTGGTCTCCTGTCACCCGCAGCGCCGACACCGCCGTGATGTGTCCCAGTCTGAGCGCCCGCGCCGTCGTGAGGCCCCTCAGCAGGCCCGCGAGGAAGCCCGCGGCGAAGGCGTCGCCGGCGCCCACGGGTTCGACCACGGCCGTCCGTAGCGCCGGCACGGCGAACACACCTTGGTCGGTGAAGGCGGTGGCGGCGTGGGCGCCGTCCTTGACCACCAGGATGCGGGGATGCGGGAGCAGGTGCCGCACGTCGGTCACCGTCAGGTCCTCGCCCCACAGGCCCTGCGCCTCGTCGAGGCCGACGAAGACGATGTCCGCCCGGTCGGCCAGCCGGCGCAGCACGGGGGCCGCGGTGCCGTCGGGCCACAGGGCGGGTCGGTGGTTGACGTCGAAGCTGACCGCGTGGGAGCGCGCGTCCACGGGAGTGGTCAGTGCCTTGGTGACCAGTTCCCGGCAGGAGGGCGACAGGGCCGGGGTGATGCCGGTGAAGTGCAGCAGCGCCGCCGAGCGGACGGGCTCCTCGTCCAGCAGTTCCGGACCGAGTGTGGAAGCCGCCGAACCCGCTCGGTAGTAGTGCACGCGCGTGCCGGTGGCAGGGCCGGGGCTCTTCACCAGCAGACCCGTTGGGTGCCGGGCGTCGGTGCGCACGCGCGAGACGTCGACTCCGGCGGCGGACACCGTGGCGCGCACGCGTCTGCCCAGCGGATCGTCCCCCAGGGCCGAGAGCCACGCGACCGGGATGCCGTGGTCGGCCAGGTACATGGCCACGTTCGACTCCGCTCCCGCCACCGACAGTCTCAACTGCTCGGCCCGCTCCAGCGGTTCGGGCGGATCGGGCACCAAGGCCGCCATCGTCTCGCCGACGCACACCACGTGCCCGGCGGCGGGGCGCCACGGCTGTCCCGTCGCGGTTTCCGTGCCGGCTCCGGTCATGCGAGTTCCCTTCCGGATGCCTCGCCCCGAGCCTCCGCCGGTGTCACCGGCAGGGTGGAGACGGTCGGCCGGTAGGACGCGGCCGGGCTGCCCGGCACCTCGACCCGGACGCTGAACACGGCGCCGTCATGCGGCCCGGCCGGGTCGAGGCCCAGCCGAGCGGTGGTGATGTGCAGGACGTCTCCTTCCAGGCACACGCCGGCCGGCCGGCTCGCGGGCAGCCGCAGGGTGCGGTCCAGCGTGCCGTCAAAAAGGTGACGGCGTACCGTTCCACTGCCCCAGACGGCGATCCACACGGCGCCTTCCGCATCGATCGCCATCCCGTCGGGGCTGCCGTCGTCCACGGTGACGAAAACCTCGGGGGTACCGAGCCGGGCGGTCCGCGGGTCGACCGGATAGCGGCGGACGACGCCCCGGGCGCTGTCGGCCAGGTACATCGAGCGCCCGTCCGGGGTGAACACCGGGCCGTTGGGCACGGTGATGCCGTCCAGGACGCGTTCGACCGTGCCGTCGTGGTCGACGCAGTAGAGGGCACCGGCGTCCTCCTCGGCGTCGTAGCCCATGCTGCCCGCCCAGAACCGGCCCGAGGGGTCGGCCGCGGCGTCGTTCATGCGCCTGCGCGGTACGGAGCCGTCCTCCGGGCGCGCCAGCCAGCGGGTGGCGCCGTCGGGGTGGAGGAGGCAGATGCCGGTTCCCGCGGCCGCGATCCAGGTGCCCGGGAGACCGGCCACCGGGGCGACCGCCCCCAGCGGAACCGGGAGGTGCGCGACGGTCCGCAGCGGGGCCGTGGGGTCGTCCGGGGCCGCGAGGAGGCGACCGGCGAGGAGGTCCACGAGGACGACACCGGTACCGGTCCAGCGGATGCCCTCACCGAGTTCAAGGCGGTCGGGGCGGGTGGGGCGGGGCTCCGCGGTCACGGCGCCACCTCCCGTACGACGGTGCGGAAGGCGCGGGCGCGGGTCCTGAGCGCGTCGACGCTGCCGCCGTCGGCGGCGTCGCCGACGAGCGGGGAACCGACACCGACCGCCGTCGCCCCCGCGGCGAGGCAGGCGCGGGCCACGGCCTCGTCGACTCCGCCCACGGGGACGAACGCGGCGTCGGGGAACGGGCCGCGCAGGGCCTTCAGGTACGCTGCTCCCCCGGCCTGGGCGAGCGGGAAGACCTTCAGCGCCGCCGCACCCATGCTCCGGGCGGCGATCACGTCGGTCGGGGTGAACACACCGGCGAGCACCGGCAGGCCCAGGTCGTGTGCGGCGGGTACGGCTTCGCCCAGGCCGGGCGTGACCACGAACGTCGCTCCCGCGCGGTGGGCGGCACGCGCGTCGTCAGCGGTCAGAACGGTGCCCGCCCCCAAGGGGCGGTCGGGGCCGAGGAATTCCCGGGCCCGCGCGATGACGGTGAGGGCGTCCGTGCCGGTGAGCGACACCTCTATGAGGTCGATGCCCTCCTCGGCCAGGGTCAGTACGGTGCGCAGCGCGGCGTCGGCGTCGCGTCCACGGACGATGGCCAGCAAACGGTGGGCCGCGAGTGCGGCGGGCAGATCCACGAACGGGTCTCCTTGCTGGGGGATCAGGGGCAGCGGCAGGTGGTGGTGAGCGTCAGTCGCCAGCGCACCTCTCCCGTGGCGGGCACCTCGGCGGCGTCCCCGGGGCCGGCGTCGGCGAGGTCGAAGACGCGGCCGAGCATCGGCTCGACGCCCGTGCTGCGGTAGGGGTTCGCCTCGGGGAAACCGCCGAGGTTGCGCCACAGAGCGATCGACACGGGTTGCCCGGCTCCGGAGTGCCGGCCCGCCGGTCGAGCGACCGCCTGCTGATCGGCCACCGGGTGTCCGGCCACGGTGTCCGTGGTCACCCGTACGCTCAGGGACAGCCGGTCGTGGTCGTCGTGCACGCAGCACAGGTGTGTGTCCACGACGGCTCCCACCGCGGTGCCGTCGTCGGGGCCGAGCCGGTCGAGGGCCAGTCCACGCGGAGCGGGCCAGGAACCCGCGACCCAGGGCGCGCCGTCGGGCCACGGCTCCTTCAGCAGGGGGGCGGCTTCGGGGAACAGGCGGGTGGTCGCGCCGCCGGTCATGTGGAGGGTGGCGCGCTCCGAGAGGTCGAGCAGGGCGTGCGCCGCCCAGAGGAAGCGGAAGCCGGGTCCGGCGGTCAGCGTGTAGTCGGCTTCCGCCCCGTCGGGCGTGGCGCGGAGGGTGCGGGTCAGGGTGAAGGCGGCGCAGTCAACCCGTTCGGTGTCTCCGTCCCGGGTCCACGGGCGGGACCAGGCGTCGCCGTGGTCGGGGCGGCCCCGGACGGTGGGCACGCATTCCTCGAGTCCGCCCGCGTCGACGAACGCGTCGCCGGGGACGGCGTCGTCCCGCTCCGGTGCGTGCCGGTGCCAGAGCCATTCACGGCCGCCCGCGCGCAGCGAGGTCCAACGGCCGCCGCGGTCCGGGTCTGTGACGACGTCGAGCATGCGGGTCACCATTCCGCGAACGAGCCGTCGGGGTGCCGCCACACGGGGTTGCGCCAGGCGTGCCCGCTCCGGTCGGCCGCGCGTACGGCCGCCTCGTCCAGGGTGATGCCGAGGCCGGGGACGTCGTTGCGGCGGGCGTGACCGTCGACGAACCGGAACGGTTCGGGATCGGCGAGGTAGGAGAGGAGGTCGGCGTCCTTGTTGTAGTGGATGCCGCGGCTCTGCTCCTGGATGAGGAAGTTCGGGGTGGCGAAGGCGATCTGGAGGCTGCCGGCGAGGGCGATGGGGCCGAGGGGGCAGTGCGGGGCGAGCTGGGCGCCGAAGGTGTCGGCGAGTGCGGCGATCCGGTGCACCTCGGAGATGCCGCCCGCGTGGGACAGGTCGGGCTGGGCGACGGCGATCCCGGCGGTGAGGACGGGCAGGAACTCGCCGCGGGAGTAGAGGCGTTCGCCGGTGGCCAGCGGCACCGGGCCGGCGGTCACGAGACCGGGCAGCAGGTGGTTGTGCTCGGGGAGGACCGGCTCCTCCACGAACAAGGGGTGCAACGGCGCCACTTCGGCGAGGGCGCGGCGGGCGCTGGCGGCGGTGAAGCGGCCGTGGAAGTCGACGGCGACGTCCCGGTCGGGGCCGAGCACCTCCCGGGCCGCCGCCACCCGGGCGACGACGGCCGCCGTCTCGGCCGGGGTGGTGATCGGTGAGGTGGCCCCGGCGGCGTTCATCTTCACCGCCGTGAACCCGGCCTCCACCTGGGCCGCTATCTGGTCGGTCAGCTCGGCGGGCTCGTCACCGCCGACCCAGGCGTAGACCCGGACGCGTTCGCGGACGGGCCCGCCGAGCAGGGCGTGCACGGGGGCGCCGTAGGTCTTGCCGGCGATGTCCCACAGGGCCTGGTCGAGGCCGGCGACCGCGCTGGAGAGCACGGGGCCGCCGCGGTAGAAGCTGCCCTTGGTGAGCACCTGCCAGTGGTCCTGGATGCGCAGCGGGTCCTTTCCGAGAAGGTATTCGGCGAGGACGTCGACGGCGGCGCGGACCACCTCGGCGCGTCCCTCCACGACGGGTTCGCCCCAGCCGACCACGCCGTCGTCGGTCTCGATCCGGCAGAACAGCCAGCGCGGCGGTACCAGGAACGTCTCAATGCGGGCGATCTTCACTTGCCGCCGGTGCCTTTCGTGTCGTCGGGGCCGTCGATCCGGTCCAGGTCGCGCCCGGCCTGTTCGAGGAGGGCGTGCATGGCGGCTTCGGCGGCCCGCGGGTCCTGGTGGCGTACGGCGTCCAGGACGGCGCGGTGGGCGGGAACCGGGTCCTCGCTGTGCGGGGAGCTGTGGACCAGGCGGTCGCGGTGGGCGAGGCCCGACTCGATCACCATCTCCATGCGTTCCAGCAGCTCGTTGTGGGTGGCGGCGAGAAGGGCGCGGTGGAAGGCGAGGTCGGCCTCGACGGCGTGGACGGGGTCGGTGTCGTGCTCCCCCATCGCCGCGAGGGCGGCGTCCAGGGCCGCGAGGTCGTCGTCGGTGCGGCGCTCGGCGGCGAGGCGGACGGCGGCCGGCTCGATGATGGCCCGCACCTCGGCGAGGTTGTGCAGCAGCGCCCGGTCGGTCTCGCCGGCGCGGCCGCCCTGGAACTGCCAGCGCAGGACGTCGGCGTCGAGGAGGTTCCAGTCCGCGCGGGCCCGGACGAAGGTGCCGCGTTTCTGCCGGGCGTCGACCATGCCTTTGGCGGCCAGCACCTTCAGGGACTCGCGCAGGGCGGTGAGGCTGACGTCCAGTTCGCTCTGCAACGCCACCAGGTCGAGCGTGGCCCCCTCGGGGATCTCGCCGCCCAGGATGCGGCGGGCCAGCGCCTCCACCGTCTGGCCGTGCACGCCGCGGCGGGCGTAGGGCGTCATGTCGTACAGCCTTTCTCTCGGGATGCGCACGGGTCGGACGGATCCGGATGCGCACGTGTCGGACGAGTATGGCCGGGTGCGCACGGGTCGCGTGAGCGGACGGCGGTGGTCATGCGGACGCCTTGGTGACGCTCCAGCCTCCGTCGACGACGAGGTGCGCGCCGGTGATGAAGGAGGCCTCGTCGGCGCCGAGGAAGGCGATGGCCGCGGCGACCTCCTCGGGGGCGCCGAAGCGGCGGGCGGCGGTCGCGGCGACGCTCAGCTCGCGTTCCTCGGGCGGCACCCTGTCCCAGGCCGCGGTCAGCACCGGTCCCGGCAGGACGGCGTTGACGCGCACCTCGGGACCGTATTCGACGGCGAGTTGGCCGCACAGGGAGAGCAGCGCGCCCTTGGAGGCGGCGTAGGCGGGATGGCCGGGGATGCCGGCGTGGGCGTGGACGGAGGAGGTGAGCACGACGGCTCCCCGACGGGAGCGGAGGTCGGGCAGGGCCGCCCGGAAGCCGAGGAAGGCGGCGGTGACGTTGACGGACAGCTGCCGCTGCCAGGAGGCGAGGGTCATCTCGTGGGCCGGGGTGACGTCGACGGTGTAGGCGTTGCTGACCAGCACGTCGACGGGCCCGTAGGCGTGGGCGGCGGAGACGATCCGCTGCCAGTCCCGCTCGGCCGAGACGTCGGCGGGCACGAAGTGGGCCCGGCCGCCGTCCTGGGTGATGCGCGCGGCCACGGCCTCGCCGGGTTCCTCGGCGATGTCGGCCAGGATCACGGCGGCGCCCTCCTGGGCGAGGCGTTCGGCGGTGGCGGCCCCGATGCCGGAGGCGGCTCCGGTGATCACGGCCGTGCGGCCGGTGAAGCGGGCGCCGTGCCGTCGTGCGGGATCCATGGGGCGGGGCTCCTTGTCGTCTGGGTGGCTTGCGGCGTGCGGGTGCGGGCTACTGCCGTGTCAGTACGACCAGGTCGGCGTCGTGGTCGGCGGTCCACGCGCAGGGCAGCCCGTAGTGCAGCAGATGGGCGCCGCTGTACGTGGTCGCGGTGGCGGCGTCCCGGTAGGCCGCCGTGGGGTCCAGGCCGCGCAGCCGCAGCCGGGCGGGGCGGCCCGGCACGAGCGGGGCGCCGTCGAGCGGGCCGGTGCTGAAGGCGGCGACGACGGTACGGCGACCGTCTGGGGCGTCGTACTGCACTCCGCAGGTGGCGTCCCCGGGAGAGCCGAGCAGGCGGGTGTCGCCGTGGTGGATGACGTCCCGGACGTCCTTGTACCGGGTGATCCAGCCGGCTGCCTCGGCGCGCTGTCCGGGCGTCCAGGTCCGCAGGTCGGCGCCGATGCCGAGGACGCCGCACATGGCGGTGACGAACCGGAAGGCGAGGCTGCGCGGGCGGGGATCGAAGACGCCGGGGGCGTCGGTGACCCAGGAACTCAGCACGTGCGGGGCGTGGGCGTGCAGGAAGCCGTACTGGACGCGGAGTCGGTCCAGGGGTGCGGTGTTGTCGCTGGGCCAGACGACGTCGGTGCGCGCGAGGGTGGCGTGGTCGATCCGGCCGCCGCCGCCCGCGCAGCCCTCGATGGTGACGTGGGGGTGCGCGCTGCGCAGGTGGTCCAGGACGCGGAGGTAGCCGTGGACGTGCTCGGCGTCGAGGTCCAGCCGGTCCGCGGGGCCGGCGCCTGGGCGGCCGCGTTCGGTCGGCGGGCGGTTCATGTCCCACTTCAGGTAGTCGATGGTGTGGCCGGTCAGCAACCGGTCCAGGGTGGCGAGGACGAAGTCCTGCACGTCGGTGCGGCCGAGGTCGAGCAGGAGCTGGTTGCGCACGCGGCGGGCCGGGCGGCCCTCGATGCTGTAGGCCCATTCCGGGTGTTCGGCGTGCAGGCGGCTGCCGGGACTGACGGCCTCGGGTTCGATCCACAGGCCGAAGTCCAGCCCGAGGGCGCGGACGTCGTCGACGAACCGGTCGAAGCCGTGCGGGAAGGCCACCGGGTCGGGGTACCAGTCGCCCAGTCCCCCCGTGTCGTCGGCCCGGCCGGTGAACCAGCCGTCGTCCACCACGAACAGCTCCGCGCCGAGGTCCGCCGCCGCCTTGGCCAGCTCCAGCTGGCTCTCGGCGCCGATGTCGAAGCCGGTGGCCTCCCAGGAGTTGTACAGGACCTTGCGGGGGCGGTGCAGGCGCTCGCCGGCGAGGCGGCGCTCGTAGCGGTGCCAGACGCGGGAGAGTCCGTCGAGTCCGTCCGGGCTGAAGGCGCAGGCGAGGCGGGGGGTGGTCAGCGTGTCGCCGGGAGACAGGTGTACCGCGCCCTCGTGCGGTACGCGTCCGGCGCGGACACGTACCGCGCCGCCGGGCTCGGCCTGCGCGGTGATGTGCCAGTTGCCGGGCCATTCCAGGGCGATGCCGTAGGCGGGGGCGGGGGCGTCGGGGGGTGCCGTCGCGTCCTGGACGGCGAGCCAGGGGGCGTACGCGTGACCGGGCACACCCTGGGTGCTGCCCATCGTGAACGTGCCCCGGGCCAGGTCGAGTTGGGTGTGCTGGAACTCCTGGGACCACTGGCCGGTCAGGTACGTCAGCCGGGCGGCTGCGGTGACCGGGATGTTCACGGCGGCGGAGTCCAGGCGTTCCAGCCGTAGTTCCTCCTCGCCCGTGCAGGTCAGTTCGGTCCAGCGGTGCAGGACGTCGGTGCCCGGCACGGTGGCGTAGCACAGGGTGGTGCGCAGGCCGAGGAGGTCGTCGGTGAAGGTGAGCCGGAGCGTGCCGGGCTCCTCGTCGGCGCCCTCGAAGCTCCACCACACGCCGCGCTCGGAGCCGGGCCGGGCGGCGACGAGATCGGCGCCGGTGAACGGGCGCAGTCCGTGCGGCACGTACTCCGCGGGGGCGGCGTCCGCCGGGGTGATGAAGTGGGTGCGGTGGGACCAGTCCAGTGCCGACGGCCCGTCCTCGACGCCGTGCGGTCCCCAGGCGTGGAGTTCCGCCCAGGGGCCGTCCGGGGAGAGCCGGACGGTGTAGCTGGTGTGCTCGGTGCGCAGCGTCCAGCGCTGGTGCGGGGTCACTTCACCGCTCCGAGGTTGAGGCCGGCCACGAAGTGGCGCTGGAAGCGGAGGAAGACGGCCACGGTGGGTGCGGCGGCGATGACGGATCCGGCGGCGATCACGTTCCACATGGACACGTACTGGCCCTGGAGGCCGATGAGCGCGGCGGTGATCGGCATCTTGCTGTCGTTGCGCAGGACGGTGATCGCCCACAGCAGGTCGTTGAAGATCCAGGTGAAGGACAGCGCGCTGAGCGCGGCGAGCGCGGGCCGGGTGAGCGGGAGGATGACGCGCCAGAAGATCTGCCAGGGGCCGGCGCCGTCGACGACGGCGGCCTGCTGGATCTCGGCGGGGATCGAGCGCATGAAGCCGTGCAGGACGAACACGTAGAAGCCGACGCCGAAGCCGATCTGTACGCCGATCAGGGCGGGCAGGGTGTCGTAGATGCCTATGATCTCGCTGAGCTTGGAGACCGGGATGAGGAGGATCTGCGGGGGCAGCAGGTTGCCGCCGAGCATGAGCAGCAGCAGGGAACGGCGGAAGGGCATCTCGTAGCGGCTGAGGGCGAACGCCGCCATGGCGGCCAGGGCGAGGGTCGCCAGGACGCAGGGGACGGTGACGATCAGGCTGTTGATCAGGGCGCGTTGCTGGCCGCCGTCGACCCAGGCCTGCCGGAAGTTGTCCAGTGTGAAGGAGCGGGGCCAACTGCCGAGGCCGTGCGCGGCGATGTCGTTGAAGGACCGCAGGCTGGTGACCACGACCAGCAGGATGGGCAGCAGCCACAGGATGGCCAGGGCTCCGGCGCCGAGGTGGAAGCCGGCGGTGGCGGCCCGCCGGCGGCGCAGCGCGCGGGCTGACGTGTGCGGGTCCGCGGCGGACATCAGTCGGCCTCCCGGAAGGCCCGGACCAGGTAGGAGGCGATGACCCCGAAGGCCAGCAGGAAGATGACGACGGCCAGGGCGGAGCCGTATCCGAGGCGCAGGGACTGGAAGGCGGTGGAGTACATGTAGGTGCTCAGCAGTTCGGAGGAGTGGTAGGGGCCGCCGCGGGTCAGGGACCAGACCACGTCGAAGGAGCGCAGCGAGTCGATGACGATGACGGACAGCACGACGGCGTTGACGCTGCGCAGCTGCGGGAGTGTCACATGACGGAGGCGCTGCCAGCGGCCGGCGCCGTCGACCTTGGCCGCCTCGTAGAGTGCCGGGTCGACGCCCTTCAGGCCGGCGAGGTAGAGGACCATCACGTAGCCGATCTGCCGCCACAGGGCGGGCACGATCACCGCGTACAGGGCGGTGCCCTGGTCGGCGAGCCAGGCGTGGCGCAGGCTGTCCAGGCCGACGGCCTCCAGGAGGCGGTTGAGCACGCCGTCGGGCTGGTAGATGGCCTGCCAGACCAGGGCGGTGGCCACCAGGGAGAAGACGACGGGCAGGAAGAGGGCCGCGCGGTAGAAGCCGATGCCCCGGCGTTCCTGCTGGAGCAGCAGGGCGGCGGCCAGGCCCAGCAGGGCGGACAGGCCGCCGAAGAGGAGCAGCCACAGGACGGTGTGGCCGGCGGCGCTGCGGAAGACGTCGTCGCCCGCCATCTCGCGGAAGTTGCCCAGGCCGACGAATGGCGGCGCGGAGACGCCATCCCAGCTGGTCAGGGCGAGGTAGAAGCCTTGCAGCGCGGGCCAGAAGACCCAGACGGCCTCGACGAGCAGGGGGACGAGGACGAAGGCGAGGACCAGCGGGGGTGTGCGGCGGGGGCCCCGGGCTCGGCTGCCCCGGGACGGCGCCGGGACCGGGGACTTGCGGTGCGGGGCGGTCAGGACGGCCATGTCAGGCGTTCCAGATCTTCTCGGCGTCGCGCTGCCAGTCCCTGAGGATGCCGCCGATCTCCTTCGGCCTGGCGATGAACTTCGTGAGCGCGGTGTCGGCGGTGGGCTGGAGGGCGTCGCTGGAGTCGCGGTTGAAGAACTGGGTGAGCTCGGCCGTCTGCTCGATGTGCTCGCGGCCCTTCTTCACCAGCGCCGTGCCCGCGTCCTCCGCCTCGGGGTTGCAGGGCAGGACGGTTCCGGACGAGCCCTTGATGTAGATCTCCTGCGCCTCGGCGGTGGCGAGGTACTTCATCAGGTCCAAGACCTGGTCGCGGCGTCCGGTGCGGGCGCTGGCGAAGTAGCCGTCAGTCGGGGCCTCTTCGGCGAGGGGGACCTTGGGGTCGATGACGGGGAACCGGAAGAAGTCGATGTCGTCGAGGGCGTTCTTGGGGGCGGCGTCGGCGAAGAAGGTGCCGATGAGCATCATGCCGGTGCGGCCGTTGAGCAGGGCGGTGCTGGCGTCCTGGAAGGCCACGGCCGTGCCGTTGGGGTCGAAGTACGGCAGCACCTCCTGCCAGCGGTCGAAGACCTTGCGCACCTCGGGGTCGTCGAAGCGGCGCTTGCCCGCGAGGAGTTGACGGTGGTAGGCGGCGCCGTTGATGCGGATGTCCAGATAGTCGAACCACGCCGATGCCACCCAGGGGGTGTTGCCGCCCGCGCCGAGTCCGATCGGCGCCACGCCCTTGGACTTGAGCTTGTCGCACAGGTCGAGGAACTCGTCCCAGGAGGTCGGCGCGCTCACGCCCCACCTGGCGAAGTTCGACTTCCGGTAGAACATGCCCCACCAGTAGTAGGTGGTGGGGACGAAGACCTTCTTGCCGGAACTCGCGGTGCACAGGCTGTTCAACGCCTTGGAGTACCGCTTGAGGTCGGGCGACGCGTTCCAGACGTCGTCGAGGTCCAGGAGCAGGTTCTTCTTGGCGTAGGTGTCCGCCACGGAGCCGGGGTACCAGGTGTACACGTCCGGCGGGTTGGCCGAGGTCAGGTAGGTCGGCAGCTGGGTGCGGAAGGTCTCCGCGGCCACCGTGTTCAGGTTGGCGCGGCCCTCACCCTTCTTGGCGTAGGCGGCGACGATGTCCTCCATCGCGGCCTTGGCCTGCGGTGCGGACAGGTTGGACTGGAGGGTCACCGGGCCCTTGGAGGAGGTCTTGGCGGAGGAGGTGGAGGTGACGCAGCCGCTGAGCAGCGCGGTCGCCCCGGCGGCTCCGAGTCCGGCGAGGAAGTGCCGGCGGCCGGGCAGGTGGTTCGTCATGGAGGCTCCCTGTGGATCGCCGCGGCGGGGCCGGCCCCTCTGACGGCCGGGCCCCGTTCGCGGCGGATCCAGAGTCGCGTGGCGATCCCGCCACGTCAATATTAATTACTAATTTATTTGAACTGGGCTCTGTGGACGTAGCCATCCACACCGCGGAACACCGCGTCGACCGACCCGTCCGGGCCCGCGACCGCGCCGAGCGAGCCCTCGAAGGCCGCGCTGGAGAACTCCTGTCGCTTGGTCCAGCCCTGCCACGCACCGCCGTCGTACCGCTGCTGCCACAGCGTGTAGTCACCCGCCCGCGCGTACAGCACCACGGCGTCCCCCACGGCGACGAGCGTCGGGCTGCCGCTCACCGTGCCGCCGAGCGACCTCCACGGCGACCACTGCCCCGACCCGTCCCGCGAACTGGTCCAGACGTCGTCCGCGGCGGTGCGTACGGCGACGTGGACACGCCCGTCCGCATCGACGACCGCGGACGGCCTGCCGTACACCGGCCGGTCACCGGGGGCGCCGAGTGACGACCAGTCGGACGAGGGGCCGCGCTGCACGACGCTCCCGTCGCCGCCGCGCGCGACGAGGGTCCAGTGTGCGGGATCGGTGAAGGCCACGGTCGGCGCGTCGATCAGGCGTCCGCCCAGGTCCTGCCAGTCGCCCCAGCGCCCGCCGGAGAAGATCCTGCGGTAGGCGCGGTCGTCGGTTCCGCGGACGAAGACGTCGATACGGCCGCCGGCGGAGGCGTAGGCGGCCGGCTGGCCGAGGATCCGTCCGCCGGCCGGGCCCGCGAGGTCCCTGGTCCGCGCCGGACGCGTGCCGTCCGCCGTGTGCTGGACGAGTGTGCCATCCGGTCCGCGGAAGAAGGTGGTCAGCGCGTCGCCGTCGCGCACCACGGCCGGGCTCGCCGAGGCCTTCCGCCCGAGGCTGGTGCCGGGCAGCGCGTCCTGCCCGGTGAGCCTGAGGAACGCGGTGCCGTGGGCGGGGACCTCGACGGTGTACGACCCGGTGTGCGCACCACGGTCGGCGTGTGCCCGCAGGTCGCGTACCTTGACGGATCCGCCGAGGGCGACGTCGGTGAAGCGCACAGTGCGCTCGGCCGGCTGGTCGGAGCGGTTGAGCATGACGACCGCGCGCTCGCCGCGTCCGGCCAGGACCTTGCTGTAGACGTCACCTACGGAGTCCGTGGCGACCCGGACCCCCTGGATGCCGAGCGGGTCCTGGTCGACGGCGAGGATCTCCGGGTTGCGCAGCGTCTCGATCATCGGCGGCGTCAGGGTGCGTGGATCGGAACCGAGGACGAGCGGGGAGGCCATCTCGGCCCACATCACGAACTGGGTGGTGGACTCCTCCTGCGTCAGCTCCAGGGAGCCGTCGGTCATGCGGCGCATGGGGATCAGGTAGTCCGGGTCGTTGTAGTGACCGGGTCCCTGGGCCTCCGGGTGCCAGGCGTTGGCGTCCATGTTGCGCAGGATGTTGGGCCACTGCCCCGGACTCGGGGTGCCCCAGGCGATGTCGGTGCCGGTGCGCCAGGAGTCCGCGATCGTCGGGGCGTAGGCGTAGGTGTTGTGCGCGTCCTGCCCGGGCGTATGCGGCAGGCCCCAGTCGTCGGTGAGCGGATTGCACAGGTTCAGCAACATCTTCCGGCCCGACTTGGCGACGGCGTCGCTGAACTCCTTGAACGCCGGCCCCGGATCGAGCTTCTCGCCGATGCCGCACAGGAAGTCGACCTTGATCGCGTCGATCTTCCAGCCGGCGAACTGCCGTGCGTCCTCGGCGTAGTGGCCCCGGCTGCCGAGCCCGCAGCTCTTGCCGCCGTCGTAGGTGCCGGCGTCGGTGTAGATGCCGGCCCGCAGGCCACGCTGGTGGAGGTAGGTGACGAGGGTTGGGATGCCCGACGGGAAGCGGTCCGGGTTGGCCACCAAGCGGCCCTGCGCGTCACGGGGGTTGTCGGCCTGCCAGCCGCCGTCGAGCCAGACGATGTCGTAACCGCTGTCGCGCAGACCGCTGCTGACCAGCTTGTCGGCGACCGCGCGCACCTCCTTCTCGGTGGGGGCGCCGAGGCCGTAGTACGTGTTCCAGCCCATGTAGGGCGTGGGGGCGAGACCGCTGTCGTAGTAGTCGGGCGCCCCCTGGTCCACCGCGGGGTCAGCCGTGGCCGGGGGGATCGCTGCCGTGGTGAGGACGACGGTGATCGCGGCGGCGAGGGTCAGCTTCGCGGACCGGTGGCGCGGGGGGCTGTGCGTGGGCGACTGGGAAGTCACGTGCCTCTCCCAGGGGTTGGGAAGCGGGTAGACGTGCGCCGGGCGCGTCCCTGCGGAAGGCCGACGTCACGGCGAAGACTGTGGCCCGTGGCCGAAACCCTGTCAATATTAATTACTAATTTAGTATCAACAGGAGCGGATGTACGCCCTGCCCCTCGCCCAGGGACGGGTCCGAGGAACCGGGCCGTGCCGCATCGCGTCAGGCCGGGTCGTGGGGAGTGCTGGCGGGAAGGTCGATGCAGCGCCGCTCTTCGACGACGTGGTAGCCGGCGCTCGTGGACTGCGCTGCAGCGCGAACGAGCCGAACACGAAGTACGTCGGCGACATCGCCTATCTTCCCGTGGACGGCGGGAAGTTCCTCTACCTGGCCACCGTCATCGACCTCGCCTCAGGCCGCCTCACCGGCTGGGCGATCGCGGATCACATGCGCACTGATCTCGTCATCGACGCCCTGGCCGCCGCCGAACGCACCCGTGGCAGCCTCACCGGAGCGGTCCTGCACACCGATCACGGCGCCCAGTACACCAGCCGGTCCTCCGCCGACGCCTGCCGGCCAAGCCGGCGTCCGTCAGTCCATGAGCGCGATCGGCAGCTCGGCGGACAACGCACTCGCCGAGTCCTTCAACGCGACGTTCCAACGCGAGACGCTCCAGGATCGCAAGCACTGGTCCAGCGAGCGCGAAGCCCGCCTCGACGCGTTCCGCTGGCTGCATCGCTACAACACCCGACGCCGTCACTCCCGCCTCGGATACCGCAGCCCGATCGCTTACGAGACAGCGTCCGCAACAACATCAACTACGCTGGCACCAGCCGCATAACCCGTGTCCAGGATTCGGGCTCAAGGCCCGACCTCTTAGCAGCCAAGATCAGCCGGCGATTGGACAGACCCGAGTCAGTGGAGGAACCGCTGGTCAGGCAGGCGCGATGTTGTGGTTCATGCGGAAGAGGTTGTGCGGATCGTACTGCTGCTTGATCGAGGCGAGTCGGTCGTAGCGGTGTTGTCCGTAGGCGGCGCGCACCTGCTGGAGGGTCACGCCGCGTGTGGCCAGGAGGTTGACGTTCATCTCGTCCTGTGCCCAGGGTGCCAGTGACTCGGCCAGTGCGGTCAGCTCTTTGCGGAAGAGCGGGGACAGGCCGGGGGCACCCCCGCCGGCAGCGATGACGGCCCAGCGTGCGGTTCGCCCGGCGACCGCGTTCGCTACGGCGGGCGGCTGTTCGAGCACGCCGCCGAACGCCCGCAGTTCGAGGAAACCCAAACGGGTGTCCGACTCCGGGCCGACGGCGGTGAGCAGGGTGTCGGCGGCTTCGCGGGGGAAGACCCGTAGTGCCGTGGCCCCTTCGGTCATCGGCACGGGCTGGGCCGGGTCCAAGTGGAGCGTTGCGGCACTGGCGTAGGGCAGTTCGTCGATCGTGTCCCCGACGAGCGGCGCGAGGCGGCGTATCGGTGCCAGCGTGCGCTCTGCCTCCTCCCGCGGACCCAGCGAGGAAAACCGTACGTGCAGGGTGAAAGGCTGCCCGGGCCGGCGCAGGAAGGCGATGGAGGACGTCATTTCCCTGGGCAGGCCGGTCACCCACTCCCGCCAGGCGTGCAGAACGGTTCTCGCGTGTTCGCCAGAGAAGAACAGACCGCCGCCGTAGAAGCGGGAAACGGGGAAAAGGCTGAGCTCCAGGGCGGTGATGACTCCGAAGTTGCCCTTACCGCCGCGCAGTGCCCAGAACAGGTCCGGCTCCTCGACGGCGGTCACCCGGCGCAGTTTCCCGTCGGCTGTGACAAGCTCCACCGCTTGGACGTGGTCGGCCGCGTATCCGTACGTGCGGCCGAGGACGGGGCTGTGCCCGCCTCCAAGGGTGAACCCGACGACACCGACGGTGGCGGAAGCGCCGGTGATCGGAGCCAGACCGTACCGGCCAGCCGCGTCGACCATCTCGCCGCCCAGTGCGCCACCCTCAACTCGGGCAAGCCGCTGGGCTGCGTCGATGCGCACCCTGTTCAGACGCGACATGTTCACCAGGACCGCGCCGTCGGCGGGACGGGCCACCTGGTGCCCGGTGGTGAGGACCGCCAGCGGCAGGCTTCGTTCGGCGGCAAACCGTACCGCCGCCTGCACGTCGGTGACGCTCGTCGCGCCTACGGCGACGGCCGGCCGCACCGGGGTCAGCAGGTTGAAGGTGGCGCACTCGGCCGGGTAGCCCCTGTCACCGGCGAGCAGGACCGGGCCGACGACATTCTCCGCGAGGCCGACGATGTCGGCCCTCTGCACTGAGACCGGGCTCGTCGAGTTGTGGGAAGTCATTGCTCACTTTCGTCTTTCAAGTATGTCCAGAGGACGGCTGTGCCTGCCGTATCAGAACAGAGGGAGCTTCGCCGTCCTCCTCCGCTTGCGGTTGAGCACGAGGGGCACACCGCATATCCGGCGTTAAGGTCCGAGGCGCAAGGGCCGTCTCGTTGGTGGCCTGAGCCGCGAATCCGTCCCTGTCCGGCGAGTCAGCGCCGCGGGAAGCGGGCCGTGAGCTGGAAGAACCGCGTTGTTCGGGCGACGCCATGGTCGTCGTCGCACACCCGCCCGCTCGGGCCTGATCGCGTCCGTCACCCGAAGCACGGACAGCTGTTCGGTCGAACTGATGGGTCAGATGGCGTGCGCAGCCGTCAGGGACATGTTCAGGCGGTTGAGGGCAGTGGCAACCGCGTTCGGGCAAGGAGCAGGCGATCACTGGAGTTAGTTTACAACGAACACTTGTAATGTGAAAGGCAGACTTCGAGCACGAATGCGAGGTCAATCAGGTTCGAGAGACTGACAAGAGCCACATGTGAGATGAGACACCGGTAGGGGCGACGAACCCGGCGTCCGCCTGCTCAATGGCTTCGGGTACACCTCGCGCCTGGCGTGCTCGGCGAGCGCCCGGTAAACGCTCGCGGCGGAGGGGCCGTGCCCCTGGCGCCGCCGGGACAGGCCGGCCAGCAGCTCCAGCGCTTGCCGGTGGATCTGCTCCGGCAGCCGGTCCGGGCAGCGCACATCCATCACCGTCGCCTGGCGGCAAACGGCACCGCCCCGTCGGCCCGGACGAGGCCCGCCGGCTGTTGGCCGACGGCACCAGCGCGCGCAGCCACTGCCGCCCGACACCGACCTCGGCATCGTCGGCTTAGTGCGCCACCGGAGGGCCGCAGTCGTTCAGGCCCCGGACCGATCATGTTCCGGGACCTTTGCCCTCCACGGCGAGCGAGCCCACCTCGGCTCGGGATTCCTCGCCCTGGCCGGCTCGCCGGAGTCAGAACCGTGACGGCCGGGTCCTCAGCCTTGGTGGCTCGCGGGTTGCCAGCCGCGCAGGACGGTGTCGAACTGCTTCTTCGTCCGGGACCAGTCATCCGCGGGGCCCTCCATGAGGATCCCGTACTCGATGCTGCCGTCGTCCGAGTCATAGACCTGGTCGATGATCCGGCGTGGTCCGGCTGGGCCCTCCTCCGGCTTCTGGATCCAGGTGAACTCCCATAGCACGGCGTTCGCCTCGTCACGGAAGTTGTTCGTGCCGAACCGGAGCTGCTGGTAGCCGTCGAGGGTCCGATACAGCTTTTCCAGATGCAGCAGGTGCGCTCGGGGGGTGGGGTAGTCGGGCGTGGAGTCGACGCTGATGCGGAGCAGGTGGTTGCCGCCGTCCGGGCTGTACTCGATCTGGTCGCTGTCCGTTTGACGGGTCCAGCCCTTTGGGACCCAGAGGCTGCCCTCCGGGGCGTTGATGCGTTCCCAACCGGCGGGGACCGACCTGGCGTCCGAGGCACGGTCGGTCGGCGCCCGCCGAACGGTCGACCTGTCGTTCTGTTTGCCGGGACTCTGCGGCTTGAGGCCGGTCGTCCTGACTCCACTCGCCGCGTCGTCGCTCCCGTTCGCGTACTGCAGTCCCGCGAAGACCGCCGTGGCCCCGACACCCACCACGACAAGCAGCGCGATCAGCATGGTGCGCCGACCGCCACGGGCGCGGCCCCGCGGCGTCACGGACCCGGCGGCGTACGTGGAATCGGTGGTCGGCGTGAGATCGGTGGCTCGGGTAGGAGCAGTGGCGTTCCTGGACCCCGTCGTGTGCGCAGGCCCGGTCGCGTACGCCGACGCGTACGTCCGTCCAGTCGGCGCGGGCGAGTCGACCGGGGGCAACTGCCCGGTGCCGGACAGTCCGTAGCCGTTCGCCGTGCCCTGTGCCGGTACGTGTGCCTGAGCCGCGTCGGGCTCTCGGCCCTCAACTACGTCGCGCAGCAGCCGTTCCGCCTCCGCTGCGCCCGGCCGCGACGCCGGGTCCTTGGACAGCAGTGCCGCGATCACCGGTGCGAGCGGGCCCGCCCGGTCGGGATGGGGCGGCTCCTCGGTGACGACAGCCTGCATGGTGGCGATAGGCGAGTTGCGGCGGAAGGGCGAGTGGCCCTGCACCGCCGTGTAGAGCGTCGCGCCCAGGGACCAGAGGTCGGCCGCGGGGTCCGGCTCGCTGCCTCGTAGCCGTTCGGGCGCCATGTAGTCCAGGGACCCGACGATTTCACCGGTCCTGGTGATCGTGGAGTCTCCTTCGATGGCGGCGATACCGAAGTCGCTGAGGAGGACGTTGCCGTCGCGCGCGAGGAGGACATTCCCGGGCTTGACGTCGCGGTGGAGCACCCCGGCGGCATGTGCGGCGCGCAGCGCGGCCAATACCTGCAGCCCGATCCTGGCCGCCTCCCGACCGTCGATCAGGCCGGTTTCCCTGGCCGCGTCAGCGAGGGACGGACCGTCGACGTACTGCATGACGATCCACGGGCGGTCGTCGTGGTAGAGGACGTCGTGGACGGTGACGACCCCGGGATGCGTGATCCGGGCCGCGGCCCTGGCCTCTGTACGGGTCCGCTGGTGCAGCATGGTCCGGTCGGCCTCGGAGACGTAACCGCCCAGGGTCAGCTCTTTCACCGCGACGGTCCGGTGCAGCACTTCGTCGTGCGCGCGCCACACCCTGCCCATCCCGCCGCTGCCGATGGGCTCACTCAGCCGGTAACGCCCGGCAAGTACCAGACCAACGCCCGCGCCCTGTGAATAGTCCACGTCTCCCGCCCAGTTGCTCGCCTGACAGATTACGGATGGGACGTAGGAACGGGAAAGCCGAGGGTTGTGATGCGGCCCACACCTGAGTCACGTTTGAGGTCTCGGCAACGAAAGTGTTTCAGGTATGCCTGGGCCGCCGAACGTGTGCGTGCCGGACTCGCGTCCCCTTCCGAACAGACAACCTGCTGACACCTCCCGGGCCGCTGTGCCGCAGCGGCGGGTTGCGCCACAGATGTGTCGATCGCTGCCAGCCTACTGTCTTGCGATCTCGGAGCCGTCACACTTCGAGCAGGGTGAACATGCCGGGCTCGGGCTCGGGCTCGGCGAAAATCCCACGGCTGACCAGGCGGTTGAGCTTGTGCGGGTAGCCCGGAGACGATTCAGGCCGGCCGTTGAGGCGGTACGCCGCCGACCCCGGTCTCACTCGGCAGGAGCCCGGCCCGCATGTGCCGGGCCTGCCGGCCGGTGCCGTTCCCTGCCGGACGGGCCGCAGCGGCTTGCTTCCTTCGCGGCGGCCGGTGCGAGGAATGCCCGGTCCACCTGACACGGAGCGGCCGGTGGCCCCGGGCCGCTCCGCGTGTCAGCGAAGGTGGCGGGTGCAGAAGGTGCCGACGAGTTGATCGCAGGCGCGGATCGTCGTCCCTTCGTGCTCAGCGATGGCATGGCGCAGTGCCTCGGCGTCCACACCTCCGTCGCCGGCCACGGGTGAACTGCCGAGGGCAGCCCATCTCTCCGTCCAGCTCGAGAAACTGTCCACCGTGGCCTCCGGATGGAACTGGACACCGAGCACACTCCCCGAGACGAACGCCTGGGGGCCGCTCTCGTTGCGGGCGATCTCCTTGGCACCCGGAGGGACCGTGAAGGAGTCGGCGTGCAGCTGCATCCAGGGTCCGGGCGCGACGAGATGCGGGTCGTCGGTCGTCACAGTGGTGTAGCCGCGTTCCGGCCGCTCGGCGGGGGCGACCTCGCCGCCCAGCCCGCGAGCCAGCAGCTGGGCCCCGAAGCAGATACCGATGGTCGGAAGCCCGCTGCCGACCGCAGCCGTCACGAAGTCGAGTTCGGGCACGAGCCAGGGCACGCTCGGATCGTTCACCGACTCGTTCGACCCCATGACGACGAGCAGGTCGTAGGCACCGAAGTCCGGGACCGTGCTCTCCGCCGAGGCGAAGGAGAACAGGCGGTGCCTGATGTCGCGGGCGGCGAAGGCGGGTAGCAGCGCCCCGGGGATGCGTTCGCGCCGACTCGCTTCGGGGTCGTGCACGAGCACCAGGGCTGTCGAGGACATGGGTCTCACCTTTCCGGCAGCGGCTGCCGTCGGATGTCGGGCGGGGAGGTGATGGCGGAGTCCGCCGGCGCGTGACTCCGCGGCGGACGAGGCGGGTACCGGCTCAGAGGTCGAGGACGAGGCGCGGCGACACGGCGCGGCTGACGCAGATCATCATGGTGCTCCCGCGCGCGTGCTCGTTGGCACCCAGTACCTCGTCCCGGTGGTCGGGCGTACCGTCGACCACCCTGGTCTCGCAACTCCCGCAGTAGCCTTCTTCGCAGGAGAAGGGGACGTCGGGGCGCACGTCCCGGACCGCGTCCAGGACCGACCGCTCGGCGGGCACGGTGATCACGGCGCCGGACCTGGCGAGCTCGACCTCGAAGGTATGGTCGCCCTCCGCGGGCCCGGGCGGGGCCTCGGAGGAACTGGAGAAGCGTTCGACGCGGACCTCCAGGCCGGCCCCGGCGGCGGCAGCCGCCTTCGTGACGTCCGTCAGGAGCGACGGCGGGCCGCAGCAGTAGACCGTCGTCCCTTCGGGAAGCCGACCGATCAGGGATGCGATGTCCGGTCTGCCGTCGCGGTCGGTCCGCACCACTGTGACCCGGTCGGCATCGAGTCCGTTCAGTTCGTCCACGAAGGGCATGTCTCCGTGGTGCCCGCAGTACAGGACCTGCCAGTCCTGACCGGAACGTTGGAGGGCCCGTGCCATGGCGAGGACGGGGGTGACGCCGATGCCCCCCGCCACGAGAAAGTGCCGCGCCGCCCTGGCCAGGGGGAAGTGGTTGCGCGGCCCCCGCACCGCCAGCTCCCGGCCGACGAGCGCCGAGGTGTGGATCTCGCGCGAGCCGCCCCGCCCCCCGGTCTCATGGCGGACGGCAACGGTGTAGCTGGTCCTGTCCAGGTCGTCCCCGCAGAGGGAGTACTGCCGGACGAGGCCCGAGGGCAGCACCAGTTCGACGTGTGCCCCGGGCTCCCAGGGCGGCAAGGGCCCTCCGGCCGGATCCACCAGGGTCAGCGTCACTACCTGGGGTGCCTCGGCACGCACCTGTTTGACCAGGAGGGTTCTGCTCACGTCGGTTGAGGAGAGGGTGTCAGGCATGGTCGGTCCGTTCTGTTGCCCGAGCGTGGTCCAAGGGCTGACGCTCACAAGAGGTCGAAGTACTCGCGGTGTTCCCAGTCCGTGACCGCGGCGTTGAAACGGGCCAGTTCATGGCGTTTGATGCCGACGTAGTACTCGACGAACTGTTTGCCGAAGGATTCGGCGAACTCGGTGTCGTCGGTCAGCGCCCGCAGCGCGTCTCCGAGGGTGGCCGGCAGCCGCCTGGCCTCGGTCTCGTAGGGCTCGTCCGCGGCCGGCCCGAGCTCCCAGCGCCGCTCTATGCCGTTGAGCCCGGCTGTGAGCTGTGAGGCGATGTAGAGGTAGGGATTGGCGGCGGGTTCACCGACGCGGTTCTCCACGTGTGTCGAGTCATCCGCCGCCGAGCCGCAGACACGGAGCATGGCTGCTCGGTTGTCGTGCGCCCACAGCACCCGGTCGGGGGCCATGGAGTACGACTGGAACCGCTTGTATCCATTGATGGTCGGCACGGCGAACACCGAGGCCGCCGCCGCGTGCCGGAGCTGTCCGGCGAGGTAGTGGCGCCCCGTCTCGGACAGGACGTCGCCGGGGCTTTCGGGCGTGAACGCGTTCTCGCCTTCGCGGGCGCCCCTGTACAGCAGTGACTGGTGCAGGTGCCAGCCACTCGAGAAGACGCGGGGCATCTTGGGCCGGCACATGAAGGTCGCGTGGTACCCGTGGCGGCGTGCGGTCTGTCGCAGCGCACTGCGCAGCAGCAGCACGGTGTCGGCGGCGTGCACGCCGGTCTGGGGGCTGAGGGTCACCTCCAGTTGACTGGGCCCCAGCTCGACCTCGAAGGTCCGCAGGGGGACGCCGAGTCGTCGCAGTGTCTCACCGAAGGCCGTGACGATCGGTTCCAGGGCGTCGGCCCGGTCCTCCGAAAGGAGCTGGTAGCCGGGGTTGAGCAGGGCGCCGTTGTCGAGACCGGTGCCGCCGGCGCCCTCAGGCACCGACCGGAAGAGGTGGAACTCCAGCTCCGCACCGGTCAACACGTCGTAGCCGAGTTCGGCCGCCCTCTCGACACTCCTGCGCAGCAGGCCCCGGGTGCACTGCGGCACGGGCTGCCCGTTGCTGAAGTAGAGGTCGCACAGCAGCCAGCCGGTTCCGCCCGCCCAGTCCAGGACATGGAAGGTGCTGGGATCGGGCACCATGACCACGTCCCCGGCCCCGGCCATTTCGGCGATGCCGCATCCTCCGTCGGGGGAGAACGCCTGGTAGACGGTGGTTCCCGAGGTGTCCTTGGACAGCAGGGTGGAGACCACCGTGAGGCCGCCGCGCAGTACCGAGGCCAGTTCCGTGGCGGCCACCGTCTTGCCGCGCAGCAGGCCGTGCTGGTCGGCGAAGACGACGCGGATGGAGTGCAGGCGCTCCGCTTCGACGCGCTCGAGCACCCCGGCGGCCGCGCGCAGCTGTGCGTCGGAGTAAAGGTTGTGCCGTTGGATGAATCCCATGGTGCACTCACTCCGCGTCGTTCGGCAGGGGCGGAAGCAGTTCGTCGTCGGGCTCGAGAGGCGAGGTCCGTACGCCGGCGGGGCCGCTGGCCCGGGCGGCATCGGAATCCTGGGCCCAGGGACTCTTGCGGCGCAGCGAGTCGATGGCCTCGGTCCAGAAGGTCTCCCACTCCCCCGTCGGACCGATCCCGTCCAAGGGGATGGGTCCCCTGCTCTCCACATCCGCGGTGTCCCGCAGGAGCAGGTCCGGGTCCTTGCCGTCGGCGACCGCGTCGATGGCCGCGAGCAGCATGCGGCGGTAGGTCACGATCGCCTTGTCGGAGCGGCTCAGGTGTTCACGGGTGCGGTCGTGGATCAGGCCCTGGCCCTCGACGGCCATCTGGTCGTGCACGTTGATGTCCGGGCCGAGGCCGGTGTAGGTGAGGCTGCGCTGTTCCTCGGGGTCGAACAAGTACTGGTTGCCGCGGTTCCGTACCGGCTTGTAGTCGGGCAGGGTGATGCCGTCCAGCCGCTGCCGGCGCATCTTCTCGCGGTCCACCGGCTCGTCGAGGCTGGTGAACATCGCGTACCAGTAGCAGGAGGTGTCGTCGACCGGCACGTGCCACTGCGTGATCGCCATGGAGGCGCTCAGGGGGATGGTGATGCCGTGCGGGAACACCTGGTGGGTGATGCGCACGTGGGTGGCGCTGCCGTCGTGGCCCGGGCCGTCGATCGTGCGCAGGGCGACGATGCGCTGGCCGTACTCCGTACGGCTGTTGAGGATCTCGGGCCTGCCGTACTCGCGCAGGATCTTCGTCATGGGCAGGTCCGTGCCCAGCGACACGTTGCGGAACTGCTTGCCGTAGGAGTCGCCCGAGTCGTCGTCCTCCTCGAAGCGGTGCAGGTAGGAGGCGTGGGCGGGATCGATGCCGACCTCGAGGGCCTGCAGCCAGTTGCAGTCCAGGTAGCCCTTGAAGGCGAAGGTGTACTCCTGCGGGGCGAGGAAGCAGTCGAGCGCGGGCAGGTGCGGCGGCTCGCCGGGACCCAGGTACCCCCACACGATGCCGTTGCGCTCGAGCACCGGATAGGACGTGATGCGGACCCGGGACGCCAGCTTGCTGCCCTCGGGCTCGGCGGGCGTCTGCAAGCAGCCTCCGGCCTTGTCGAAGAGCCAGCCGTGAAAATAGCAGCGCAGTCCGCCGTCCTCGAGCCGGCCCAGGGAGAGGTCCGCTCCCCGGTGCGGGCAACGCCGCTCGACGAGGCCGAGGGAACCGTCCTCGTCGCGGAACAGGACGAGGTCCTCACCGAGGAGTCTGACCGTGACGACCGGCCGTGGTCCGGCCAACTCCTCGGCGAGAGCCACAGGTTGCCAATACCTGCGCATCCAGTCACCGGCCGGCGTACCGGGCCCGGTCTGGGTCATCTTTTCGTTCTCATGTGCTAGCATCAAAACTCCAACGTTCGATTACCGCACGGAAGTTCGGGCTTCTGAGTGCAGGGACAGTACGACTGGACAGGGGACGAACGCAATGGCCCGACTGAACGACAAGGACGCCGAGACCCGGCGACAGCGCGAGCTGGCAGGCACGGCGAATCCGGCCGACTTCTCCGAAGCACTGGCGCGCGGCCTCGCCGTCCTCTCCGCCTTCGGCAAGGACCGCAAACGCCTCACCCAGGCCGACCTGGCACGTCAACTCGGTCTTTCACGGGCGACGGTGCGGCGGGCGGTACTCACCTTGGAGCACCTCGGCTACCTCGTCGCCGACGGGCGCGCCTACGAACTGACGCCGCGCGTCCTCGGACTCGCCGGGGCGTACCTGACATCGAACTTGATCAGTACCGTGGTGCAGCCCGTCTGCGACCGCGTCTGCGCCCAGTTCAAGGCGTCGTGCTCCGCGGCCGTCCTCGACGGCGACGAGGCCGTGATGATCGCCCGCGCGATCCGGCAGTCCCTGCTCATCGTGGGAAGCGGGGTCGGCTATCGTGTCCCCGCGGCCAGTTCCGCGTTGGGCAAGGTGCTTCTGGCCCACCTCGACACCCTCCCGGAAGCGTCACCCGTCGCGGGGCCGGGCCGGGAGTCCTTGCGCGAGATCCGGCAAGCCGGCTACTGCTACGTGGCCAACGACGTCGAGCCGGGATTCCACTCGATAGCGGTGCCGGTCAGCCGGTGGGACGGCCGTGTGGTCGCCGCCCTGAACGTGGGCGCGGCCATTGAGCACTTGTCGCCGCAGGAGATGCAGGGCAGCGTCCTGGAGGTGTTGCGGACGTACGCCGAGGACCTTCGTGCGCAACTGGTGTGAGGGGACACCCACGGCCCGGAGCACATCGCCCGACGTGGTGACGTCCGAGGCCTGCCGCCGGCGCACCGAGCCCGCCGGATGCGTGAGGAGTCAGCCCGCCGACGCGGGTGCCGGCGGGGCGTCCTGCGCAGCGTCGCGCCCCGGGTCGACGATCAGGGCGGCGACCACGCCACCGACGGCGATGAGCACGCCCATCACCGTGAAAGCCGTGTTGTAGCCGTCGGCCTGGTTGCCCGCGCCGTCGATGAGGGCCCCCGTCGCCCAGGGGGCGATGATCCCGGACGTGCTCTGCAGGCCGATGAAGAGACTCAGCACGCTCGTCCGCTGCGAAGGGGCCGCCGAGGTGCCGATGGCCGCATACACGATCGGCAGAGCCAGGAGCGTGAGGCAGTAACCGACGACGAGCAGCGCATACGCGAGGTAGCGCTGTCCGCCCGCGAGGGGGAGCAGGGCGAGGAACACACCGCCCACGGCCAGGGACACCGTCGGCACCAGACCTCGGGCCACCCGGGCCGACGCACCGGAGGCCAGCAGACGATCGGTGAACCAGCCGGCACCCAGCATGAAACCCATGCCGACGATGCTGGGCAGGCCGAACAGCAGGCCGGAGGTGAGGGGAGAGAAATGGAGGCCGGCTTCGAGGTATGACGGAAGCCAGCTGAGGATGACCGAGATCAACGCGTACAGGGGATAGGTGGCCAGGAGCAGGAGAACGAACGTCCGGCTGGTGGCTACCGCGAGGAAGGTGCGTCGCCGTGCCGAGCGGTCGGCGCCGGCATCGGTCGGTGAGGCAGGACTCGCCGGACGCCGCGCACCGGCATAGGGACCGGTGCGTCCGACGAACAGCCAGAGAGCGCACCAGGCGAGCCCTGCCACGGCGACGGCCAGGAAGCCCATGCGCCACCCCTGGTGGACGATGAGGAGTGTGAGGAGCGGTGCGGCCACGAGCTTGGCGAGCGAGGGCCCTGATGTCAGCACCGATGTCGGCAGACCCCTGCGATGAGGCGGGAACCAACTGTAGGCGGCGGAGTTCGCCACAGCGGTGGCGGGGCCCTCCGCGGCCCCCAGAGCGATCCGTGTGCCCAGCAGGACGCCACCGCCCACGAACAGGAACACCGGGAGCTGGGTCGCCGCCCACAACAGGGACATGATGAACAGCAGCCACTTCAACGATATGTGACGGGTCGCCAGGAAGCCGACGCCGATCGCGCTGACGCTGTACAGAAAGTAGAACGAGCTGCTGACCAGCCCGAACTGCGATGCCGACAGCCCCAGCTCCCTCATGACGGGCTGGGCCGCCAGAGCGAGAATGGTGCGGTCGGCGAAGTTGATGACCATGAATACGGCCAGCATGAGGAGCACGGACCACGCCCTGAACGGGCGGTAGTCACGGTCTGGTTGATCCGTCACGACGGGCAGTGCTCTTGATGTCGAGTCTGTGGTCACGGCCTTTTCCTTCCGGGGCGCCGGACGACCGGCACCATGAGGGGGCTCGACGGCCAGGTGGTCCAGCTCGCAGGCATGCGCGAGGGGCCCGGCAGCCTCGGTATGTGCGAGTGGAGAGGTGTTCGGTCCAGGGGAGGGCGACGGGTCGTTACTCGGAGAGGGTGGGAGCCCACAGCGGTTCCGCGACGGTGGCGCCGATATGCCGGCCCCAGCCGTTGCGGCTGGCCACCTCGTGCACGGGCCGCCGGTTCGCGGCCACACCCCAGCGACCGAGGGGGTAACCGAGGGCCAGCATGACGTTCATCCGCCAGCCGTCCTCCGTGGGCACGCCGAGGAGCTTGTGCACGGTCTCCTCCTCGTAACGCAGCACTGTGGTGATGACACCGCCGACGCCCTCCGCCCGGGCGGCGAGCAAGGTGCTCCAGATGGCGGGGTAGATGTTGGCTCCGCCGTGGTCGTCGATCGAGAAGACGAACAGCAGGAGGGGGATGTCGGCGAAATGCTCGGTGAAGTAGTCACCGGACGCCTTGATCTTGCGCATGGTGGCGGCGTGCGCCTCGGGATCGTGGATCGTCCTGCCCAGCGCGCCACGTGCCATGTCCGCGTACTCCTGCTCGCGGCACTCCACGTAGAGCTCGGCCAGTTGGGCCTTGATCGCGGGATCGTCGACCGCAAGGAAGTGCCACCGCTGGGCGTTCCCGCCGTTGGGCGCCCGGATCGCGGCGTCGAGAATGCGGCACTGCGACTCCATCGGAATGGGATCCTTGCGCATCCTGCGCATCATCCTGGTGGTGTAGAGGGCCTCGTAAACGTCCATCAGTTTCTCCTCGGACAGCCGAGACGGGGATCACGTGGCGGCGGCGAGCCGGCCATGGACAAAGAAGTTCATCTACCGCACGTATGTTCGCTGCGATTGGTGCGACGGATGCTAGAGCCGTTCCGCCGAGCACCGCAACAGGTCCGGTCCCGCTCCACCTTCACGGCCTCACGGCCGGCAGGACGCGGCCGAAGGGCTTGATGGTGCCCTCGGGCGGACCACCCGCTCGACGTTCACGCATCCACACCGCACCGGTGGGACCGGCTCAGGACCGGCGCGCGGCCGGCGCGACCCGCGTCACGGGCCGTCGGCATCCGGCCTCGACACCTTCTCCCAGGTCAGCTCCGGTTTTCTTCGGCGATCACCGCCTGAACCCGGCCTCGGCTCGACGGCGAAGCCGGCGGAAGCCACCCACCAGTACGGAGGCAGCCGGGACGCCGCCGAAGTGCCGACCCGCGGCCATGTCCAGGTCGGCGTCAGACCACTGCCGGGTCGGCCGCAGCCCTTCGGACGCCACGCTGCCTGCGCGATTTCTTTACGACTCTTGATCGTAATGATACAAAGGACTACGGTGACCGCACCGGCACAGCCCAAAGGCCGATCGATCCGAGGAGCTCGGCATGTCCACCACGCGGGAGCCGATCGACCGCGGGATGTCCTTCGTCCACGAAGTGGACCTCGAGGTGGACGGAGCCGAATGCCGCGCAGGCGGACCGCTGGATCACCGCCGAGCCGCACTACCGGAGCATCACCGCGGGCGGCGCCGGGGCACGGCGTACGACCACCTGACCCCGTCAGGTGCCGCTGCCCTCCCCACGGGGAAGCGGCGAGCGGGAGAGGCGGCTGAGCAGGGTGTCACCAGCAGGTCGCTCCGTCTCGGACAACAGCGAATCGCCGCACCACCTCCCCGTCGTGCCACCACCCTTCTCGCGCAGGCCGCTCTGCGGCCGTCGGTGCCTGCGGAGGCTCTGGCCGAGCTGTGCACCTGCCTGGGACCGGCTGCTGTGGCCCATGATCCTCACGGCGGCGCCGGGAGACGGCCGCCGTACTCGACGCCCTCAGTCAGGAGCACGACCGCCTCGACGCGGCCCTGGACGCACTCGAGGCGGCACCGGTCGCCGGTGACGCCGACCGCGAGAACCTGCACCGGCCAGGAGGTGCGGGACCTCGTGCATGGTCACCTCGAGCACGAGGAACCGATGCTCTTCCCCGCCCTCGCCGGACACGTCCCGCCCGAGAGTCGGACGGTCTTCTCACAGCAGGTCGTCACCACCGCCCCCATGGCAGCCGCACACCTCACCCTGGGCTTCTTCGACGAGGTGGGCACGCCGCAGGAGGTCGCCCAGATACTCGCAGGGCTTCCCGAGCCGGCCCAGCAGTTCGTGCCGCGATGCGCGACCAGGCACGGGCAGCCCTCGCGGCCTCGCTCGACCTCGCCCGATCTCGATGCGCCGCGGTTCCGGGCGTGACGCGCGCACCAGGGCCCGTGCACCGCTGTGGCCCGCGATGATGCTTCCCGCCACGGCGGTGGCGATCTCACGCATGCGGCCGCGGTCGGGAATGTGCTGGGTGCCGGTTACGGTGACCGACCATTCCGGCCGAGCAGTTGCGCCGCACTCGCACGCCGTCCAGTGCGCGTTCATCCCCGCCCGGGCCGGTCGGCGCCCGCTGGTCGAGCGGCCGGCCGATTGCCGTCGGCTGTTCTCACCGCAGGAACATGAGGAGGTCTGCCGATCATGGCAGTGAAGAGGGTCGACGACCTCGAGCCGCAGCTCGCCAACTGCCGGGACTACTGGCTCGGCTGGGGAGAGGCAGACCGCGCCGACGACGGCCTCACCTACTACCGCAGCGGACTCGCGCACGGTCAGCTCAACGGCGTGCTCCGGCTGCGCAGCCCTGGTGAAGCCGGCCAGGCTCTCGCCCGTGCCACGAGCGCACTGGCCGGTGTGCCCTGGCTGTGGTGGGTGGGACCGGACAGTGGGCCGGGGGTCGCCGACCGGCTTCTCAAGCAGGGCGCGAGAAGGATCGGCGCGGTGCCGATCATGGCTGTCGCGCTCGATCGCGTTGCCCAGGTGGCGGGACCTCCTGAGCTGAGGATCGAGACTGTGGAAGGCGCCGGTGCCCTCGCCGAATGGGTCCGCACCTACAGTCCTTCCTTCGGAGTAGGGCCGGATCTGGTGGACGATACGCTGCGGGTGGAAGCGGGGCGTGGCGACGTCTCCCGTACGGTGCGGTTCATCGCCCGAATCGGTCAGCAGGCCGTAGGCACCGCCCTCATGTTCGACTCGCACGACGTGGCGGGGATCTACGTGGTCACGACCGTCGAGGGCCACCGTCGCCGGGGCATCGGCGCGAAGCTCACCGCGGCCGCCCTGGAGGCGGGCCGTCAGCGGGGCCTGCACGTCGGCACTCTCCAGGCCAGCGCTCCGGGTCAGTCCGTCTATGCCCGCATGGGATTCGAGACGGTCGGTGCATACCAGCTCTTCCAGCCTCTGGAACGCTAGCCGGCTCCCCTGACGGGGCCGGACCGGCGCCTCGGTCAGACCGACGACCGGGCCGACAGTGCGCCGGCCACCACAGGGCACGTGTTTCATGCCTGCGCACGACGGCCGGCACCGCTCCCTTCCGTGTGTCCGTCATCGGGGGGTCCCCTCTCGGCAGACATGCCGGCGAAACGGCCACCTCCCGCGGACGGACCCGCTCCCACCTCCGCCGCGGCGGCCCCCAGGGTTCCGGATCCCGGCGAACGTGCCTTGCCCCGATGCCCGGCCACCGTCGGGCGGGGCGGTGACCTCAAGAACCGCGTGCCGCTTCACCGCCCTGCCCCGCCAGGCGCGCGGCTGGTCAGCCACCCGGCCGGCACCGGGCTCCCGGTCACCCGCTCCACCCGAGGGGTGGGCGCCGCCGTCCGACGGCGCACACGGGCACGGTCAGAAACGCAGGACCTCGACGCCCCGCTGTTGCAACGGCGACACGACGGCGTTCAGGAACTCCGTCCGGTCCGGCGCTCCTCCGCCGACCACAGTGGTCGGAACGATCATCGGTCTCCCGTCCGCGGCTATGTTCAGACCGCCCTCTTCGGCGAAGACGACGACCTGGCTCACCTGGTCCCAGCGGATCGTCCTGACGCGGCGCATGGCCGTGCCCACCATGTCGTAGTCGTAGACGTAGACCGCATCCGGGCATGGACCAGCCCACGGACCGCCCGGATCAACCCGATCAGCATGCCGGCGATCAGGTGATGAGGAGTCCGCGGCAGATTCGCACCCAGTCGGCATCCTCAGGGACGCGCCCGGCATGGTCGACGCGCCCGCGCGAACCACTCAGGCCGACCGCGGGACCTCGCCGCCGGCGACATCACCCTGCTCGACCTGTCAGCCGACGAGGCCATGGAGGACGATGCGTGGATGGACGCCGGCACCGAGGACTGGCTGGCGGCCTCCGCGCTCGCGGGCGGATCGGCTGCGGTCGCCACCCGGTACGCCCATGCGCGGCTCACCGGGACGCCCGCACTGTCAGCGGTGTCCACCGGTATCGACCTCTGGCTCGGCCGGGAGACCGTGGTGCAGGCTCCCGCCGCGGGCAGGAGGTTCACCCGCCCGGGGCCGTCCTCACACCGGGCGGGTGAGTTTCGGGGGCGGGCTGCCGGCGAAGTCGCGGTACGGGAGCGGCACGACGGTGACGGCCCCTTCCGACCTGGTGCGCCGCATCGTCCTGCGCGGGGCGTCCGCGGTGACGGCCCTGTCCGGAATCGGCCCCTGGGGCCTCAAAGGTGCGTGACTTCTTCAAGGAGCTGAACGGGAACACCGAAAGACCCACTCAGGCGCAGCGCGGTTCCGCCGACACCAGTCGGCACGGGCCATGGTGCAGGCCATGGCCGCGGGCGAGGTCACCGGCATGCGGGAAGAGCGTCAACTGGTCGGCGATCCAGGGGTAGAAACGGTCGTCCAGGCGGCAGTTCCCGGTGTACGCACCGACGTGACGGTCCCTTTCGGACCAGTGTCCGTTCCGGTACCCATGGTCGAACCGCACCCGGCCGGGGTCCTGCATCGTGGTCCCCGCGGCCACGGTGACCTCGGCGGGCAGGTGCCGACCGGGCGGCAGGGTGGCCGCGGCCGCGGAGCCGCCGGCGCAGAACAGGGCACCTGCGGCGAGTACGGCGGTGGCCGCGACGGCGGCGGGCCGCATCAGCTTTTTCATGGGACACCTTCTCACTGTTGCCGATCGTTCGGCCTCTTCGGACCGGTCCGTGTTTACGTTACAGCTATTATCTGTAACTTTACCAGTGGCCGGTGCACATCGTCCACGAAGGCCGCGCGCAGCCACTGCCGCACCGAGGGCCGAGCGGTACACCCGCGGCCGTCGGATCTCGGCGAGGCGACCCGCGAGTCCCGGCGTGGCCGCGCTCACGTGAGGGCGCGAACACCGTGACGCGCCACAAGCCGCAACGTCTGATGACCGGCCCGGCGAGCGCCCGCATCGAGGGAGGGGGATGCCCGCGACACCATTCATGCACAGCGTTCCGCGGTGCGGGGATGACTCCGGCCCTCGATTACGTTACAATCATTACTTGTAATAGAAGTCGGGTCGGCCGATCCGGCTACCGAATCTGCACCGGAGGACCGTCATGCCGAGTGGCACCGAACGCGGTCGAGTGGGTCTGCTTCTCATCGACCTGGTCAACGAGAACTTCTCCGTGGACGGCAAGGCCTACCCCATCTACGCCCCCGAGTTCGAACGACTGGGCACGATCGACAATCTCAAGAAGCTCGTAGCGGGGGTGCGGCAGCACAAGGACATCCCCGTCTTCTACTCGACGACGTCCTTCAGCGACGAGGACTACTCGTCGTGGAAGCACGTCTCCGGCATCCACCGGCAGCTGTTCAGCCAGCGGATGTTCGAGGCGAACACCTGGAACACCGAGTTCTACGTGGACCTGGCCCCCCAGCCGGGTGACGTGGTCCTCTCCCCGCACAAGGGCCTCGACGTCTTGCACCACACCGATCTCGAGTTCCAGCTGCGGCAGCGCGGCGTCGAGTACCTGGCGATCGCCGGCGTCTCCGGGATCATGGCCGTGGAGTCGACGGCCCGCACCGCGATGGAGCGCGCCTACCACGTCACGACGTTCACCGACGCGATCGCCGCCCCCGGCGGCCTGGTCACCTACCAGGCGATGATGCGCGGACTGAACATGATCTCCCACGACGTGGTCAGCGTCGACGACTTCCTCGCCTCGCTCGACAAGCGCGCGGCGTAACACCTCACCATCGGACCGGCCAGCGGCAGGGCCGGGACATGCGGCGGGCGCCAGCGGGGTTGGCGGGCGTACGGCACCGGTTCGTGGCATCGGATTGCGGACTGCTCCGGCTGCTGTCAGCACTCAGCACCGTCTGCGTGGTGCTGCTCGCGCTCGGCGCCTGGCGGCCCTGCTCGCGCTCGGTGCCTGGCGGCCCTGCACGCGCTCGGTGCCTGGCGGCCCTGCACGCCGCGGGGCCGATCCTGGTGACGGGAGCCCTCACCGCCATGGTCAGTACCGTCGCGGTCACCGAGCCGCGACGATACGACCAGGCACGGACGCTCGCGGCCGGCGTGCCCGTCGCGCTGACGACCGCGGTGGCCGGTGCCGCGCTGGCGCCGTACCGGGTCCCGGCGGACGTGGTCTTCGTGCTGCTGATCTTCGCAGCCATGTACATCCGGCGGCTCGGCCGGCGCGCGACCACACCGGGCATCTTCGCCTTCCAGCTCTTCTTCGTGCCCCAGTTCGTCGGGACCCGCCTGGGCCAGCGCCTTCCGTCGGCGCCCCCGATCCGACAGCGCACGACCCGCCAGGAGCGACCATGACCGCAGTCGACGTCCCCGCTGCCATTGGCACGTTCATCGACGCCACCAACCGCGGCGACAGCGAGGCCTTCGTCGCCGCCTTCACCGAGGACGCCCACCTCTACGACTATGGGCGCGAGTTCCAGGGGCGCGACCGGGTGCGCGACTGGAACCGTACCGACAACATCGGCGCGCAGGCCCACTTCGACCTGGTGACGCGGCGGCGGGTCCCTATCCGGACAGTGCCCGCGAGCCAGACGGCAAGGGCCGTGGCCGCAGCGTTCCTCTCTTCCTGAGAGTCACCGCCCACCGCTCTGCGTGACGGCAACCAACGCGTGGGCGTGGCATTCCGCCGGGCGGTGGTGTCACCTCGGCGCAGTGTCGAGCCACTGCAGGATCCGGTGTCACCGCGTCGGCCAGGTCGGAGAACTCGTCGTGCCAGGAGAGGTACTTCTTGGCGTACGGGCACACGGGGACCACGCGCTTGCCGACGGCCCGTACGTCGGTCAGGGCGTCGTACACCAGCCGCGACGCCAGACCCTGGCCGGCGAACCACGAACATTCCTCCGGGACCCGGGCTCGACGTGCGCCAGGAGTACCGCTCCGACCGCCGCCACGTGGGCGGGCACCCGGCGCCCGGCGCGTGCAGGAGCAAGCCCTACAGGCACTCATGTGCCCTCAGCCAGCCACTCACTCCACTACAAGCACGTCGGTCCCGTCGAGCTGGGTGTGCTGCCGCGTGGCCGCGTGGATGTCCTCCAGGAAGGGCATAGCGGCCTCCCGGAGGTCCAGGGCCCGGGCGCGGCGAACTCCCACAGAGGCGGGCCGATGCCCACCCGGCGCCCTCCGGTGCGCATCCAGGAAACCCACGTCCGTTAGCTGGGCGACCAGCCGGTGCGCCGGCGCGACCGGGAGGGCCGCCCGGCGGGCGATCCCGGCGGCGGTCAGCCGTCGGCCGTCGTGGGTGGAAACCTCCAGGACCCGTGCCGGCGCGGGCGCTTACCGACTCACCGCTCTGGTAGCACGCCATGTCCTGCCCCTGCACCCCCCGACCCGGCCGGCGGCAGCCGCCGGGCGCGCCCACCGGGCGCCTCCGCACCACAGGCGCACGTTCACCGCGGCAGGCCGCCGCGGTGAACGTGCCCCGTGCGGCGCCTGCCTATACCGCGGCATCGGCAGCCTTGCCGGGACTGATGTCGTAGGAGATGCGTCCGGCGGGGAGGTAGAAGAGGGCGATCACCGCGCCGCCGCGTACCTCGGGGTAGTGGTGGCTGCCCGGGCCGGGCGCCGTCCAGCCCGGTCCCTGCCAGCCGTTCGGCCCCGCCAGCTCGGCTCCGGCGTCGATGGGGACGACGAGGTTCAGTTCGCCGTACGGGTGCGCGTGGTACTGGCCCCGGTAGGGCTCGACGCTGTCCATGTAGACGGCGGTGATGCTGAAGTAGTGTGTCTCGTCCGTCGGTTCGACGATGCGGCTGCGGCGGTAGCGGGGACCGTCGACCTCGACGTTCGCAGCCCAGCCCTCCAGCAGGACGCCTTTCTTGATCAGGCGTGCCAGGTCCTGGTACAGCTCGCTGTCGGGACCGTAGGTGGCGTTCAGCCAGCTCTCCAGGTCCGTGCCGGCCGTCCGGTTCCTGACTTCGGCCAGGAACGGGATGCTGCGCTCGATCAGTGCCTTGCGGCTGTCCTCGCTCATGCGCGGGCTCCTCTCGTGTCGTCACTGGGTCCGATGCCAAACTTTGCTCCCATATTTTATTACAGTCAATAGCTGTAACGGAAATGGCTCGGTTCGGCGTCCGCCCTGGGCGCACCGGGCGCGGCGCGGCGGAGCCGCGGGACACGGCCAGGAGCCGCGCCCGCTCAGGGTGGTATCAGGAACCGCCCTCAGGCGGAAGAATCCCCGCCGTCCGCGGCCAGCGCAGGCCAGATGGTGGCGACGATCTGTTCCGCGAAGCCAGCCGGGACCTCCCGGCCGGTCCGCAGGTAGTCGGCGAAGTAACTGCCGAAGCAGAAGGTGACGATCATGTCCAGGTCCACGTCCTCACGCACGGCGCCGCGGCGCTGCAGCGAGACGAGCGCCATCAGCAGTTCCTCGCAGCGCGGGCGCACGCCGTGCTCGCGCAACTGCTCCAGCAGACCGGGCGTCCGCTCGACCTCGGCCATGAAATTGCCGTGCAGGGCCATGGCGCGCTCGTTGTGATAACGGGGATCGAGACGCCTGACCGCTTCCACCAGCGCGTCGCGAGGGGGCAACTGCTCCATGTCCAGCGGGGGATAGGCCTCTCGCTGCTTGCGCAGCCCGTACTCGAGCGCGTCGATGACCAGGTCGTACTTGTTCGCCCAGCGTCGGTACAAGGTCGGCCGCGTGACGCCGGCATCCGCGACGATGTCGCCGATGGTCATGGAGGCGAAGCCATCGGTGGCCAGCCGCTTGCGCGTGGCCTGGATGATCGCCTCCTCGATCGCCGGGTCCCGGGGGCGGCCACCGGCGGGCGCCGCCGGCTCCGCGCCCGGACGCCTCCCGCTCTTTCCGGCCCGCTCCTCGGACCGCGTCGTCCTCACCCTAGCCATCTCATCCCTTCCCGACACACGAGCGCGGCGGAGCCGGATCGCCACACACTCCCCCAGCGCACCAGCACCCTACGCGAACCGCGGGCCGCCGCGCGCCGCACCTTCACAGGACGACGCGGCGAACGGAGGCATTTTGTTTACAGATATTGACCGTAACTGAACTAGCCTCTAGCGTCACGCGAACCACAGAGCGTGGTGATGGGACCGATGTCGAGGAGGTCAACCATGGTGACACCACTACGGAGCCGATCGACCACGCCGGGGCACCCCGGCCGCGCAGCGTCCTCCGGCCTTCAGAGGAACGGCCAGCGCGCCGCTCCCCGCCCCGGCCCCGTATCCGCCCTCCGGCACCGCGCCTTTTGAGGCCTGACATTGGAAACGACCATGCACCACACCCCGGCGACGGCGCCGGCCGCGGCCCCGCCCGCGGCAACGGCCCCCGTCACGGTGGAGGACGCGCTGCGCAGCCGGCGCAGCACGCGCGCGTTCCTGCCGACGCCCGTCCCCCGTTCCACGGTCGAGCGGCTCCTGGGCCTGGCCGCCCGGTCCGCCAGCAATTCCAACTGCCAGCCCTGGCGCGTCCACGTCGTCACCGGGGCGGCGAAACATGCCCTCACCGCCGCGCTCCTGCGGGCGCATGCCGACGACGACGGGCGGGGACGCGACTACGACTACCAGCCCGGGCAGGACGGATGGCCCGAGCCCTTCCGTTCACGCCGCCGCCGGTTCGGGGAGAGCCTGTACCGAGACACGCTCGGGATCCGCGCGGACGACATCGGCGCCCGGCTCTGCCACCACCGGCGTAATTACGACTTCTTCGGTGCGCCCGTCGGCATCGTCCTCACGACCAGCCGTCACCCCCAGCAGAGCGCCCTCGTCGATGCGGGACTCTTCCTGCAAGCCTTGATGCTCGCCGCTCGTGGCGACGGCCTGGACACCTGCCCCGAGGCTTCGCTCATCGACTTCTCTCCGGTCCTGCGCCGCCACCTGCTGATCCCCGACGACCAGGTGATCGTCTGCGGACTCGCCCTCGGGTACGCCGACCCCGCGCACCGCCTGAACCTGCTGCGCACCCCGCGCGAACCCGTCGGCGCCTTCGCGACCTTCCACGGAGACGAAACCGAGTAGAGGCCCCCGAGCCTCCGGACGCCCTTCCGGATCCGTCCTTGCGGCCCGGGGCCCGGCACCTCTGTGACGGCACCCGGGACGGCACACCGGCCGGCCCGCATGCCGTCCGTCGGCCGTCTTGCCCGGCGCCCGGCACACGGCACCTTCGGGGTGGCCATCGTGGCCGTCGCCGTCCTCTGCAAGCTCCTCCAAGGCGCGGCCGACGGCGCAGCGGGCCGACCGGCCGCCGCCGTTCGCCGGACCGGTTTTTGAGCGGATGGTCCGCGCCCGGGATCGGGACGAAGGACCGGGATGACGGACGGCGTCGAAGATCTGCCGTGCGTTGTCCGCCTTCATCGTCTCGTCGGTCGGGGAGTGCATGACCGGCAACGCGGCGCCCAGCCGCCGGATGCGTTCGTACGAGGCTGGACGGGGAGGTCTTCGAGGAATTGCCGGCGGATGCGGAAGGTCCTGCCGCCCAGGTCGCTCCGCCTCACCGCGCCGCCCCATCGTCGCCCGGCCGTCCTCCAGGCCACGTCCGAACGGAACGTTGTCCGCCGTCCGGGCCGGCATCTGGCCGCGGTCGACGCGCCACCGGCGGAGCTCGTCGGACTCCGCGACGGCCTGGCCCGGCAGATCGGCGGCACCTCCGGGCCGGCCGGTCGCCTGGTAGCCGCCGTAGTGGGTCACGGGGCTCCACGGCAGGCTGACGGGGGCCAGGGCGTCGTCGAGGCCCTCGTACTCGGCCGTGGCGTAGACGATGCGGCCTCCGACGACGGTCAGCAGGGACTCGATGTGCGGGATGTCCGCCTCGGCGATCTCGAAGAAGTCTTGGTCGAGGATGGCGAAGTCGCCGAAGTAGCCGGGGCGCAGCAGGTCCTGGGCGTCTTCTTCGCCGGTCAGGCCGCTTCGCCCATGATGTACAGGTCGAGTGCGGTGGCCCGATCGACCCGATTGGGCCTCAGCTCCGGCGCCGATCGCCGAGGTCAGGCCGAACCGGTAAGTGCCGGGTGGAGATCTGCTGGTCGGCGGTGCCCAGGACCGGTGCCTTCACCAGGTGGAGTAGACGATCAGCGCGCTGGGCGCGGCGAGCGGCATCCGCCCGGGTTCGCCGTCCCGGCCGCGCATGATCCGTCCGTCGTGCAGATCATGCGCACGTCATTCGAGTTCACGTTGCGCGAGCCGCCCACCGAGGCGACGCCGGCCCACCGATACCTCCGCGTCCTGCGGCGACCCCGGGTCCGCCGGCCGGGCAGCGGCGCCGGGCCCGGGGTGGGCGGGCTGTAGCACCAGCACTCGGAGGAGCAGCACGGCCGGCCCGTGCCATTCGCGTGCATGTGCCGTCCGCGGACCGGCGCGGGGACGCGTGAACGGGGTGACCGGCGGCCCGTACCGCTCGGGTACGTGCCGCCGGGCCACCCCGCCGCGGAACTCCACCAGACCCTAGCTGTCTTCGGCGTTCACGCCGTCGGCGTAGATCAGGACGGTCTTGTGGCTGTACTGGATGGTGTACATCTTCTTGGCGCCGAAGACGACCTTGCCGCTGGAGGGGAAGAAGTCGTCCGTCAGGGCCGGTGCCGCGGTGGACACGTAGGCCTGGCCGGCGGGGACCGTGTACATGCTCAGCGGGGCCTGGGTCGACGGTGAGAGGCCGGCGGGGTATTCGGCGGCGTCCGGGTAGTTGGTTCCGTAGACCTTCAGCGCCTGGTCACCGGCGGGCCTGACGATCGTCACACCGTGGGCCGGAATGGTGTTGCGGCCTCGCGGGTTGTGGAACCACACCTTGCTGCCGCTGTACCAGATCGCCGTCCAGTCGCCCTCCTTGCCGGCGACGACGAACTGCTGCCCGGCCTGGGCGGTGGCGCCCCAGTCGCTGATGCGGTCGGTGCCGGGGGCACCGGGGTGGATCGTCTGCTCGCCGAAGAGCGGAGCGTCGGCACGCGGCTCGGTGCGCAGGTAGACGAAGTTCGAGGGCTGGTGCACGGTGGTGCACTCCGTAGTGGCGCCACTGCCGTCGTCCTGCGGGCACAGCTCCATGGTCTGCTTGTTGCGGGCGAAACCGGGCGCGATGGTCACCGCGGAGCCGACTTCCCCGAATCCGTGCCGTCCCTTGAGGGGAGCGCCCACCATGGCCATGAAATGCGTCCAGTTCCACGACGGGCCCGGGTCCCAGTGCTGGTCCTTGGTGAACCGGTCGGCCGGGGCCGGGATGTTGTCGTGGCCGATGATGTGCTGACGGTCGAGCGGGATGTCGAACCGCGCGGCCAGGTACTTCACCAGCTCCGCGGTCGTGTGGTACTCCGACTCGGTGTACCAGGTGGCGCCGTGCGCGGCGTAGCCCTCGTGTTCGATGCCGATCGAGTGCAGGTTGGTGGAGTAGTTGCCCGCGTGGAAGCCCAGGTTCTTGGTGGGCACCATCTGGGTGACCGCACCGTCCGACGACCGCACCACGTAGTGGGCCGCGACGCTGCTCGCCGGGTTCTGGAAGGTGGCGATCGCCGACTCGTAGGGCGACTCGGTGTCGTGGATGACGATCTGGTCGATCCGGATGCCGTTCGCCGGCCGGTCGGAGACCTGCCCGTTCCTCGCGGCGGCCGGGACGAAGGTGCAGTCCAGCGTCGGCGGACATTCGGTGTCCGCCGACGCGGCCGCGGGCAGATCCAGCTTGTTCACCTGCGAGGTGGCCGGATGCAGGGCGGAGTCGGCCTCGAGCCTGAGGTTCTGGCCGTCGGCCGTCTTGCGGGCGACACCGCTCTTCATGGTGGCGAAGACGCGGTCGGCGAACGCGGTCGCGCCCTGACGCACCGTGGACTGGCTGTAGCGGGCGATCGCCCCGTACCAGTCGTTCGGGTCGTCGGACGTCCGGCCGGTCAGCTCCTTCTGGTACGACGCCAGGAGCGCGGCACCACCGCGGATGTTCGCGGCAGGGTCGTCGCGCAGCTCGTCGGATGACAGCCCGGTCAACGTGGCCGCGGTCTGCAGCGTGTGCCGGGCCTCGCCCTTGGCCAGCTCCTCGGCCTCCGCCCGGCCGGCCATGCCGGCGGCGCCGCCGGCGATCATCTCGGGCGTGACATCGGTCAGGTGCATGGGGCCGAAGCCGCCGGACGCGCTGTGGTGTCCCTGGTGCGTCTCCCATGCCGACTGCTGGTAGGCCACCGCCAGCAGCACCTGCTGGGGCACCTCGTACGCCTCGGCCGCCGCCGTGAAGTCCCGCTGGAGTACGGCGTCCGCGGCAGAGTTGTCCCCCGTCGCCTGCGCCACCACCGGTACGGCTATGGCTCCCGCCACCGCTATGGCGGCGGCGCCGAGCGCGATGGGCCGCCGCCGAGAGGCGTGCCTGCGGCGTGATGCTGTGTTCTTCGTCATCAAATTCCCGAATCAGGGCTGGGGAGTCACACCATCCGCCAGCAGTTTGGAGCGGCACAGAGCGGATCGTCGGGCGAAATATCGTTCAGCACGCGGACCCATCTCGGGGCACGCTGAACCGCCGTCAACCCATGTTCCGGCCATGAAGTCGATGCACACTGAACCTAGCAGACGATTAAATTTTCAACCACAACCGGAACCGAGACACGTTGTTACGGGTTCACGCCGACGTCGGCACCCCCGCGGGTGTGAGCGAGGAAACTCAGCCGGCCATGGAGCGGAGCCGACCCGCCGGGGGCTGATCGGCGGGCGAGGCGAAGGTTGCCCTGAACGGTGCACGCGGTGGAGGTGTCGAAGGCACGCCCCGCGCAGCCCTTCATGCACCGCGTCCAGTTCACGCGCCCACGACCTGACATCCGCAAGGTCCCCACCCATAACCACACCAGCGACTCACCTGGCCATCAGGCACGGCAAGCACCGTTGCAGTACGAGTGGGTACCACGAGTGCCGTCCTTGCCGCCGACATCAGACCCAAACACATACATGGCAAGTGGCACTACGTGTGGGTCCTACAGAAGACGGCCGCCCGCTGAGGTGTTAGGCACCTCCCTTCGACGACACACAGACTCAGCTGGGGGCCGTCGTCGCGGCCGTGTTTGACGGCCGTGGAGACGGAGCGGGCCTCCGGGTGCCCGTCGGCGGGCTGGACGCTGCGGTAGAGCTCGGCGTCGGACAAGGGGCCGTTTGCCGTCCCGCCAGGGACGGGTGTCAGGTGCCGGCCCCACCAGTCAGAAACGGCGCCAGCCCGCCGAGTCGCACCGGGTGGGATCGTCAACCGTTCAGCGTCCACACCTGGGCACGGCACGGCCACGCCGATCCGTCGGCCGCATGGACCACGATCCGCCGGCCGGGGGACATCCTGTGTCGGAGCGCCCCAGGCCGCAGGAGACAGCGGGGCACCACCTCGGGCAGCAGGAGGCCGCTGGGACGCAGGGAGCTCACGGGTCCGTCGGATGCCCTCGTCCGGTCGTCGGGGGGTCACAGGGCCTCGGCGTCCAGCGGGACGTCGGGGGCGATGTGGTCGCCGATGACCTGGCGGTAGAGCGCGACCTCGGCCAGCAGGGAGCGACGCACGCTGTCGGCCCGGCGGAAGCCGTGTCCCTCGCCCTCGAAGAGCAGGAAGCGGTGCCAGACCCCGCGTTCGGCCAGGTTGTCCACGATGCGCGTGGCCTGGTCCGGACGGCAGATGAAGTCATCCGCGCCCTGGAGCATCACCAGCGGCGCGGTGATGCGGTCGGCGTTCGCGGCCGGCGAGATCTTCTCGAACCGGGCCCGGTCCCGCGGGAGCACGCCGACCAGTGTGTCCACATAGCGTGCTTCGAAGTCGTGGGTGTGATCGGCCCGCCATTGTGCCGGTTCACTGATCGGGTAGAGGACCGTGCCCGCGCAGAAGACGTCGGTGTGCGTCAGGCAGGCCAGGGCGGTCCAGCCGCCTGCCGAGCCACCGCGCACGGCCGTGCGGGCGGGGTCGGCCAGGCCGTCGGCGGCCAGTGCGCGGGCGACGGTGACGCAGTCGTCGACGTCCACCACTCCCCACTGTCCGCGCAGCCGGTCGCGGTAGGCCCTGCCGTAGCCGGTGGAGCCGCCGTAGTCGACGTCCGCGACGGTGAAGCCCCGGCTGGTGAAGAAGGAGTACTCCAGGTCGGCGGTGACGCCGCCGGAGCTCGTCGGGCCGCCGTGCACCTGTATCAGCAGCGGCGGCAGTTCGCCCTCGGGTGCCGTGGCGGTGGGATGGGTGGGCCGGTGCAGCACGAAGTGGACGGGCCGGCCCTGTGCGTCGTGAACGGTGCGGCGTTCGGGCAGCGGCTGCCAAGGGGACAGCGGGTCCTCGGTCCGGGTCCTGGTGCGTCGTGCCGGACCGGAACCGGGTGCCAGCGGCACCGACAGCAGGGCCGAGCCGAGGGCCGGGTCGGCGGCGCGAACCAGGACCCGCTCGCCGTCGGACCAGAGGTCGCCCTGGAACCTGCTCCAGCCCTCGGCGAGTCCGGTCAGCGCGCCGCTCTCCGGTGACCAACAGGACAGCTGCTGAGGGCCGTTGCCGTGCGGCATCACCACGCCGTACGGCGTGACGGCGAACCAGCTCGCTCCGACCCGCCAAACGGGCCCGGCGCAGTCCTGCTGAAGGGGGAGTACGTTGGTGATCGCCCTGGCCGTCGGCCGGCTGGGAATCAGGTCGACGCGGTGCAGGTTCCACCATCCGTCCGGGTCGGCCATGGCGTAAAGGGTGTCGGGCCCCGCCCATGCGGCCTGGGGTACGGACACCTCCGTGCCCCCATGGCTGCCGCCGAGCAGACGAACGGGCTCGCCGGCGACACCGTCGTGCAGGTCGGCGACCATCAGCTCCGATGCGTCCCAGGGCATGTGCGGGTGGTCCCAGCCGATCCAGGCGAGCCGCCGGCCGTCCGGTGAGGGACGGTGCCCGCAGACGAAGTGGTGCGAACGGGCCACGACGCGCAGGGCTCCCGGGTCCTGGGCGGCGGCACCGGACAGCGGTACGGCGACGATCTCGCGCACGGTGCGCACGGCCGGGTCGGCGTCGTGCGGTGCGGTGGCCGCGCGAGTGGTCTCCCGCACGCACCACACCTCGGTGCCGTCGAGACCGGTCACAGGATCGGCCCAGCAGGTCTCCCGGCCGGGCGGGTCGGCCGGAGTGAGCGGGACGGACACCGGGAACACGTCGTCCTCGGCGGCCCCGAGGCGCGGGACCTCGGCTCGGTACAGCCGCTGGTCGCGCTGATCGGTGAAGACCAGCAGGTGGCTGTCGGCGGCCGTCTCCGCGGGGCGTACCCAGTACGGTCTGCCGCCATAGCCGAGAGAACGGTTGCGCACGGAGACGCCGGGGGCGAGCACCGGGACGGGCTCCTCGTGTCCGGGGGCGTTGCGCAGCAGCCGTACGGTCGCGGTGGCCGGCTCGGAGGCGCACCACCAGTTCTCGTCGGCGGCTCCTGCGGGCCAAGAGGTCGATCCGGAGGCGTCGGCGACCGCCTCGACGGTGATCGGGGACGGCCAGGTGCCGTAGGGCAGGTGAACCTCGGTGGACATGGGCTGACTCCGAGTCGAGAGGAAGAGTTGGTCAGCGGTGCGGGCGGGGGCTCCGTGCGCGGGCCACCACCGCCCTAGGGTGGACGGCGGGGTCGGCGTGTCGGCACGGGGGGGGCGCTCGCCGGACCCTGCGCGGGCACGCCGTGAGCAACGGGCGTTCCCGCATCCGGTCTCAGGACGGCGGGCGGCCGGCGGGAGGCCGGGGGCATCACCCGGCGGTCAGCTGCACCGGCTCGCCGTGGGCGTCGCGGCGGCGCAGGTCGGCCGGGGTCTCCCGGCGGACCATCAGGCGGGCCCGGCCGTCGCGTACGGCGACGACGGCGGGCCGGGGCTGGGCGTTGTAGTTGCTGGCCATGGCGTGGTGGTAGGCGCCGGTGGCCGGAACGGCCAGCAGGTCCCCCGTGGTCACTCCGGCGGGCAGGGCGATGTCGGGCACGACCACGTCGCCGCTCTCGCAGTGGCGGCCGACGACCACGGCGTGCACCGGATCGCCCTCGGCGGGGCGATTGGCGGTCCACGCGGTGTAGCGGGCGAGGTAGAGGGAGGGGCGCAGGGCGTCGCTCATGCCGCCGTCTATGGAGACGAATCGGCGGCGCAGCCCGTCCTTGACGGCGCCGACGCGGTAGAGCGTCACCCCGGCGGTGCCGATCATCGACCGGCCGGGCTCGACGGCGAGCCGTATTGCCGCGCCGGGCAGCACCCGCTCCAGGCCGGCTCGCAGGGCGGCCGTGAATGCGGAAGGGTCGAGGCGGGGCTGGCCCGGCAGGTAGGGGATGCCGGCGCCGCCGCCGAGGTCGATCTCCTCAACCGTGATGCCGTGCCGCTCGGCGAGCAGGGCGACGAAGGCGGCGACCCGTTCGGCGGCCAGGGACAATCCCCCGGTGGCGGTGATCTGCGAGCCGATGTGGGAGTGCACTCCCGCCAGCCGCAGGGAGGAGCGCGCCACGACGGCGAGCACCGCCCCTTCGGCGTGGCCGCCGCGCACCGGGAAGCCGAACTTGACGTCGTCACCGCCGGTGGCCATGTAGTCGTGGGTCTCCGCCGCGACGCCGGGGGCGATCCGGACGTAGACGTCCTGGACCCGGTCGGCCGCGGCCGCCGCGTCCGCCAGCCTGCCGATCTCCTCCAGGCAGTCGACGACCACCACACCCACGCCGTGGCCGACGGCCGCTTCGAGTTCGGCCACGGACTTGTTGTTGCCGTGGAAGACGATTCTGGCGGCGTCGAAGCCGGTGTCCACGGCGAGTTGGAGTTCCCCGTCGCTGCACACGTCCAGGTGCAGCCCCTCGGAATCGACCCAGCGGACCATCTCCGCGCACAGAAATGCCTTGGAGGCGTAGTGCACGCGGTCGGCGCCGGAGTCGCGCCACAGCCGGGCCCGGTGGCGGAAGTCGGCCTCGTCCACCACGTACAGCGCCGTGCCGCAGGCGTCGGCCAGGTCGTCCAGGGCGACACCCCCGACGTGCAGCCGGCCCTTGACGGTGCGGGCGGTCAGCGGCCACACCTCGGGGGCCGTCTCGGGTGAGGCGGCCGCCGCCAGTCCGTCGGGCAGCAGGGTCCGCGCGATGGGTGCGGGCAGGGAGCGTGCGGTGGACACGGGGTTACTCCTGGGTGAGGACGACGAGCAGAAGCAGGTCGTCGCTGGCGTCGGTGAAGTGGTGTTCGTCCGTGGCCGCGAAGTGGCAGCTGTCGGTGGGGCGCAGCAGCCGTACGCCGCCCCCCACCGCCACCCGGCAGGAGCCGGCGAGGACGAGTACGAACTCCTCGCCCGGGTGGGTGGTCGGGTGGTCGTGGTCGCCGAGGTCGGCGTGGAGCAGCCGGATGCCGATGAGGCCCGCGCCCGGGGCGGTCAGGTCCCAGATGCCGTGGTGGCCGTCGACCTGGGCGAGCAGCGGGGCCGGTGCGAACCGCGGGGGGAAGCTCGCCACGCCGGCGGCGCCCGGCCGGATGCCGCCGAGGAGTTCGGCGGGCGTGGAGCCGAGGGCGTCGGCGATCTGGCAGAGGGTGCGGAACGTGGGGTTGGCGGCACCCGACTCCATCTGCGAGACGTACGCCGCTGAGACGCCGGCCCGGGCGGCCACCGCGCTGAGGGTGAGGCCGGCGGCCCGGCGCACACGGGCGACGGAGGCTGCGAGCGCGTCCCCGGTGCCGACGCTGCCGGGGACCGTGATGCGGCCGAACCCGGTGGGGTCGCTCTTTCCCGCGTCTCTGCCCGCTTCGGCGTCCTGTTGTCCGGGATCGTCCGGGGAAGGACGTGAAACCTGCGCCGGCACGGGGGACTTGGCCGGAAAGTTTCCCGCTCCGGTGACTCTTGACGAGGTCATGCGGCGACAGTAAGACTCACGCATCACTTAGATCAAGCAATCTGACGCCGTCATTTAACTGTCAGCACAGAGGCAGTTCAGCACCCGGATTCCCAGGTGCGGGCCGCCCTGAGCGGGAGGGGTGAGCAGTGACCGGTCCTCTGGCGCCGACGCCGACTCTCGAGTTGCTGCGCGCGGCGGCCGAACTGTGCGGGCCCACCGCGCAGCGCTTGTTCGCGGTGCTGGCGAAGGACTATCCGGCCTCGCTGGAGCGCCGTCCGGGTCAGTTGTTGCGCGCGGCCGGCGCAAGTGCCGCGGACCTGGACGGACTGCTGGCGGCGGCCGGGGTGGCGTCCACCGACGACCTACGCCGATTGGCGGCCCGGGAGGCCGGTCAGCGCCTGGCCGAGCCCGATCTGCGGTTCACCAGCCGTGAGCCCCGGTCCGAGCCGCGCGAGCGGTCGGCGCTGCGTCGCATGATCACCGCGGAGCAGGACAACCTCCGCCGCACGCTGGCGGATCTGCAGGCCAACGGGTCGCTGGAGGTGGCCGCCGCCGCCCTTTTGCGGGCGCGGCGGCGGTGGGTGCTCGGCGACCTGAAGTCGGCCGGGTACGCCTCGCTGCTGACCAGCGACCTCACCAGCAGCATGCGCGACGTGTTCCTGGTGCAGCCAGCGACGGGCGCGGCGGTCAACGCCGTCAGCGACGCACACGCGGACGATGCCCTGGTCGTGTTCAGCTTCCGCAACTACAGCCGCCTGACGGTGGACGTGGCTCGAGAGTTCCACGCGCTGGGCGCCTCGGTGATCGCGTTGACCGACAGCTACACCAGTCCGGTGTGCTCCTTCGCCTCACACGTCCTGGCGGTGGACACACGCAGCGAGTCGCCACACCACTCGCCGACGGCGGTGGCGGCGGCGGCCCACGTGCTGGCAGCCCTGGCCGCCGCCGGCGCCAAGGGCGCGGCCCGCAGGAGCCGACGTCGCGCGGAGCTCTTCCGCTCCCTGGGTAGTTACGGCCTCGGCCATCCGGCGTCCGACGCGGCTCCGGCGACCTTAGGGGGCGTCGGCGGCGACCCCGGCCTCACCGGAACCGCCGCCGGCAATCCGGACACGTGAACCCCGGCCATCCGTGACACACCCTCCTTCCCCTCGGGCGGCCACCCACCCGCACGGTGCACGCCCCCTTCGCCCCGTCCATGTCCCACCCGTTCCTCGCCTCCGCGAGTCCGTCGCGCGGAGCCATCGGCGCCAGAGGCAACCCCTCGTCCCTGCCGCCGGGAAGGCACCTGGTCCCCTCCGTATGAGCCATCCCTCCCACTGTCAGGACAGCGCCGCTCCCTCCCCCGTTGAGGACGCCGCCTTGACCGCCGAAGTCACCGAATTGTGCGCACGGCTGATCCGCTTCGACACCAGCAACTACGGTGCGGGCGACTCCCGCGGTGAGCGGGAGGCGGCCGAGTGGACCGCCGAACTGCTCTCCGACTCCGGTTACGAGCCCGTCGTGCTGGAGTCGGCCCCGCGCCGAGCCAGCACGGTGGTCCGTATCCCCGGTGAGGACCGCGACGCCCCGGCCCTGCTGGTCCACGGCCATCTGGACGTGGTGCCGGCCGAGCCCGCCGACTGGAGCTTCGACCCGTTCTGCGGAGAGATCCGCGACGGGGCCGTCCTCGGTCGCGGGGCGCTGGACATGAAGGACATGGACGCGATGATGCTGGCGGTCGCCCGCTCGTGGGCGCGCCGCGGCGTGCGTCCACCACGCGACGTGGTGATGGCGTTCGTCGCCGACGAGGAGGACACGGGCGATCTGGGCGCCGGCTTCCTCGTCGCACGGCATCCGGACCTCTTCGACGGGGTGGCCACCGCGATCGGCGAGTCAGGGGGCTACTCGGTCCACCTGCCCGACGCGAGCCGGCTCTACCCGATCGCCGTCGGGGAGCGCGGCAGCGCCTGGATGGACCTGACCGCGCGCGGTGCGGCCGGCCACGGGTCCCGTCCCGCTCCTGACAACGCTGTCGCCACCCTGGCGACGACGCTCGCGGCGCTCGCCGCGCACCGCTGGCCGGTCAGGATCGTGCCGGCGGTCGCCGCCCTGCTGGAGGGACTCTCGTCCCACCTGGGCGTCACGGTCGACCCGGCCGATCCCGCGTCGCTGGCGCAGCTGGGCGAGGCGGCGAAACTGGTCGAGGCCACCGTCGCCAACACGCTCAACCCGACGACGCTGAGGGCGGGTTACAAGCACAACGTCATCCCGAGCGAGGCGACGGCCGGTGTGGACGGCCGTGTGCTGCCCGGCGCGGAGGATGACTTCTTCGCGACGGTGGACGCGCTGCTCGGCGAGAAGGTCTCCCGTTCCTTCCACAGCTTCTGCGCCCCCGTCTTCGCCGACCACGAATCCCGCGAGTTCGCGGGGATGGCCGAGGCGCTGCGCCGGGCCGATCCCGAGGCACTGATCCTGCCGTTCATCATGTCCGGCGGCACCGACGCGAAGGCCTTCGCCCGGCTCGGGATCCAGTGTTACGGCTTCGGCCCCGGTCTGACCCCGCCCGGCTTCGACGCCTGGCGGTACGTCCACGGCGTCGACGAACAGGTCCTGGTGAGCAGCCTGGAGTTCGGCGTACGGGTGCTGGAGGACTTCCTGCGCAGCGACCTGCCCACCGTCGGCGCGGACCGGTGACCGGGCGCCGTACCGCCTGAACCGCCCCGCCGCACCGCCGTCGGGCATCGGCCGTCCCTCCCCTGGACGGCCCTGCCGCCCGCGCGCGAAACCCACCCGCACGCACCACCCACCCGCACACCCCGCCAGGTCCGTCATACACCGACCGACCACGCCCGCACGGTCCACCCCGCCGCCGCGCGCGGCGGCACCCGTATCCCCTCCCGTCCCCCTCCGCGGCCGCCCCGGCCGCCGGCACCTCCTGGAGATGTCCACGATGACCTCGTCCACCCCGCTGCGCAGAACCGGCCGCAAGGCCGCCGCGCTGGCCGCCTCCCTGCTGCTCGGCACCGTCGGGGGCCTCGTCGCCGCGCCGGCCGCCTCGGCCGACGACGGCGGCACGACGCTGCGGATGCCGATCACGGGCATCGGCATCGACTCCCTGAACCCCTTCCTCGCCTACTTCGCCGGCAGCCTGGACGTCTTCTCGGGCATCTATCCCGCGCTGGACACGGTGCAGCAGGGCGGCACCGTCAAGCCGTACCTCGCCGACTCCTGGACGACCTCCAGCGACAAGCTCACCTGGACATTCAAGATCCACAAGGGTCTGAAGTGGAGTGACGGCAAGCCGATCACGGCCGAGGACGCCGCCTGGACCTTCAACCTGATCATGAAGAACTCCACCGCGGCCACCGCCAACGGCTCGCTGGTGGGCAACTTCGCCTCCGTCAGCGCACCGGACGATCACACGCTGGTCGTCAGGACCAAGAAGCCCCAGGCCACGATGCTGTCGGTCAGCATCCCGGTGTCGGGCATCCCGATCGTGCCGAAGCACATATGGCAATCCCACGTCAAGGACCTGAAGAACTACAAGAACGACAGCTTCCCGATCGTCGGGTACGGCCCCTGGACGATGACGGACTACAAGCCCGAGCAGTACGCCAAGTTCGACGCGAACAAGGACTTCCTGCTGGGCGCGCCCCGGTATGACCACATGATCCAGCAGGCGTTCAAGAACACGGACGCCGCCGTGGCCGCCCTGCGTTCGGGTCAGCTCGACTACGTCAGCGGCCTCAATCCCACCCAGTACCAGGCACTCAAGGGCCAGTCCGGCATCACGGCCTACGAGCAGGTCGGCAACCGCTGGAACGGCATCGAGGTCAACGGCGGCGCCCGCACCCGTGACGGCAAGAAGATCGGTACCGGCCACCCGGCGCTCGGCGATGCCAAGGTCCGTGAGGCGCTGGCGCGCGCCATCGACCGCGCGACGATCGTCAAGAAGGTCCGCAACGGCCTGGCGCAGGTCGGCGCCGGCTACCTGCCGCCGTCACTGCCGCAGTACGCGTGGCACCCCTCGGACCCGGAGAAGTTCGACTACGACCCGGCCAAGGCGAACTCCGTGCTGGACCAGGCGGGCTACAAGACGGGTTCCGACGGAATCCGGGTCGACCCGAAGTCCCGGCGCAAGCTGGAGTTCCGTCTCGGCATCCACTCCGACGACGACGCGGACGCCAAGGTCTCCACCTACCTCTCGGGCTGGTTCAAGCAGATCGGCGTCAAGGTCGACATCGAGTCGATGAGCTCCGCCAAGCTCAACGCCGACCTGGCCAAGGGCGACTGGGACATCCTGATGGATTCCTGGTCGACCGGGCCCGACCCGACGTACCTGCTGGGCATCCAGACCTGCTCGGCGCTGCCCGACGGCAAGGGCGAGGGCGGCAGCACCGACTCGTTCTTCTGCGACAGGAACTACGACGACCTGTTCCTGCGGCAGCAGAGCGCCTTCGACGTCAAGGAGCGCGCCGGTCTGCTCCGGCAGATGCAGGCGATCCTGTACAAGGCCAACGAGAACATCATGATCTACAACGCCAACGGCCTGGCCGCGTACCGCAGCGACCGGGTGAGCGGCATCGTGATCGGCAAGGGCGACTCCACCGGTGCCTTCCCCGCGCAGGTCTCCTTCGACCAGTACCTGCACGCGACCCCGGCGAAGGCCTCGTCCTCCTCGGGCGGCAACTCCGGCACGGTGATCGGCGTGTCGGTGGCCGTGGTCGTCGCCCTGGCCGCCGGAGGCTTGTTCCTGGCGCGTCGCCGCTCCTCCTCCGACGACCGCGAGTAGACCGTGGCAGACACCATCGACGTCACGGGCGCCGTCGCGGCCGGGCCCGCCGGCGCCCCGGACGACGGGCGCCGCAGAGGCTCGGGGTTCGCGCGTTACCTGGTCACGAAACTGGTGGCCGCGGCGATCAGCTTCCTGGTCACGCTCGTCATCGGCTTCGTCCTGTTCAGCCTCATGCCGGCCGACCCCGTCCAGTCCATCACCCGCGGCCGTCCCACCAGCGACGCGCAGATGGCCCAGCTGCGCCATCAGCTCGGCCTGGACCAGTCGGTGCCGGAGCGCTTCTTCACCTTCGTGACCGACACCCTGACCGGGCACCTCGGCACCTCCTGGGAGTTCCAGCAGCCGGTCAGTTCACTCATCGGCGACCGGCTGTGGCCGACCCTGCTGCTGATGGGCACCGCCACCGTGATCTCGGTGCTGCTCGGACTCTGGCTGGGCGTCAGGTCCGGGTGGCGGCACGGCGGCTGGCTGGACCGCATCGCCACCGGTGCCTCGTTGACGCTGTGGTCGGTGCCGACCTTCTGGCTCGGCATGATCCTCCTGATCACCTTCAGCGTGGGCATCGGCCCGTTCCCCGGCTTCCTTCCGGCGGGCGGCATGAGCGACCCGGCGATCACCGGCGGCCTCGACCACGTCGTCGACGTGGCCAAGCACCTGGTCCTGCCCTGCCTGACCATGGTCCTGGTGGTCTTCGCCCAGTACGTGGCCGTCATGCGCTCCTCGATCATCGACGAGCTGGGCAGCCCCTACCTGCTCACCGCACGAGCCAAGGGACTGCGCGACGACGACGTACGACGCAGGCACGCCGTGCCCAACGCCCTGCTGCCCTCGGTCACCATGATCTTCATGCACCTGGGCACGGTGCTCGGCGGTGCCATCACCGTGGAGACCGTCTACTCCTGGCCGGGCCTGGGCCAGCTCAGCTACCAGGCCCTGAAGGTGCCCGACCTGCCCCTGCTACAAGGCACGTTCATCGTCTTCAGCGCATCGGTGATCATCATGAACCTCCTCGCCGACGTGATCTACCGCTTCCTCGACCCCCGGGTGCGTGCCCAGTGACCCACCACGAACCCCTCACCCAGGCGGACCACCCGGTCTCCGCCCCGCCGCAGGCGGGCGCCGAACCCGCCCCGCCGATCGCACCGGCCGCGGCGAAGCCGCGCCGCAGCGGATTCACCGGCTTCGCACGCTCCTTCGTACGCATCCGCTCCGGCGTGGCCGGCCTCGGCATCCTGGTCGTGTTCGGCCTGCTCGCCCTGTGCGCACCGCTGTTCATCTCCGACAACGACCTCGACGTCATCAAGGTGGACGGCCCCTCCCTGCACGCCCCCACCCACGGCTACCCGCTCGGCACCGACCAGGAGGGGCGCTCCATCCTGCTGCTGGTCGTCTGGGGAGCCCGCTCCTCGCTGTCCATCGGGCTGATGGCGACCCTGCTGACGGTGGTGCTCGGCAGCGCCGTCGGCCTGGTCGCCGGACACTACGGCGGCTGGACCGGCAAGGCGCTGATGCACCTCACCGACTGGTTCATCGCGCTGCCCAGCCTGCCCCTCGCCATCTCGCTGTCGGCGGTGATCGGCCAGGGAACCACCTCCATCACCATCGCCATCGCGGTCACCAGCTGGTCGTCCACGGCCCGGCTGGTCCGGGCGCAGACCCTGGCCGTGGAGGCCAAGCCGTTCATCGAACGGGCCAGGGCGCTGGGGGCGGGCGGGCCGCAGGTGATGCTGCGGCACGTCCTGCCGAACGTCACCCCGCTGATCCTGGTCTCCTCGACGCTGACCGTCGCATCGGCCATCCTGTCCGAGGCCACCCTGACCTTTCTCGGTCTGGGCGACCCGACCGGCATCTCCTGGGGCGCGATGCTGAACTCGGCGCTGAGCGGCGGCGCCGTGACCTCCGGCGCCTGGTGGTACCTGTACCCGCCGGGCATCGCCATCCTGATCGTCGTCCTCGGCTTCACCCTGACCGGCCGCGCCGTGGAGACCCTTCTCAACCCGAGGTCGGTGAAGACACGTTGAACGCGATGCTGGAGGTCAGGGACCTCAAGGTCACCTATCGCGGCGGCGGGCGCACAGTGCCCGCCGTACGCGGGGTGGACCTCACGCTGGACGCCGGGCAGACGCTCGGCCTGGCCGGCGAGTCCGGCTCGGGCAAGTCCACGCTGGCGATGAGCCTGCTGCGGCTGCTGCCGTCCGCCGCCGAGGTCACCGGCCAGGTGCTGTACCAGGGCGAGGACCTGCTCACCGCGAAGTGGAACCGGATGCGCGCGGTGCGCTGGGCGGAGGCCTCCGTGGTCTTCCAGGGCGCCATGACCGCACTCAACCCGGTGCACACCATCGGTGACCAGCTAATCGAGCCGATCCTGCTGCACGGCCGCAGGACCGGCGAGGACGGCGGCCGGATCACCGACCGGCAGGCCCGCACACGCGCCGCCGAGCTGCTGGAGTCGGTGGGAGTCCCGGCGCGGCGGATGCGCAGCTATCCGCACGAGTTCTCCGGCGGGCAGCGCCAGCGCGTCATGATCGCGATGGCACTGGCCTGCCGTCCGAACCTGATCATCGCGGACGAGCCCACCACGGCCCTGGACGTGATGGTGCAGGCCCAGATCCTGGACCTGCTCTCGAACCTGGTGCGCGACGAGGGCATCGGCGTCATCATGATCAGCCACGACCTGGCCGTGCTCGGCCAGATGTGCGACCGGCTGGCGGTGATGTACGCCGGCGAGCTGGTGGAGTCGGGGCCCTCCCGGAAGCTCCTGGACGACCCCGAACACCCGTACACCCGGGCGCTGGCCCGCGCCTTCCCCACCATCGGCGACCCCGCCTCCCGCAGGGCGCCGGCCGGGCTGCCCGGTGACCCGCCCGACCCGGCCGCGCTCGGGCCGGGCTGCCCCTTCGCGGTCCGCTGCCCCGACGCGCACGACGTCTGCGACAGCACCCCCGTCCGGTTGTGGCCGGCCGGCCCCGGACGAAAGTCGGCGTGCCTGCGGGTGCTGCCCGGTTTCCCGGACGTCTCCCCGGCCCCGGACATGCCCGAGCCATCCGCGGAAGGAGCCCGCTCATGACCGCCACCACCACCGGCACGGCCACCGGACCCGACGCGGCCACGCCACCCGCGCTGGAGGTCCGTGACCTGCACGTCACCTACCCGCCCCGGGCCGGCCGCGGCCCCGCCCGGGCAGTGGACGGCGTCGACCTCCGGCTCGGCAGCGGTGAGATCCTGGCGCTGATCGGTGAGTCCGGCTGCGGCAAGTCCACGCTCGCGCGCGCTCTGACCGGCCTGGTCAAGCCCACCTCCGGCGAGGTGCTGTGCGACGGCGTGCCGCTGCGCTACACGAGTGCCGCGCTGAAGGCGCACCGCCGCAAGGTCCAGTTCGTCCTCCAGGACCCCGGCGGCGCCCTGAACCCGCGCCAGAACGTGTTCGACGCGGTCGCCGAGGGTCCCCGGCTGCACCGGATGAAGGACGGCCTCGAACAGCGCGTGCACTCCTCCCTGTCCAAGGCCGGGCTGCGCCCCCCGGAGCAGTTCCTGTCACGCTTCCCGCACGAGATGTCCGGCGGTCAGCAGCAGCGGGTGGTGATCGCGGGCGCGCTGGCGCTGGAACCCTCGGTGATCGTCGCCGACGAACCGGTGGCCTCCCTCGACGCCTCGGTACGCGGCGAGATCCTCAAGCTCGTCCTCGACCTGCGCCGCGATCTCGGCCTGTCCTCCTTGGTGGTCAGCCACGATCTCGGCCTGGCCTGGAACATCGCGGACCGGGTGGCGGTGATGTACCTGGGCCGGATCGTCGAGGTCGGCACCGTCGAGGAGGTCCTGCTCGCGCCGAAGCACCCGTACACCAAGGCACTGCTGTCGGTGGTGTCCGTGGAAGGCGGGGGCGGTAGGCCCCAGCTGCTGCAGGGGGAGCCGCCGGACCCGACGTCCGTGCCCGGGGGCTGCCGGTTCCACCCGCGCTGCCCGGTCTGGGCCGGCCTCGGCACGGCGGACCGCGCGCAGACGGGCTGCGACCGACGGGCACTGCCCGTCCTGAGCGCGGAGGCGACGGCCGGCGGTCAGGCCGCGTGTCATCTGGCGGGCGTGTCGTGAACTCGACGGCCACACCGAGGTCGGCGGCCGGCGCCCGGCAAGGTCGGCCGCTGGTCGTACGGGATGTGGACGGCCCGCTGGAGATGGCCGGCTGTGTCGCGCTGTACGAGCGCGTCATGGGGCTGCGCCGCGACGACGGCAGCCTCAACCCGCGCCTGCTGACGGCTCTCCAGGACAACAGCGGCCTGGTCATAGGCGCCTTCCTCGGCGAGGCGCTGGTGGGATTCACCTACAGCTTCCTCGCCCGCGAGCGCCCAGCCGACGGGCGGGACCCGCGTCTGTACCAGTACTCGCAGCTGGCCGTGGTGGCGCCCGAGCGGCAGGGCCTCGGCATCGGGCGGCTGCTCAAGCTCGGCCAACGCGACCGCTGCCTCGCGCAGGGGACGACGCTGGTCCGCTGGGCATACGACCCGATACAGACCCGCAACGCCCACTTCAACCTCGACGTGCTGGGCGCGGTGGTGGACGAACTCAAGCCCGCCATGTACGGCACCTCGGGCTTCGGTGCCGCCACCGGCGAGTCCACCGACCGCTTCATCGTCTCCTGGCACCTGGACGCCCGGGCACGGCCTTCCGCCCCCGTCCCCGCTCCGCCCCCGGGCGGCTGGAGCGTCGGCCGGGTGTACGACGACGGCGACGACCGGGTCGTGGTCCTGCCCGACGACTGGCACCGGCTGCGCGCGCAGGCCGGTCCGGAGCAGGCGGCTCGGCTCCGCGGCCGCCTCACCGACACGTTCGCCCGGCTGCTTGCCGACCGCACGGCCGCCTCCTGCGTACGGCTGCCCGGGGGGCTCGCCGCATACCGCTTCATCCCCCGTGCCGCGCACCCGGCACGGCCCCTCGCCCCTGACCCGGGCCCCCACGGTAGGACGACCCACACATGACCGTCACCCTTGCCGAGATCGAGCTGGCGCTGGTCCGGCTCGATCTCGTCCACTCCTTCGAGACGAGTTCACACCGCAAGTCGCACCTGGAACACATCGTCGTCCGCGCGACCGCCGAGGACGGCAGCGTCGGCTGGGGCGAGTGCGCCTCGCCGACCGACCCGTACTACTGCGGCGAGTCCACCTGGAGCTGCTGGCAGGTGCTGGGCGAGTACTTCGCCCCGATGCTGCTCGGCCGGCCCTGGGAGCATCCCGAGGACGCGGCCCGGCTCACCGCCAAGGTGAGCGGCAACCACTTCGCGCGCGCCGGCCTCGACATGGCCTGCTGGGACCTGTACGGGCAGCGGCGCGGCAAGCCCTTGGCGGACCTGCTCGGCGCCGGCGCCGACGCGGTGGCCGCGGGGGTCAGCCTCGGCATCGAGCCGACGATCGACGCGTTGCTCGCGCAGGTCTCCCAGCACGTCGCCGACGGCTACCGCCGGATCAAGCTGAAGATCCGTCCCGGCTGGGACCTCGAACCGGTCCGCGCCGTCCAGGACGCCTTCCCCGGCGTCGCCCTCCAGGTCGACGCCAACACCGCCTACCGACCCGGACAGGAGGACCACCTGGCGGAGCTGGACGGGCGCGGACTGCTGATGATCGAGCAGCCGTACGCCGCCTCGGACCTGCTCTCCCACGCCCGGCTCGCCGCCCGACTGGACACTCCGGTCTGCCTGGACGAGTCGGTCACCGCACCGGACGTGCTGCGCACCGCGCTGCACCTGGGCGCGGCCGACGTCGTCAACGTCAAGGTGTCCCGGCTCGGCGGGCTCGGCCCGTCGAAGACGGTGCACGACCTGTGCCTGGACGCCGGGGTGCCGGTGTGGTGCGGCGGGATGCACGAGTTCGGCATCGGCCGGGCCGCCAACCTGGCGCTCGCCGGACTGCCCGGCTTCACCCTGCCCTCGGACGTCTCCGGCTCCGACAAGTACTACCGGCGGGACATCGTCACGCCGCCGATCCGCGCCGTGGACGGGATGGTCGCCGTGCCCCGCACCCGGCCCGGCATCGGCCTCGACGTGGACCTCGACCAGCTGAGCCGGCACACCATGCGCACCTGGACCATCCGTCCCCGCGCCACTCTCACCACTGCTGAGGAGAAGGCAGCATGAAGGTCCTCATCTCCGCCGACATGGAGGGCGTCACCGGCGTCACCTTCCCCGACGACTGCGAGCCCGGTCATGCCCGCTGGGAGTACAACCGGCAGTTCCTCACCGCCGACGTCAACGCGGCGATCGCCGGTTTCGCCGCCGCCGGCGCCACCGAGATCCTCGTCAACGAGGCCCACGCCGACCAGCGCAACCTGCTCATCGACCGGCTCGACAAACGGGCCACGCTCCTGATCGGCACGCACAAACCCCTCGGCATGATGGAGGGCATCGACCGCTCCCCGGACGCGGTGGCCTTCGTCGGCTACCACACCGGTGCCGGCCAGCCGGGTGTCCTCGCGCACACCTATCTGCCCAACACCATCACCGCGGTGCGCGTCAACGGCGCGCCGGCCTCCGAGGGCCGGATGAACGCGCTGCTCGCCGACGAGTACGGCGTCCCGGTGGTCCTGGTCACCGGGGACGACCTCTGCTGCGAGGACGCCCGGGCCTGGGCACCGCACGCCGCCCACGCCGTGGTGAAGACCTGCGTGGACCGCTACTCCGCGATCTGCCTGCCGCCTGAGGTGAGCGGCGCCCGGATCACCGAGGCCGCCCGCGAGGGCCTGACCGCCATGCCCGCCTCCACTCGGCCGGCCGCCCCGCCCGACGAGGGCTACACCTACGAGGTGTCCTTCGACGCCGCCCACCTGGCTCCCGCCGCGAGCTACATCCCCGGCGTCGTCCAGACCGACCCCCTGACCGTGCGGTTCACGCTGCCGACGATGTACGGGGCGATACGCTGCTTCCGTGCCCTGACCCGCGTGGTCACCTCGGCCGTGGAGAACTGCTATGGCTGAGCCCGCCGAACTCCTCGCCCTGGCACGCACGTTCGCCGCCCCGGTACTGGAACGCTGGGAAGACCTGGTCACCTTGGAGACCCCGTCCGGCGACGCCGGCCGCGCGGCCGTGTTCGCAGAGCGGCTCGCCACGGGACTCGCCGCCACCGCCGACCGCATCGAACAGCCGCCGGGCCCGGACGGAGCACACCTGGTGGCGTACTGGAACGGCCGCGGGACGCGGGACGACACAGGAGACGGCACGCCTGAGGGACACACGCTGCTCGTGGCGCACAGCGACACCGTCTTCCCAGCCGGCACGGTCGCCCGGCGACCGTTCGCCCTCGCCGAGGACGGCGACACGGTCACCGGCCCGGGCGTCTTCGACATGAAGGGTTCCCTGGTGGCCGTCGAACTGGCCATGGACCTGCTGTGCCGTACGGGCACCACGCCCAGGCGTCCGGTACGGCTCGTGGTGGTCACCGACGAGGAGATCGGCAGCCCCGACGGCAGCCGCCTCGTGGCCCGGCACGCCGAGGGCGCTCACGCGGTCCTCGGCCTCGAACCGCCGCTGCCCGGCGGCGCGTTGAAGATCGGCAGGCGTGGAGTGGCCCGGGTACGGCTGACCGTGCGCGGAGTCAGCGCCCACGCCGGCCTGGACGCCGCCCTCGGCGTCTCGGCGATAGACGAACTCGTGGACCAGCTCGCCGCGTTGCGGGCCACGGCCGCCGCCCTCCCCGACGCCGCACTGAATGTCGGCACGGTCAGCGGCGGTTCCCGCGCCAACGTGGTCGCCGACCACGCCGAGGCGGAGATCGGCCTGCGCTATGCCACGCACGAGACCGAACGGGCGCTGCTCTCCGCATTGCTGGAACCGAGCCCGGTGCGGGCCCGGGCCGCCCTGTCCGCGACGACACTGTCCCACCGCCCGGCCTGGGCGATGGACCCCGCCAACCCCCTGGCGGCAGAGCTGACCGCGCTCGCCAGTGCCCTGGGCCTGGATCTGGCTCTCGGTACCTCCGGTGGCGCGGGTGACACCAACCACACCGGCGCGCTGGGCATCCCGACGGTCGACGGTCTGGGCCCTGCCGGCGCCGGTGCCCACAGCGAGGACGAACGCGCCTCGCTGTCCTCCCTGCTGGAGAGGGCTGCCCTGATCGCCGCGTACCTGGACACCCACTGACCGCCCCACCGACGGCCGGCACGGCCCCGCACGCCCAGTACCGGCCACCGCACCGGATTTTGCTGCACCTTCGCCCTTCCAAGGAGCCACATGCCCACCCTGCCCCCCGAAGGGCTCGTCCGCCCCGCCGCACCCAAGCCCGGTGACCGGGTCGCCGTCATCGCCGCCAGCGGGCCACCCGACCAGGACAACCTGGAGGTCGGCCTGGAGTCGCTGCGCGGGCTCGGCCTCCAGCCCGAGGTGTTCGCCTCCGCCCGGGCGGGTGGCGAGTACCTCGCCGGTGACGACGCGCTGCGCGCCCGCGACCTGACCGCCGCGCTCACCGACCCCGCGTTCACCGCCGTCTTCTGCGCGGCAGGCGGCTACGGCGCCCAGCGCACCCTGGAACTGGTGGACTGGGACGCCATCGGCACGCCCACCCCGCGCACCGTCATCGGCTTCTCCGACGTGACGGCGCTGCTGGAGGCGGTGGCGGTCAAGCTGGGCTGGACGGGGCTGTTCGGGCCGATGCCCGCCGGCCGAGGTTTCCGCCCGGGCCGGCCCGACTTCGACGGGCTCGCCGCGCTGCTCACCGACCCGGCGTCCGTCAAGGAACTGCGTTTCCCCGGCTCCCGCCCCTTGGTCGGCGGTACCGCGCAGGGCGTCACGCTGGGCGGCACGGTGACCCTGCTCGCCTGTTCCCTGGGCACCGACACCTCCCTGCCCGCGCAGGGTGGCATCGTCCTGCTGGAGGACGTGGACGAGGAGACGTTCCGGCTCGACCGCTTCCTCACCCAGCTGCGGCGCGGTGGTTACTTCGACGGGGCCGCCGGCATCGTCTGCGGTACGTTCACGGACTGCGGCACGCGGGAGCGCGTCGAGGAGCTGCTGTACGACCGGTTGGGCGACCTCGGCATCCCGGTCCTCGTGGGTGCGGACATCGGCCATGGTGTGCCACAGCAGACCTTCCCCATCGGCACGCCGGCCGGGCTCGACGCGGACGCGGGCGTCCTCACATTCCTGCGTCCGGTCCTCTCGTGAGCCGCGACGGGAGGAGCGCCCTGCCGGACGCCCCGCCTCACCGCGTCCCCTGACACGTCTGGATGCGCCGCTCCCCGGGCATGCGAGTGGGCCGAGCCGGCCCCTTCGACGGTGAGCAGGGTGATCACGTGCCTGCGAACGTGGGAGGCGGCCGGTCGGCTTGCTCAAGGCTGCGCGTCCGGCGCGGGAGTCACGGATGTGAGCGGCGAGGCTGCCGACTGCTTCGCCGAGGTCGCAGCGGACGGGCCGGGCCGTCCGGGGGCCGCAGGCGTCGCTGTTGCCCAGCAGGCGTGGGATGCCGGCGCCAGGACAGCCAGTGCGTCGGCGAGTCAGAGAGGGCGGCGGCTGCTCGGCGCCGGAAGACCGGTGACGTCGATGGCACGGGCGCCGGCTGCGTGGTGCTGGGCGGGCAGCCACCCGTCAAGAGGCTCAAGGCCTGCCCGGCCCGCCCGGTCCGGGCCTCGCTCCTGGTCAGGAGGTCGCACCGGCTGCGGTTCCGTCGCTGTCGCGGTGCGCGGCGCCGGAGAGCCTGATCGCCGGCGGCGGCCCGCCCTGCGAACGCATCCCGACGGGGCCGAGCGGAGGCAGACCGGTAGGTGAGTCGATCGCATCCCGGCCACCGTCCCTCGGTCACGTGCTCCCGGGTGACTCGGTGCCCTCCCGGCCGGACAGCGTGGGTGGTGCGCCTGCTGGTGGTCCTCGCGCACTGGGTGCACTGTGTCGGCATGGTCAAGTGCCGCGCGTCGGGTGCGGTCCCACGTCGCGTCGCACCTGCCCCGCCAGAGCGATCGGGCTCCCCTATCCCGTCGCCTTCTCGCCGGTCGAGCCGACCGCGAACCACTTGCCGTCGATGCCCTGGCCGTTCAGATCCCCCGGCCCGCGGTCGCCCGAGAAGCGGTAGACGGGCAGTCCTGCGACGGTGATCTGGACCTGGCCGTCCTGGCGGCGGATGGCCCCGACCTCCTTGGGGTTCACCCCCGCCAGGTAGACCTTGCCACCCTCCTGGATGGTCACGGGCGGCCACTTCACCGCGCAGGCGCCGACGCAGGACGACCGGGACGGGTCGGCGGTGTCGTCGTCGAAGCGATACAGCGCCGCCTGATTGATGTTGATCAGATGCGGTGCCGACAGGGGCGCCGAGGTGACCGCGGACAACTGAACCCATTTCGGCGGCTCCTCCTGCACCGCCGCTCCGACCACGGTCCCGCCGTTCCCGCTGAGACCGGCGTCCTGCGCGGTGGAGTCGATCACCTGCAGCGCCGAGTTGTCCGCTCCCTGGCTGGACGCCGCCGGCGTGACGGACGCCGACGGGGCCGAACTGTCGCCGATGGTGATCGTTTTGCCACAGGCCGCCAGGCTCGCCGTACCGCACAAGGCCAGAACGGACGCGAGGACGGCGCGGCGTGCGGACGCGCCGGGGAGGAGCGGGTGGGTGAAGAGCGAGGTCATGCCTGCGACACGAGACAGACACCGGCGATGGTTCATCCACTGCCGGGATCGGTCGGCCCCGCAGGCGGTGAACGTTTCACATCGGCACTCTCGTGTTCCCCGCAGACACGAATCACCACGAGGAACGAATCCTCACCGCACACGAACGGGGGCCCGTAGTGGCGTCGGACGTCAACATCCCCGGAAGCGAACTGAAGGAGGCCCAGGACATGCTGGGTTTCGTCCACGATCACATCGACATCGGACACCACACGTTCGACTTCGATGCCGCGTTCGGCCCCGAGCTCTCCCACGGTTCCGCACAGCACTTCGAGAACAAGTGGGAGGACGGCAAGCACCAGTTGCAGAAGCAGGTGCAGGGCATCCGGGACGCCATCGGCAACATCCTGGACGCTTTCGAGAAGACCGACCAGGACGCGGTGTCGAACCTCGACGACGGGAAGGCGGCGACCGGCCGATGAGCACCGCACAGCGTTTTCTGCTGGACATACCGGACCCGTGGCAGCAGGTCGACCTCAGCGGCGAGGCACTGGCCCGCACCCGCGCGCGGGCCCTCGCCTCGACTGACGACCCTCGCGAGAAGGCGCGGATCAATGACATGTTCCGCCAGGGACGGGAGGTGACCAGGGCGGCCCGCCGCCACGGGGCGCTGCTGGCCGCGGGTACGGCGACGATGTACACCGAGGGCCTGTTCATGGCGTACGCCATGGTCTTCGCCGTCAGCACCCCCGAGGGCGAGGAGCTCACCCTGCCCGTCCTGTCCGCGCGGCTCGGGGTCTCCTCGGCGAACGGGGTGGCGCCCAGGGACCGCGTCATCACGTCGGCGAAGGTGCCGCACGTGGGCACCGTTGCCCGGGTCACCGGCACCGAGGTGACGCGGCTGACCGGGGACATCGACGTCAAACTGCTGACGATGCACACGATGATGCCGGTTCCCGGCAGTACCGAGGACTTCCTGGTGGTCACCCTCGCCAGCCCCAATCTGCCGCTGAAGAACGAGGTGTACGACCTCTTCGACGCCATCACCGGCACCTTCCGCTTCGTGACCGACGACGGTGTCCAGGTCTCCGCGGCCGACGAGGGCGACGAAAGCTCCGGCGTCGCCGCCTGATCCTGGCCGAAGGGCGCAACAGGAGGGCGGCCGGACCCCCCAGGGTCCGGCCGCCCTCCTGTTGTGCTTCTGGCCTCAGCGTTCCCCTGCGAGGAGCGGCACCTGGACCGTCCGCAGGGTTCCGTCGCCCAGGTGCAGCAGGCCCCGGCCCGGCTGCGGAGCCAGACCGACGACGCCCCGCGTGAGCTTCACCCCGATGACCTCGCCGTCGCTCAGTCCTTGCGGGGACAGCAGCATGCCGGTGCGGTTGCGCTTCACCTGCCCCATCCAGCCGGCCAGGCTCAGCGACAGGGACTCGGCGTTGCCGGCCACGAGGACACCCCAGCCGGTACCGGCGCCGCCGCGGGCGAGCAGTGCGAGGTCGGGGTCGATCTCGGCGCCCATGAACAGTTCGGCGTCGTCCACGACGATCACGCCGTGCTCCTGCGGCACGTTGCCCAGCGCACGCCGGAATTCCTCCGCCGTCACCTCGGCGTCGGTGATGACGGCGGCGACGCCGGGCCGGCCCCCCAGTTGCCGCAGCGGTGAGCGCCGCGGCGCCAGGACGATGAGGCCGGTGCCGGCGGCCAGCAGCGACTCCGCCGCGGTGAGCAGGGCAGTGCTGCGGCCGGTGCGCGGCGGTCCGGCGATCACGAAGGTCGGCACGTCCGCCAGGTCGGGACCGAGTGACGTGAGGGTGTCGCCGCCGACGGCCACCAGGGGCCGCATCGGCCCGCCGCCGGTGTGCAGCGAAAGGGCGTCGGCGTAGGCGATCCGGTCAGGGAGCACGTCGAGGCGGATCGGGCGGCGGGCGGCCGGTACCCGGGCCTCGCGTTCGGTCAGCTCCCGGCCCAGCCTGACCAGCACCTCGGCCTGGGCGCTGCCGGACAGGTCCTCGTCGAGCACCGCGATCTGCGCCTCGCTCAGGTCCTGGGTGCGGACGCCGCGCCCGGGTGCGGGGTCGGACGGCGCTGACTTGGCGGGGATGCCGACACTGGAGTAGTCCTGGCGGTCGTTGAGCCGGAGGACGATCTTGTCCTCGGTGGTGCCGGAGAAGCGGCTGCTGCCGAGCACCCGGTCACCGGCCAGGACGACGTGGATGCCGACACCGGCTCCGTCGCGCAGCAGCCGGTTCAGGCGCTCCAGGTAGCTGCCGTTGTCGTACGAGGTGAACTCCCGCTCGAAGACCTCGAACCGGTCGACCATCAGCACGATGTGGGCGAGCCGTTCCTCCGGGGCCTGGGTCCCGCGCAGTTCCGTCAGGTCGGCCGTGCCCCGGGCGCCCAGGATGCTCTGGCGCGCGGTGAGTTCCGCGCCGAGCCGGTCCAGCAGCCGGCCGAGGCGCTCGGTCTGGTTGCGGTCGACGACCGCCCCGCAGTGCGGCAGCGTGGTCAGGGCGTTGAGTGCGCCGTTGCCGCAGTCGATGGCGTACAGGTGGACGTCGTCGGCGCCGTGCGCCTGCCCGAGTGCCGCGGCCAGGGTACGCAGGGTCTGGGAGCGTCCGCTGCGGGGCGATCCGACGATGTGCAGATGCCCGGCCCGGTCCAGGTCGAGGACCAGTGGGGCGCGGGTCTGCTGGTAGGGCAGGTCGACCATGCCGTACTCCACGGCCGGCAGGGCCGCCGCACGTTCGGCGGTGGGCTTGGGCGCGGGCGGCGGCGTCCACGGCAGCATGCCGGGCAGCGGCGGCAGCCAAGGGCTGGGCTGACGCGGTACGCCGGCGATCCGGGCCGCCTGCGCCACGGCACCGGCGAGGACGGCAAGGTCGGTGACGGCCTCGGTCCGCGCCGCTGCCGAGCCGCCCCGGGACCGGGCGCTGGGCAGCGGACCGCCAAGGTTCTCCCAGGTCACGGGCTCCGCGCGGACGACCGTCTGGGTCCCGCCGGGGGCCTGCCCGCCCGGGCGGCGGCCGCCGACGCGGCCCGACTGGAACGGCAGGAGCGCCGAGGGACCGAGCCGGGCGAAGGCCCGGCCGGGGTTGGCCGGGGAGATGTCCCCGGAGTCGGGGGCGTCGATGATGTCGCGGCTCTCGCTGGTGTCGGTGGTACGCAGGGCGATGCGCAGGTTGGTATTGGCACGGATGTCGGGGGTCACCGCGCCGCCGGGCCGCTGGGTAGCCAGCACCAGGTGGATGCCGAGTGACCGACCCCGCTGCGCGATGTTCACCAAGCCCGCGATAAATTCGGGCAGTTCGCGCACCATGGACGCGAACTCGTCGATGACCAGCAGCAGTCGGGGCAGCGGGGCAAGCACGTCGCCGCTGCGCGAGCGCTTGTCGAGGTAGTCCTCGATGTCCTTGGCACCGGCCCGGGCCAACTGGGTCTCGCGACGGCGCAGCTCGGCGCCGAGGGAGACCAGCGCGCGCTCCACCAGCCGGGTGTCGAGGTCGGTGACCAGGCCGACGGTGTGCGGCAGGTCGGCACACTCGGCGAAGGCACTGCCGCCCTTGTAGTCGACCAGCACGAATGTCATCTCGTCGGGCCGGTTGACCACCGCGAGCGTGGCGACGAGCGTCTGCAGCAGCTCGGACTTGCCGGAACCGGTCGTACCGGCGATGAGCGCGTGCGGGCCGTCGCGCACCAGGTCGACGGCGAACTCACCGTCGTACCCGACGCCGAGCACCGCTCGGGTGCTGCGGCCGCCGAGCGACCAGCCCGCCATCACGGCCTCGGCGGTGGGCGGTTCGAGGGTCAGCAGGTCCAGCAGGCGTACGGAGCCGGGCAGAGCGCTCTCGTCGCTGTCGCCGACCCCGCGCAACGGGGCCAGCGCACGGGCGAAGTGCTCGTACCAGTCGGGCTCGGGCGAGTCGCCGCGTACGTCGTCCAGCGCCGCGCCGGAACCGGTGCGCACCCTGACGGTGGTGGCGTCCGCGCCCGTGACGACGACGGCACCGCACTCCTCGGGCAGCAGCCGCTCCTCGCGGTCGATGCAGATGGTGTGGACGCCGACGGACGGGCCGTCGCGTAGCAGTGCGATCACTCCTGGCAGCGAGCGGGCCCGGCGCGCCTGTTCCAGGACGACGAGGACGTCGGGGTAGCCGTTCGCTCCGCCACGGGTGACGTCGGGGCCGGCGGCGAGGCGGGAGGCGACGAGCTGGCCGAGCTCGCCGATGCGCCGGGCCAGGGAGTCCGCGGTGGTGCCGATCAGGGCGTAGGCGTCCTCGCCCTGGGCCTGGGTGTGGGGCAGCCAGCGGGTCCAGGACCAGTCGCGCTCCCCGTCCGGGCCCGCGAGCACGACGATCCTCAGGTCCGTGGGGCCGTGCAGGGCGGCGGCCTGGGCGGCCAGCCAGCCGGCCAGCCGGGTCGCTCCCGGCCCGGCGACACCCGCGACCCCGGCCCGGCGCAGCGGCACGGCGACGGGGACCTGGTTCAGCCATGGCACGGTGTTGCGCCGGTGCTCGTCCTGCTGGGGGTCGTCGACGCTGGTCGCCGAGGGCAGGTCGGTGGTGCCGACGCGCAGGGACAGGAAGTCGGGGTCCTGCCAGCGGCGTTCCCACAGCCGCTCGGAGGGCCGGGCCGCCATCTGCATCAGGGCGGCCGGGTCGGGCAGGGACTGGCGCAGCTGGTGCTGTTCCTCCAGCACGGCGGCGTCGATGTCCGCGCGGACCCTGGCCAGTGTGCGCTCGTACTCCTCCTTCTGCTCCAGGTATTTGAGCATCGCCTGCTTGCGTCCCCCGAACTGGGTGACCAGGGCGGCGATCGGCGAGAGCAGGGCGATGAAGACGAAGGACCAACGGTGGGTGACGAAGATGGCGATCGCGGCGCTGCCGGCGGGCAGCAGCAGGATCGGCAGGAGCGGTACGGGGCGCTTGTCGGGTTTGACCGGCGGGGTGGGCAGCCGGAACTTCGCGCCCGCGGCCGGTGGCAGGAACCTCGGCGGCCGGTTGAACTCCAGGCCGAGCCCGTCCTGGGCGGGGGTCAGGGGGGCGCGGGCGGTCGGGCGTGAGGTCAGCTCCAGCAGGATGTCGCCGACGGCCAGCTGGCTGCCCTCCCGCCATGGCGCGGGGCTCCGCGCGGGCTTGCCGTCGAGCAACGCGCCGTCAGTCATGAGGAGTTCGGCGCTGCCGTCGAGGCGGACCCGCACCTGGGCCGCGAGCGGCGGGGTGCCCTCGGCGAGGCGGACCCGGCAGGTCGCGCCGCTGCCGATGTCGTAGTCGCCGGGGACGAGCCGGAAGACGGTTCCCGCGCCGGGGCCGGAGACCAGCCGGACCTCGGTGCGGCCCTCGGGTTCGGGCCCCCTGGGCAGGGGAGCGCCGAGCCCGAGGTCCATGCCGTCTCGCACACCGGCGCCCCGGAGGGTCGTGTGCGGGTCGACGGGGGTCGGGCCGATGTACAGGGGCGGCTCCCCCGCCGTCGCCCCGGCGTATCCGACGGCGCGGGCCAGCTCGGCCGCGAACGTGCCCGTTCGCACGGACGGTTCGGTTTCCACTGCGACGGTGGTGGACACCCCCTCGACCTGCGGATCACGCACGCTGACGGTCAATCGCACTGCTCATCGTCCTTCTCGTGTGGAGGTGGGTGCGGCACCGACCGCCGTTGCGGCGAGCCGAGCCGGTGGGTCAGGCGAGGTTGGACCCGAGCTGGCTGTCGGTCTGGTCGAAGGCCTCGCCGACGGACTTCACGTACTGGCCGATGCCCTGCAGGCCCTGGTTGACCTGCTCGAAGCCCTTGGCGAACTCGTCGAAGAACGGCGAGAACTTCTGCTGGGCGGCCGGGGTGCTGTAGCCGTCGGCGAGCAGGTTGGAGATCTTGCCCTTGACCTCGTTGAGCTTGTCCTGCAACTGGGAGAAGTCGTTGAGGAGGGCCTGCGAGGTGGAGGACGTCGTGTCGGAGTTGACGCTGTAGTTGGGCATGGAGGTGCTCCTTGCTGGTTTGCGGTGCGAACCGTCCCGGTCGGGACGGACGGCTGGGTGCGCGGACGTCCGGCGGTGTGTCAGCGGCCGCCGCCGGTATCCGGGCTGTCCGAGGGGCTCGTGGGCGCCGTGACGAATCCGTCGCCGGACGGGGACGAAGACGGCGACGGCGACTCACTGCCGGCGTTCGACTGCGCGTCGGACGTGCTGACGGGCGGGACCGCGGGCCGTCCTGGGGAGTCGGTGGTCGGGGAGGGCGGCAGCGGGACGTCCGCCGGATTCACGGGTGCCGGGGTGGGCGGCCGCGAGCCGGTGGGCGACGACGGGAGAGGCACTTGCGCCGGATCCGGCGCAACCGGACTCGACGGCCGCGAAGCCGTGGGCGACGACGGGAGAGGCACCTGCGCCGGATCCGGCGCCGAAGGGTGCGCGGCGGGAGGAACGGCCGGGCCGGCCGACGGCCTCGGGCTGCCCTTGACGGGGATCTTGCCGGTGAGGCCGTCGATCGTGCGGCCGAGCCCTGCCTTCCCGATCGGCCCCGCGCCCAGTTTCGGCGCGGAGTTGGCGATCTCGCCGGCCGCGACCTCGTGGGGATCACCGCCCTGCGCGACGCCCACGCCGATCTTGGTGCCGAGGGTGGCGCCCTCCTCGACGAAGCCACCGACCTGGTCGGCGGCCCGCTTGCCCACCGTGTCACCGGCCGCGGGTGCCGTCGTATCGCCGAACCGGCCGCCCTTGCCTTCCTCCATCGCAGGGTTCCCGCGGCCCTTGCCGATCCTGCCGACGCCTCCCTTGAAGGCGGCTCCGGCCGCGGCTCCGGCCGCGGCCCCGGCGAACACGCCGGCGGCCGTGATCTTGTCGTGGTTGGCCGCCTTGGCTCCCGCCTCCAGCGCCGAGTTGGCGAGGAACTTGCCGGTGACCTCCGTGGTGACTTTGCCGACGGGGTTGGCGAGAATGCCGCCGACGACCTTGCTGTTGGCCAAGGACTCACCGATCCCGGTGATCGACGCGGTGCTCTTGGTGATGAACCCTGAGCTCTTCACGGCGGCCACGGCGGCCGGAGCGATCGCCTCGACGGCCCGGCCGCCCAGCTTCAGCAGAGAGCCGCCGGGGATGATCCCCAGGAGGCCCACGACGAAGTCACCGGCCTTGAGGCCGCCGGTCTGACTCGCGACGACTTGGTTGAAGACGAAGAGCGCCCCGCCCAGCAGCGCGCCGACCACCGGGAAGAACACGGCCACGACGGCGATGAGGGCGGCCAGCAGGATCTGGACGAACGGGAAGTCCTTGAAGAAGTCGGCGATCTTCTGGAAGATGTTCCGCTCCGGGATCGCCTCCCCGGCCGCCCGGTCCAGCACCTCCGCGCACTGCCGCTGCGCGCTCTCCCGCATCGACTTCGCCTGTTCGGCCAGGCTCCTGGCCGCGCTCAGCTCGGCCTTGCCGGCGTCGATGGCGTCCTGGGTCCGACGCGCCTCGGACTTCTCCTGGTCCGTCGGATTCGCGCCGAGCTGCTTGGGCGCCTGGTCGGCCTGCGGTGCGGCGGCCCGGGCCTGGTCCACGGCCCGGTCGAAGGTGTCCTGGGCCTCGCGCAGCCGCGGCATGTAGTCGCTGTAGGCCTGGGCCGCGTCGTGGTAGGAGGTCATGGTCTTGGTCAGCTTGTTCGGGAGATCGTCGCCGATCTTCTGCTTCAGCTGGTCCATCGCCGAACCGCGGCCCTGCGAGATCGTGCCGTCCTTCTTCAGGACGTTGAGCGCCTTCTCGGCAGCGTCCCCGATGTCCCGGTACCGCTGCATCACACCCTGGATCAGGGCGGGGTCGCCCGGCGTCGGGTCCGAGTCCATGCCGACGAGCCGGAAGTCCTCGGGACTCGAGTGCCGACGTGCCATTGCGATCCCCCGCTGCAGTGCGTGTGAGCTGTGGTCGCCAGATACACGGGCCGAGCCTGCCGAAAGGTTCGAACCGGACTTCGCGTCGAACGTTTTCGCCGCATGGATCCGTGTAGTCGGTGCAACGCGACCCCGGAGGACATGGGTGGACACGATGAGCAACGGCGCGGACCGAGGGTCCGAGCACAGGCCGGCGACCGCTGAGGCACGAACACTTCTGCAAGTCCTGGCGGCGCTGCTGGCCGCGTGCCTGGTGGCACTGGGCGCAACCGCTCCCGCGCACGCCGCGCCCGGGGACGATCTGGTCAAGGTGTTCCTGGTCCCGGACCCCGCACAAACGGGTGGGCAGCTCGCCACGCTGCAGTCGATCGCCGCGGCCACCCTGGGCGACACATCACGCTCCGGCGAAATCTTCGACCTCAACCGCGGCCTGGCGCAGAAGGACGGCGGGGCGCTCACCGCCCCCGACGCCCCGCTGCACCCCGGCTGGATCCTGCGCCTGCCGCAGGACGCCGCGGGCCCCGACGTCCGGCTGGCCCGCGACACCGGGGCCCGGGGCGCCGCCTCCGCTCCCCCGGCCGCCGGACGGCAGGCGTCCACGATGTTCACCATCCCGCTGGCTGCGGCCGTCGCGGTACTCGGCGCGGTCCTGCTCGCCCTGATCACGGCGGGCATCGTGGGCAGGCGGAAGGTGCGCACCTGGTACCGCGCCGTGGTGCGCGGGGCCCGCAGGCTGGGAGAGCCGATGCGGCGCAAGAGGCGGCTCATGCAACGCCGGGCGACCGGCCGCCGGTTCGCCGCGGACGTGGAATCGGTACGACGCGCCTACGGCACCCTGGCGGAGTTCGGGCCCACCCGACAGCAACCCGAGAAGCCGGTGCACGCGCTGCGCGTCGATGGCACGGGCGTGACGGTGTGGCTGGCGGCCCCGGACACGGCCGACGCTCCGTGGACGAACATCGACGGCACGCGCTGGCGCCGCCCCGCGAGCGCCGCGGGCCGGCTGACCCGCGGGGAGGACACCGGTACGACGACGCAGGCGTCGATCGGCGCGGCCTGCCTCGTCCGTGCAGGCACGGACGACGCGGACGAACCCGTGTTCGTGGACCTCAGCCGGCTGGACGGTGTCCTCAGCGTCAGCGGTGACCAGGGCGTGGCCCGGGACGTCGTGCTGAACCTGCTGGCCGAGATCGCACGCACCAGGCCCGACACGCCGGTCACCGTGCTGCGTGGGGTGGACGGCGCCCCGCCACTCACCGTGCCGGCGGGTCTGCGGCAGCTTCCCCGGGTCGAGGCACCTGCTCCGACGGCGCCCGCCACGGGGCGGGGCACCCTGCGCGCCGGCGCGGCGCGTCGACCGGTGCGGGGCCTGGTGGTGGTGGCCGGGACGCCCGGCGAGCGGGAGGCCGCCGAGCTGGCCGCCCTGTGCGGGCCGGGCGGTGCCGGATGGACCGGACTGGTCTACGGCGAGGCCGACGGCGCGCACTGGCGCTGGCACACCGACGCCGGCGGCCGTGTGGAGATCCCGGTGCTGGACATGCGGCTCACCGTCCCGGCCTGAGCCCGTGTCCGGCCTTGGCGCGCAGGGTGTTCAGGGCGTAGTGCCGGCGGGACTTGACGGTGCCCGCGGGTATCCCCAGGATGCGGGCCGTCTCCTGAGCCGTCCTGCCGTACATGCAGGTGTGCAGCAGGACCTCCCGGTGCTCGTGGGACAGCTGCCGCAGCAGGTCGGCCGCCTCGACCGAGGTCAGCACGGCGCCGGAGTGGTCGGGCAGGGGCATGTCCCGGTCGTCGGCGCCGATGGTCTCGTGCCGGGCGGCCGCGCTGCGCATCCGGTCGACGACGAGGTTGCGGGTCACGGTGAGCAGCCAGCCGCGTACCGATCCCTCGGTGCTGTAGAGCCGTTCCGTGTGCGGCCAGGCGCGGATGAGGGTCTCCTGGACGATGTCCTCCGCCAGGTGGCGATCTCTCAGCAGCTTCTCCGCGTAGGCGAGCAACGCCTTCGCGTGGTCGGACACCAGGGTGTGCAGCAGTTCGTCCCGCTGCTCGGCCGACGTGGCGGCCACGTCAGTGGTCGTGGTCATGATCCAGTTCCTGAAGGGGAGTGCCGTACGCGGCTGCCGCTCCTGATGGAGCGGAGCGCGGGGAGCGTAGGCAGGGCCCGCTTCCGGAACGCTGACGGTTTACTGACGCCCGGACCGCCCGGGTACGGCGAGGTCCGTCAGCCGGTCGCGGACGTGCGCGGCCTCCGGGTGATCGATGTCCTCGAGGATGCCGAGTGCCTCGCGCCAGGCGAGCGCGGCCCGGGTGCCGTGGCGGGCCGCGCGGTGGGTGTCGCCGATGTGCACCAGCGTGTCGGCCTGCAGATAGCGGTCGCGGATCGCCCGGTACAGCTCCAGCGCGTGCTCGTAGCACTCCAGCGCCCGGTCGTGTTCGTGCAGGTGGTGGTGGGCGTACCCGAGACTGTCCCAGGCGGCGGCCTCGCCGTTGCGGTCACCGGCCTCCCGGTGGACCGACAGCGCCCAGCCGCATTCCCGCAGGGCGTCTGCGTACCTGCCCATCAGGACGTACGTCCACCCCACCTCGTTGGCGACGTTCGCCTCGCCGTTGCGCCATCCGGCCGCGCGGTAGAGGGCACTGGCATCGGCGTAATGGGCGAGGGCGTCCACGTGCCGTCCGCGCCGGTTGGCCAGGAAGGCGGAGTGGCGATGGGCCCTGGCCTGACCGGCCCGGTCACCGATCTCGGCGAACAGCTCCCGCGAGCGCGCGAGATGGGCGTCGGCCTCGTCCCACCGTTCCACGCGACCGCAGGCGAAGCCGAGGGCCTTGTGCCCGTGCGCCTGGCCGCGGATGTCGCCCAGCCGCTGGGCCGCTCCCAGGGCAAACGTCTGGGCCGCGAGTTGCTCCTGCCGGCGGCCTGTGCGGTCCAGGTGCATGTCCAGGGTCGCGGCCAGCTGCCAGCTGTACTCACCGTTGCCGTGCCGCGCGTCCTGTTCGATCGCGGCGAGCAGGACGGACCCGTTGGTCTCCAGCCACTCGGCCGCCGCCGCCTGGTCGGGCAGGCGCGGGACGGTCACACCGGCCAGGTGGGGGCGCAGCGCGATGCGCTCGCGGCTGGGCGCGAGGGCACTGTCGGCCGCGTGCGCGCCGCGCAGGTAATGGTCGAGCAGCCGGCGCCGGGCCGTTTCCAGATCCGGTACGCCGTCCTCGGCCCGGCCCAACTCGCCGGCGTAGGCGCGCAGCAGTTCGTGGCAGCCGTAGCGGCCCGGCAGCGTCTCGGAGAGCAGGTGCGCGCGCACCAACTCGGCCAGCAGCGGTCGTACCTGGCTCGTTCGCAGCCCGGCCAGACTGGCGACGGCGGCCGGCGAGCAGTCGGGGCCCGGGTGCAGGGCCAGCAGCCTGAAGACGCGGGCCGCCGCGGGAGTGAGGAGTCGGTACGACCAGGAGAACGCACTGCGGGCGTCCGCGATCGGGGCCTCTCCGGAGAACGCGTCGAGGCTGTCCTCGCTCTCGCGCAGATCGGCGGCGACGGACGCCAGCGGAAACGTCGGGTTCACGACGGCGCGGGCGCTGACGACGGCCAGCGCCAGCGGGAGACGCCCGCACAGCTCGATGATCTCCGCGACCGCCTCGGGTTCACCCGCCACGCGTTCGGCTCCCAGGCGGCGGGCCAGGAACTCGTGGGCGTCCGCGGGGGGGAGCACGTCCAGCGTCAGGGAGTGCGCGCCCTCGCCGGCCACCAGCCCGTAGAGCTGATTGCGGCTGGTGACGACGACCAGGCAGCCGGGCGCGCCGGGCAGCAGGGGGCGCACGTGCTCGGTGTCGCGCGCGTTGTCGAGGACGATGAGGACGCGCCGGTCGGCGAGAAGGCTGCGGTACAGCGCGGCCTGGGCGTCGAGCCCGGCGGGGACGCGGTGCGCGGGCACGCCGAACGCGTCGAGGAACGAGCGGATCGCCTCGGACACGCTCATGATCGAACCGCTGGGGTGGAAACCGCGCAGGTTGACGTAGAGCTGCCCGTCGGGGAAGCGGTCGGCGACGCTGTGCGCCCAGTGCACCGCCAGGGTCGTCTTGCCGACGCCGGCCATGCCGCCGACGGCGTTGATCACCACGGTCGGCGGCACTTCTCCGGCCTCGGGCAGGAGTTGCCGGCAGCGGGCGAGTTCACTGTGCCGACCAGTGAAGGAGGCCAGGTCCGCAGGGAGCTGAGCGGGCCGCACGGTGGCGAGGGCACCTGGTTGTGCCGGCTGGGAGTCGAGCGCCGCTGCCGCTGCCTCGCCGGAGGCGGTGGGAGTACGCCCCAGGACTCGCTGCAGGGCCGCCTGCAGTTCGGGGCCCGGCTGGACGCCCAACTCGTCGGCGAGCCGGGCGCGCACGCTTCGGTGGACGTCCAGCGCCTCGGCCTGATGACCGGTGGCCGCGAGCACCAGGATCAGTCTGGCCTGCAGTCCTTCGTCCAACGGGTGCTGCGCGGCGGCCTGCCGAAGCGTGACCAGCACCCGGGCGCCCAGTCCCCCACCGGCCTCCAGAGCGAGTTCGGCCGCCTCCTTGACGGCGGCCAGATGTTCTGCGTCGAGGCCGGTGAAGGCCGGATGGGAGCGCACCTCGGCCGTGATCCCGGTGGCTGCGGGCCCGCGCCACAAGGCCAGCGCTTCGATCAACAGCTCGGTGGCGCCGGTCGCGTCCCCGTCTCCAGCCGCCTGCTCCGCCCGCTGCCGCAGGTCGCGGAAGCGGAGCAGGTCGAGCGAGTCGGGGTCCACTTCGAGGCGGTAGCCGCCCGAGCCGCGCACCAGCCACCGTGACGTCCCCCGGGCCGGGAGATCCGGTTCGAGCAGCCGGCGCAGTGCTCCGACGTGCCGCTGAACCACGTTGACGGCGGTGTCCGGCGGGTTCTGCCCCCACAGCGCATCGACGATCTCGTGGACGGCGACCGGATGTCCCGCCGCGCTCAGCAGCAACGCGAGCAGAGCGCGCTCCTTGGGCGGTCCCAGCACCAGTTCCGTCTCGTCGCGCCAGGCTCTGACGGGCCCGAGCACGGCGAATCGTGTACGCACCGAATCCCCTGAACCGACTGTGACGACATGGACGACCGGCCCGCCCGACCGTCGGGGGGCGCGCCGACGCGGACGAGCATAGAGTCCGCGCCCGCCGGGCGACGCATGGGGATCCCGGGCCGCTATGTCGATGACGACCTCGCCCGGCTTCGGTTGCAGGCCGGGATCGTCTCTTCGAACGCGCAGGGCCCGCCCGCTCCGGTGTCCGATCCTTTATGCGCTGGGACCACCGCCCGTGGCACGGCGGTCCCACAGAAATCGGGGACTGGGGCCCCTTGTGAGGCGCTGGGTTGGCGCGCTGATGCCGAGGGCGGTGACCGGGTCGCCCCATGCTGTCGAAGAACGGTGCGCGCGGTGTGGCGGGTGAGACCGTGGCTGATCGCGGCACGGCACGGCGAGGGGTCGAGGGCCAAGGTGCCCGGCGCCCGGCGCTGCCCGGCGGACCAGCCCGAGGCCGGTGCGAAGGGGGCGCCCTGCTCCAGCAGCCCGTGTGACGCCGACCGGGGCCGGCCCGCTCGCCGTACGCCATCGTGTGTCCGAATCCGTGGCACATGCGTCCGTTCGGACGCTTCTCACCGCAACGTCGATCAGGGAACGTGGAGCTGGGACGGAAGCGACAGATGCTTTGAACCTTTCCCTTTTGGAGACACAATGCCCGAAACGATCGCCGGGATCACGGTCCCGGACACCGCCCTGGTCCGCGAGGCCACCGAGCTGGTGCGCCTGTCCGCCGACGACACGCTGTTCCACCACTCCCGCCGCGTGTTCCTCTGGGGGATGCTCAAGAGCGCCGCCCGGAACCTGGAGGTGGACCCCGAGCTCGCCTACGTCGGCGGCCTCTTCCACGACCTCGGGCTGACGGACGACTACCG
>NZ_JBEYRP010000027.1:0-96956 GCF_040704085.1 Streptomyces sp. NPDC047841
TGGAAGAACTCGGACGGCAGCTCGAAGCCCCGAGTGTGTATGCGCCGGGTCACCTCGATCAGCAGCTCGCGTATGCCGTGGATGTTGAGGCTGAATGGAGCGGGGCCGCACGCCGAGAGGCTCCGCCGGACGGGCCCGGTCACCCCACCCACGGTCCGATGCCGGCCTCGATCGAGGGTCCGTCCGCCGCTCCGGCCCAGGCGTAGTAGCCGTCGGGCCGCACCAGGGCCGCCTCCCGGGCCCCGTCGCCGCCGTCCGCACGGCGGGCGAGGACCAGCCGCCCCCGCCGGCCCGCGATGTCGAGCCCGGCGGGGGCGCCGGACTCCCCGTCAGGCGGCAGGACCAGGACGAACCGCCCTTCCCGCAGCGCCTCGTAGAGCCGTCCGCCCGCCAGCTCCAGGTCCGGCGCCCGTCTGCCCACCAGCCGGTGCGCCCCGCGCGCGGCGGGGTAGGAGTGCCCGATTCCGGTGATCTCTCCCACCGCCTGCCGCGTCACCGGCCGCACATGGGTGACCACCAGCTTGCGAACCGTGCGCAGCGCGATCTCCAGCGGATTGTGCGCCATGGCCAGCCGGAGGTTGAGCCCGCTGCTGCGCAGCACCGCCCGGCCGATCGGATGGCGCTCACTGTGGTAGGTGTCCAGCAGCGCGTCGGAGGCCCGGCCACCGAGCACCGCCGCCAGCTTCCAGCCGAGGTTCACGGCGTCCTGGAGGCCGGTGTTCATCCCCTGCCCGCCGGCCGGCGAGTGCTGGTGGGCGGAGTCGCCGGCCAGCAGCACCCGGCCCACCCGGTACCTGGGCACCTGGCGCTCGTCGCTGTGGAAGCGGGAGATCCAGCGCGGGTCGTGCATGCCGAAGTCGGAGCCGAAGGCACGCTCGATGAGGGAGCGCAGCTCCTCGAACGCGACCGGGGAGTCGTCGGGTTCCCCCCGGTGGGCCCGGTCCCAGCCGCCGACCCGCCAGTAGCCGTCGCCGAACGGGGCGATGAAGCCGAAGGCGTCGCCCGTGCCGTGCACCTGCACCACCAGGCTGGGCCGCTCGGTGAACTTCACGTCGGCGAGCGCCACCGACCGGATCACCACCTTCCCGGGGAAGGGGAGGCCGAGGGCCTGGCGCACCGCGCTGCGCGTGCCGTCCGCGCCGACCAGATAGCGGGCCCGCACGGTCGACTCGCCCTCCGCGTCGCGCACCGACACGGTGACACCCCCGTCGTCCTGGGAGAGACCGAGCACCTCGGTCCCGTAGCGGATGACCGCACCGTTCTCCAGGGCCCGGCGCAGCAGCAGCTTCTCCACCTCGTACTGCGGGGTGACCAGCAGGAAGGGGAAACGGGAGGGCAGCGCGCCGATGTCGAACGGTATCGCCCCGAACAGCCGTAGCTCGCGGATGACCTGCCCGGTGGCGACCAGTTCGTCGGCGAGACCGCGGGCGTCGAGGAGTTCGAGGGTGCGGGCGTGGACACCGAAGGCACGGGTCAGGTTGCTGATGCCTTCCGGGCGCTTCTCGACCACCACCACGTCCACGCCGGCCGCCGCGAGGTCTCCGGCGAGGAGCAGCCCGGTGGGACCGGCCCCGGCCACCACGACCGAGTGCGGGCCGGGGGGCGTCGCCCCGGCGCCGTCGACGGCAGAGGACTGAGAGGTGTGCGACATCCGCAACTCGCTTCCTGGAAGAGGGAATCGGGCTCCGGCCCTGGGCCGCCGGCGCCGGGGAGCGGACGTACCGGCCTCCGGCCGTGTCCATCCTGCACCGCGGGTGTGAAGCCGGTACTGCGGCAGCATGTCGGACCGGTCGCCGGTGCCGCTCCCGTCGGGCCGTACGGCGCGTTCGGCGCAGCCCGCGCATTCCCCCGGCGGCCGGCGGACGCCCTCCACGACCGGCCGGCGATAAACCCGTGAGCACGTCAGAAGGTCCCGCAGAACCACAGGTCGATGACTATGTAATGCACCTTCATGAACCCGCAACGATGTATTTACGACAGAAGTCTTTGAATGGACTACAAGCGACCGATAAATTTTCGAGCGCAGGTTCGACATCCACGCTGACCGGATGAGCCGGGGGAGGCCATGGGTCCATACTCATCAGCGGTGAAGCCGGAGCACCATCCGCCCATCGAGCGCGTCACACGCGGACCGCAGACCGTACTGGAGGACATGCCGGGGCCGGCGCGCACGGTGCCCGCCCCTGCGGCCGGCTGGCAGATACTCCTGGTGGAGAGCGACTCCGCCGACGCCGAGTCCCTGGCGGCAGGACTGCGCAGGCACGGCCACGAGGTCACCCACGCGGCCCTCGGCGTCGCCGCCCTCGAAGCCCACGAGGACGCGGATCTGATCCTCCTCGACCTGGAGCTCCCGGATCTCGACGGGCTGGAGGTGTGCAAGAGCATCCGCTCCGTCAGCTGTGTGCCGCTGCTCATCGTCACCGGCCGCGGCTCCGAACTCGACCGTGTGCTCGGGCTTCAGGCCGGCGCGGACGACTACCTCGTCAAGCCGTACGGATTCCGCGAACTGATGGCACGCATCGAGGCCGTCATGCGCCGCACCCGGTCCTCGCGCACCGTCGACCGGGAAATCACGCACGGCCCCCTGCACATCGACGTGAATGCGCGGCAGGTCAGCCTGGGCGGCCGTGGTGTGGGGCTGACCCGGAAGGAATTCGACCTCCTCTGCATTCTCGCCTCGCACCCCGACACCGTGATTCCCAGAAAACGGCTGCTGCAGCAGGTGTGGGGCGATTCCTGGTCGAGGCGAACCGTCGACACGCACGTCAGCAGCCTCCGCACCAAGCTCGGTGACAGCGACTGGATCATCACGGTCCGGGGCGTGGGCTTCAGACTGGGCACCGGCTGCTCGGTCTGACGTGGCGGGGCCCGGGGTTCCGGCGTACGACCCGGTTCGCCGCCGTCTTCTGCAACAGCCCGTAGGCCAGGACCGGCAGGAGCAGGTGTGGCTTGTCGGGCAGCGTGGTGGTGATCAGAACGGCGCTCGCGCTGCTGTTGTTCATGCCGCAGGCCAGCGTGAGGGACGACGCCGCCGGGGCGTCCAGCCTCAGCAGGCGTGCGGCGCCGTGGCCGAGGGCGAAGGACAGCAGGCAGACCAGCGTCGCCACGGTCAGCGCGGCGGCGAGCAGCAGCGGTCGCGGGCGTGCCAGGAAGGAACCGAGGGCGCCGCTTGCGTTGACGTAGGTCAGGAGGAGGGAGCCGGCCAGGGCGGTCGGCACGACGACGCCGAGCACCCGGCCGAGCAGCGGCGCGGGCAGTGCCAGGCGGCACAGAATGCCGGCCGCGCAGGGCAGGACGACGCCGAGCAGGGCGAAACCGCCGTGGGCGTCCGTGATCCTGCTGAGCGTGGACCCGTAGCCGCCGCCGAGCAACGGCAGCAGCGTGCCGATGACCAGGGGGGTGGTGAGCGGGCTGAGGAGGGTGGAGGCGAGGACGAGTCCCACCATGGTCGGCTGGTCGCCGTCGCCCTTGCCGGTCCACACGGTGGCTCCGGCGGCGACGGGCATCGTCACGATCAGGATCATCGCGGTGACGAGGCCGCTCCCGCCGTCGGTGTCGGGAGTCCGGCGCAGCAGGAACGCGACGGCGGGGATGGCCAGCAGGGGGATCGACAGGTGCAGGGCCAGCCCGGCCAGCAGGGCGACCGGGCGCCGCAGCAGGGTGCCCAGCGCGCCCAGGGGGACCTGGAGTCCGGCCGAGAGGAGCACCGAGGAGAGCAGGAGCTGCGGGAGGGGTAACGGCAGGGCGTGCCCCCAGCCGAGCGGCAGCGCGTGAGCCCGGCGCAGCCACAGTCCGGGCCCCGGCAGGAGCAGTGCGGCGGCGTAGGCCAGCACGACCGCGCGGCCCAGCCGGCGCCGCAGCCAGCCCGTGGCCCGATCGGTCAGTGGTGGGGCGGCAGTTCGGGTGTACAAGGCGGCCCTCTTCCGTCACTTCTTGCTGTGGGGGTCCGGCGGCACGGTCGCTCCCCACGCCGTGGGAGCCGTCTGGAACGCCGGCGGTGTACGGGGCCGGGTGTACGGGACCGGGAGCCCGCCGGCTTCGTCGTCACCGAAGAGTCATGAGGTCAGCGGCAGGGCGCCCAGGCGCCGGTTGGCGAGCCACCGTGCCACGGTCGCGGACTGCCGAGGAGCAGGGCGAGGGCGGCGGCTATCGCCGCGTGGTCGCCGGGGAAGGACCGGTCGGGCCGGTTGGCGGCCGGATACGGGGAGCTGGTCATGGGGGCCTTCCGTGCGGAACAGGCGCACAGGGCACCCGTAACCAAACGACTACAGCGAGGTAGACCGTCTACCGAACTGTAGACGAACGGCGGCCGGTACGCGTCCCGAGCGGCTCCCTGAGCTCCGCCCATCGCGGTCCCGGACCGTGCAGGGCCACGGGCTGACCGGGCTCCGGGGTGCGCAGCCCGGCGAGGACCAGGTCGAGGTAGCGCAGGTGCAGCGCGGTGGCACGCTCGCCGGTGACGGGGATCCGCGGGGTGAGGTGTTCGAGCAGCAACGGGATGTCGGCGGAGCTGAAGTCGGCGCGCAGCACGCCCGCCCGGTGCGCGCCGTCCACCAGGTCGTCCAGCGCCGCGCGCAACTGCTGCGCGGCGGCCAGCACCTCGTCGGTGGCGGGCAGCCGGCCACCGACCAGGGGCAGGAGCGGCCCGCCCGTCCCCTGGTCGGCCAACGCGTCACGGAGGAAGCGCACCAGGGCGGCCCAGGGGTCGGGCTCCTCGGCGAGTGCGGTCCGCGCCTGCGCGACGAGTTGTTCCATCCCCGCGATCCGCATGCGCTGGGCCAGCAGCTCTTTGCTGGGGTAGCGGCGGTAGAGGCTGCCCATGCCGATGCCGGCCCGGCGGGCGATCTCGGAGACGGGGGCGTCCCAGCCGCGCTCGGCGAAGACCTCGCGCGCGGCCTGGAACAGGCGGGTGTCGTTACGGTCCGCCTCCCGCCTGCGGCCCCGCGGTTTTCCTGTGTACGTGTCACCCATGACGCGGCATTCTCCCTCAGGGGCGTCCCACGCCGTGCCCGCCGTCGACGGTGACGACGGCCCCGGTGACGAACCCGGCGTCCTCCCCGGCGAGCATGGCGATCGCCCGGGCCACGTCCTGCGGTTCCGCCACCCGTCCGAGCGGCGTGTGTTCGGCCAGGCGCTGCTGGAACTCCTGCGGCTGTCCGGCGCTGGCCTCGGTGCGCACGAAGCCGGGCGCCACGACGTTGACGTTGATGCCCAGCGGACCGGCCTCGTAGGCGACGAAGCGTGTGAAGGTGTTCAGCGCGGCCTTGGCGGTGCCGTGCGCGGTCATGCCCACGGTGGGCGGGCCGTCGGCGACGGCGCTGGAGACGTACACGATCCGGCCCCCGCCCTGGGCACCCATGACGGCCAGCGCCCGCTGCGTGAGGGTGTAGACGGACGCGAGTTCGTTCGTCACCTTCGCGTGGAAGTCCTCCCAGGTAAGGCGGGGGAGCGGGGTGGGGGTGAAGCGGGCGCCGGCGTTGCAGACGAGGACGTCCAGGCGCCCGTCGACCGTGGCGCGCTCCAGCAGTTCGGCCGCCTGGCGGGGGTCGTACACATCGGCCCGCACGGCGAAGGCCTCGCCGCCGTCCGCCTCGATCTGCTTGACCACCCGGTCGGCGGCCTCCCTGTTCGCGAAGTAGTTGACGGCCACGCGGTACCCACGGGCCGCCAGCTCGCGCGAGGTGGCCGCGCCGATGCCCCGGCTGCCGCCCGTGACCAGGGCGGTCGGCTTCCTCGTCGTCGTCATGTGTCCTCCGGTCGGCGGATCGGTGTCTTGCGCGTGCACGCTATCGGAGCGGAGCGCTCCGTTCAAAATAACGGCCGAGGAAGCGGCGGAATGATCGCTGTCGGCACCGTGTTGCCCATGGGCATGAGCGAAGCAGTAGTGGCGAGCGCCTACGGCGGTCCTGAGGTCCTGTCAGTGATCGACGTGGCCGTCCCGGAGCCCGGGCCCGGTCAGGTGCGCATCGCGGTGCGAGCCGTGGGTGTGAATCCCTTCGACTACAAGATGTACAGCGGCGCCTTCGGGGCCGATCCGGCGAAGCTGCCGCTGCGGCTGGGCAGCGAGGCGGCCGGTGTCGTCACCGCGGTCGGCGCCGACGCGACCGGCCCCGCGGGTCCCGTCCGGGTGGGCGACGAGGTGATCGTCTACCGCGCGCCCGGCGCGTACGCCGCGGAACTCCTCGTCCCGGCCTCGTCCGTGGTGCCGAAGCCGGCCGCCCTGTCCTGGGAGCAGGCCGGCGGGCTGATGGTCGCCGGCGTGACCGCCGTCCACGTCCTCGAAGCGGTCGGACTCGCCAAGGGCGAGACGGTGCTGGTCCACGGGGCCGCGGGAGGGGTCGGGCTGGTGGTCGTCCAGCTGGCCGTGGCACGCGGCGCCACCGTCGTCGCGACGGCGAGCCCCGCCAAGCACGAGCTGCTGAGGGAACTGGGCGCGGTCCCGGTCGCGTACGGGCCCGGCCTGGCGGACCGCGTGCGCGCGGCGGCGCCGGAGGGGATCCACGCGGCGGCCGACCTGGTGGGCACCGACGAGGCGGTGGACGTCTCCCTGGAACTCGTGGGCGACCGCTCCCGCATCGCCACCATCGCGGCCTTCGAGCGCGGCGCCGAGGCCGGGATCAAACTCCTCGGCGGCGGGCCCGGCGCCGACCCCGGCACCGCGATCAGGCAGGCCGCCCGCCTCCAGCTCACCGAGGCCGCGGCAGCGGGGCGACTGCGCATCCTGATCGCGTCCAGCCACCCGCTGCGGGAGGCTGCCGCCGCCCATCGCGAGAGCATGGCCGGCCGCACCACCGGGAAGATCGTCCTCCTGCCGTAACCCGTCTCCGTCCAGTCCATGGGGGCCGCCTCGGCCGCTCGCCCGCGCGATGACCGCTTCCGGCAGGAACCGGTTCAGCTCGCGGGCGCAGCGCTGAGGCGACCCCGCTCCCCGGCCCCGCCGGGCATCCTCGGCGGCACGGCCGTCCACGCCGACCCGCTGCGACGGGCGGGGGTGGTGGTCACTCGGCTGCGGTGCTCGCTGGGCTCGTCAGGATTGCGTGGGCGACGACGTCGAAGAGGCGGTCGGCCCGTGGTGCGAGCGAGGGCTGGTCACCGAGCCATGCCGGCGCGAATGCTGAGGCGAACCCGCTCCTCGGTTCCGCCGGCTGCCCCGGCCGTCACCGTCCTCGGGCGCCCGTGGCGGCGTGACGCGCTGCCGGGCATCCTCGGCGGCACGGCCGTCCACGCCGACCCGCTGCGGCGGGCGGGGGTGGTGTTCACTCGGCTGCGGTGCTCGCCGGGCTCGTCACGATCGCGTGGGCGACGACGTCGAAGAGGCGGTCGGCCCGTGGTGCGAGCGAGGGCTGGTCACCGAGCCATGCCGGCGCGAATGCTGAGGCGAACCCGCTCCTCGGTTCCGCCGGCTGCCCCGGCCGTCACCGTCCCCGGGCGCCCGTGGCGGCGTGACGCGCTGCCGGGCATCCTCGGCGGCACGGCGGTCCACGCCTGAGCCGCTGCGACGGGCGGGGGTGGTGGTCACTCGGCTGCGGTGCTCGCCGGGCTCGTCAGGATCGCGTGGGCGACGACGTCGAAGAGGTGGTCGGCCCGTGGTGCGAGCGAGGGCTGGTCACCGAGCCACGCCAGCGCCGCCACCAGCGCGAACAGATCGGCACCGTCGATATCGGTCCGTGCCGCGCCCGCGGCCTGCGCGCGCGCGAGGAGCCGCGCCCCGGCCGCGCGCAGGGTGACGCACGAAGCGTGGAGCGCGGACTCGGTGTCCTCGATGGCGGCAGCCATCAGCACGGTCACGCCACGGTACTCGGTCGTCCACGCGACGCAGTCCCGCAGCCACGACAGGAGAGCGTCCCGGGGCGAGCCGGAGGCCTCGAGCGCGTCCGCCTTCGCCGTCAGCTCGTCGAAGCTCGTGCGCAGCAGGGCGTCGAGCAGTGCCTCGCGCGTCGGGAAGTGCCGTAGCAGCGTCGCGAGTCCGACATCGGCCCTGCGCGCGATGTCGCGCAGCGACACGTCGATGCCCTGCTCGGCAAGGGCGGTGCCCGCTGTCGCGAGCAGGTGGTCGCGGTTCTTCCTGGCGTCGGCCCGCATGTGTCCCTCTTGACTATCCGGATCAGTGGTCCATATATTCGGATCAGTGGTCCGTTTATCTGGACCGCTGATCCGAATAGCGTATCCCGCGGCGCGGGCAGGAGAAGACGATGCCGACACACACGATGAGGGCGGTCCGGCTCCACGAGTACGGCGGCCCCGAGGTGCTGCGTTACGACGAGGTGCCGGTCCCCGTACCGGGGCCGGGCGAGGTGCTTATCCGCGTGCACGCGGTCGGCGTCAATCCTCCCGACTGGTACCTGCGCGGCGGGCTCACCACGATGCCCGGGGAGACGGAGTCGACGGTGAGCCTGCCGGTGATTCCCGGGACGGACGTGTCGGGCGTCGTCGAGGCCGTCGCCGCGGACGTGGACGGTCTCGCCGTGGGTGACGAGGTCTTCGGCCTCCTGCGTTTCCCCAGCTTCCACGGCAGCGCGTACGCCGAGTACGTGGCCGCTCCCGCGTCGGACCTCGCACGCAAGCCGGCCGGCATCGACCACGTGCACGCCGCCGGAGCGCCCATGGCCGGGCTGACGGCGTGGCAGTTCCTGATCGAGCTGGGCCACGACCACCCCTCGCCCTTCCAGGACGCACGGCACCGCCCGACGGCACCCGGCCCCGGCACGACGGTGCTCGTCAACGGCGCCGCGGGCGGTGTGGGGCACCTCGCGCTGCAACTGGCGAAGTGGAAGGGCGCCCGGGTCATCGCGGTGGCGTCGGGCGCACACGAGGCGTTCCTCGGAGAACTCGGCGCCGACCGGTTCATCGACTACACCAGGAGCCGTGCCGAGGAACTCGTGCACGACGTCGATCTGGTCCTCGACACCGTCGGCGGCCCCGGCAGCAGGCGTCTCCTGCGCACCCTCAAGCGTGGCGGCGCCCAGTTCCCCGTGCTCCCCGGGGAGTTCGACGAAGAGGAGACCGCGAAACTGGGCGTCACGGTCTCCAGCACCCAGGTCCGCTCCAACGGTGCGCAGCTCGCCGAACTGGGGCGCCTGCTCGACGCGGGCACGGTCCGCGTCGCGATCGACAGCACGTACGCGCTGGCGGATGCCCGGGCGGCGCACGAACGCGCGGCCCGGGGGCACATCCAGGGGAAGATCGTGCTCACGGTCGTTCAGTGACGAGGGGCCCGCGGCACGGGGCAGCCCGGGGGCGGGCGGGGTGGACGCCGCCCGCCCGGGCGGTTCCCGGCACCGCGTGAGACGGCGAGCAGCGGCCCGGCCCGTGGACGGGCCCGCCGGGTCCCGGCCGGAAACGTGGCGAAGGGGTCCGGGCCCGGGGGCCGTGGGGGAGGGGCGGTCCACGCCTGGGAGACTGAGGGGTATGGATATCGCTCGCAGGAACAACGTCACCGTCACCGGCAACCCTCACGGGCGTGCCGTGGTGCTGGCCCACGGGTTCGGCTGCGACCAGAACATGTGGCGACTGACGCTGCCCGCACTGGTCGAGGAGTACCGGGTGGTGCTCTTCGACTACGTCGGTTCGGGCCGCTCGGACCTGTCCGCGTTCTCGGAGGACCGCTACGGCTCACTGCACGGCTACGCCCGGGACGTGGCGGAGGTGTGCGAGGCGCTCGACCTGCGGGACGCGGTGTTCGTGGGGCACTCGGTCAGCGCCATGATCGGGGTGCTGGCCGCGGAGGCGGCTCCGGAGCGCATCGGGGCACTGGTGATGGTCGCTCCGTCTCCGCGGTACATCGACGACGAGGGGTACCGGGGCGGGTTCAGCGCGCAGGACATCGACGAACTGCTGGCGTCGCTGGAGTCCAACTACCTGGGCTGGTCGGCCGTGATGGCGCCGGTGATCATGGGCAACCCGGACCGCCCCGAGCTTGGCGAAGAACTCAGGAACAGCTTCTGCGCCACCGACCCGGACATGGCGCGCGTCTTCGCCCGCACCACGTTCCTGTCGGACTCACGGGACGACCTGAAAAGCGTGCGGGTGCCGACCCTGGTGCTCGAATGCAGCGAGGACGCCATCGCCCCCCGGGAGGTCGGCGCCTTCGTCCACCGGGCGATCCCGGGGTCGACGCTGGTGACCCTGGAGGCGACCGGGCACTGCCCGCACCTGTCCGCGCCCGAAGCCACCAACGAGGCGATCCGGAGCTTCCTGGCCGGCCTGCGGTGATGTGCCGCACCGGGCAGCAGCCCGACCCCCACGACCCCCACGACGCCGACGACGAGAGGGCGGCGGACGCGGCCTTCGCCGCACTGCTGGAGGACAGCGCCGAGGAGTTGTACGAGAAGGCGCCCTGCGGATACCTCTCCACGCTGATGGACGGCACCGTCGCCAAGATCAACGCCACTCTGCTGGGCTGGCTGGGTCTGGAGCGGGAGGCGGTGGTGGGCCGGATGCGCTTCACCGACCTGCTGACCGTCGGCGGCAAGCTGTACCACGAGACGCATTTCGCTCCGCTGCTGCGCATGCAGGGCGAGATCAGCGGGATCGCCCTGGAGATCAAGCGGACCGACGGTGACCGGATACCGGTGCTGGTCTCCTCGGTGGTCAAGCGCGGCGGCAACGGCGAGCCCCAGCTGATCCGCACCACCGTCTTCGACGCCAGGGACCGCCGGGCCTACGAAGAGGAACTGCTGCGCGGCCGGCGAGCGGCCGAAGCGGCCCGCACACAGGCGGAGGCCGACCGCGCCCGGTTGCAGGACGCCCTGGCCGTGCTCCAGCAGTCACTGCTGCCCGACACCCTGCCCTCCATACCCGGTGTGGAGACGGCCGGCCACTACCACACCGCCTCTCCCGACCGGCTCGGAGGCGACTTCTACGACGTCTTCCCCCTCGACGGCACACGCTTCGGTTTCTTCCTCGGCGACGTGTGCGGCAAGGGACCCCAGGCCGCCGCGGTCACCTCGCTCACCCGTTACACCCTGCGCGCCGCCGCCCTGCACGACCCCGATCCCGTCTCCGCTCTGACCACCCTCAACAAGGTGCTCCACGAGCGCTACGCCGGCAGCGGCGACCCGCGCTACTGCACCGCCGTCTTCGGCACCCTCGACCCCGACCCGGCGACCGGGCGGCTCACCGTCCACCTCGCCTCGGGCGGTCACCCGCCGGTCATCGTGCTGCGGGCCGACGGCACCGCCGGCTTCCTGCCCACCCCCGGCGGCCTGCTCGTCGGCGTACTGCCCAGCGCGCGTTTCACGCCCGCCACGACGGTCCTCACGCCCGGCGACACCCTGCTGCTCTACACCGACGGCCTCACCGAAGCCCGTACCGGCCCCGACCGCACCAGCCTGTACGGGGACGAGGCACTCCTGGCCTTCACCGCCGGCCACGGCGGCAAGCCGCCCCACGCCGTGATCGAAGCCCTCACCGGCCTGCTGGACAGCTTCGGCGACGGCCTCGACGACGACACCGCCCTGCTCGCCCTCGGCGTCCCAGCCCCCGGCCACCCGACGAGAAACACACGATGAGCCCGCTGAAGATCACCACCCGAGACGCCCCGACCGGTCCTGTTCTGGAGATCTTCGGCGAGCTCGACTACGCCAACGCCGGCGAGCTGCGTGAACGCATCGCCGCTCTCACCCTCCGGCCCGGCCAGCGCCTGGTCCTGGACCTGGGCGGCATGCGGTTCTGCGACTCCAGCGGCATCACCGCCCTGATCGCCGCGCGCAGCCACGCCCAGGCCGCCCGGGCCGACATCGCGCTGGCGGCCGTACCCGCCAACACCCTGCGGGTCCTGCGGATCGTCGGCCTCGACCAGATCTTCGCCCTGCACCCGGACAGCGACACCGCCGTCCGTTCCTGAGACCGCGGCGGACGGGCCCGCGCACACCGCCGGCCCGCGCCCGCGGCACGTCTTGGCCGAGGAGGTCAGTGCAGCTCGACGTCGAGGCGTGAGCGCAGCTCGTCGAGGGTGATGCCGTAGGTCTCCCGCACATGGACGCCCTGGGGCCCCAGGTCGAAGGTGGCGACCTCGGTGTAGACCCGGCTGACGCAACCGGTGCCGGTGAGCGGGTAGCTGCACCGCCGGACCAGTTTGGGCGCGCCGGACTTCGTGAAGAGCGACATCATCACGTAGACGTCCTTGGCGCCGATGGCGAGGTCCATCGCGCCGCCGACGGCGGGGATGTCGCCGGGTTCGCCGGTGTGCCAGTTGGCCAGGTCACCGTGCTCGGAGACCTGGTAGGCGCCGAGGACGCAGACGTCGAGGTGGCCGCCGCGCATCATGGCGAAGGAGTCGGCGTGGTGGAAGTACGCCGCTCCGGGAAGCTCGGTGACCGGGACCTTGCCGGCGTTGGTGAGGTCGGGGTCGATCCGGGCGCCCTCCGCCTTCGGGCCCATGCCGAGCATGCCGTTCTCGGTGTGCAGGACGACGCCGAGATCCTCGGGCAGGTGGTCGGCGATCTTGGTGGGCCGGCCGATGCCGAGGTTGACGAACGCGCCGGCCGGGATGTCCCGTGCGATCACGGCGGCCACCTCGTCCATGCCGAGCGGACGGTCGGCGCCGGCCGGCGCCCCGCCCGGGGACGCCGAGCGTGCCGCGGTGGTGGTGTCGGTGGTCATCGTGCCCCCTGGACGGTGTAGTGGCGGGTCGCGACCGGGACGACGCGGTCGACGTATATGGACGGCGTGACGACCGCCTCCGGATCGAGCGCCCCGAGCGGGACGACCTCGTTGACCTGGACGACCGTGGTGGTGGCGGCGGTCGCCATCACCGGGCCGAAGTTGCGGGCGGTCTTGCGGTAGACGAGGTTGCCCATCGGGTCGGACCGGTACGCGGAGACGAGGGCGTAGTCGCCCTTGATCGGATACTCCAGCAGGTAGTCGCGTCCGTCGATGGTGCGCACCTCCTTGCCCTCGGCGAGCGGGGTGCCGACCGCGGTCGGACAGTAGAACGCGCCGATCCCGGCACCCGCGGCCCGCATCCGCTCGGCGAGGTTGCCCTGGGGAACCACCTCCAGCTCGATCTTCCCCGCGCGGTAGAGCGCGTCGAAGACGTAGGAGTCGGCCTGCCGCGGGAAGGAGCACACCACCTTGCGGACCCGGCCGGCCGCGAGCAGCGCCGCCAGTCCGACGTCGCCGTTCCCGGCGTTGTTGGAGACGATCGTGAGGTCCTTCGCGCCCTGCCGGATGAGGGCGTCGATGAGGTCGAACGGCATTCCGGCCAGGCCGAAACCGCCGACCAGGACGGTCGAACCGTCCTCGATCCCGGCCACCGCCTCGTCGGTCGAGTCCAGCACGGTCGCGCGGCTCACTTCGACACCTCCAGATTCTCCAGGACGACGGCCAGCCCCTGGCCGACGCCGATGCAGATCGCCGCCACGCCGTACCGCTCGCGGCGTTCCCTCAGGACCGCGGCCAGGGTCCCGAGGATCCGGCCGCCGGAGGCGCCCAGCGGGTGCCCGATCGCGATGGCCCCGCCGCGCTGGTTGACGACCCCGGGGTCGCGCAGGCCGTCCTTGAGCCAGGCGTCGACGCAGGCCAGCGACTGGACCGCGAACGCCTCGTTGAGCTCCACCGCGCCGACCCGGTCCCAGGTGATCCCGGCGCGGGCGAGCGCCCGGTTGGCGGCCTCGACCGGGGCGTAGCCGAATTCCCGGGGATCCAGCGCCGTCGCGCCCCTGCCGGCGATCCGGGCGAGCGGGTCGGTGCCGATGGCCGCCGCCGCGGCGTCGCTGCCGAGGAGCACCGCGGAGGCGCCGTCGGAGAGCGGGGAGGCGTTGCCCGCGGTGATGGTGCCGTCCGGCCGGAACGACGGCTTCAGCGCGGCGAGCTTCCCGGTGTCCGAGTCCGGGCGGATGCCCTCGTCGCGGACCAGATCGCCGACCGGGGTGACCAGCGCGTCGTAGAAACCGTCCTCCCACGCCCGGTGCGCGAGGCGGTGGGAGCGGACGGCGAACTCGTCCTGGCGTTCGCGGGAGATGCCGAAGCGCTCCTGGAGCTGCTCGTTGCACTCGCCCAGGGAGACGGTCCACTCCTTCGGCATCCGCGGGTTGACCAGCCGCCAGCCCAGCGTCGTCGACACCGCGGTGACGTCGCCGGCCGGGAAGGCACGCGACGGCTTGGGCAGCACCCACGGCGCCCGGGTCATCGACTCGACACCGCCCACGAGCACGACCTCGGCGTCGCCCGTCTCGATCGTGCGGGAGCCGGTCATCGCCGCGTCCAGGCTCGACCCGCACAGCCGGTTGACCGTCGTGCCGGGCACGCCGGCCGGCAGACCGGCCAGCAGCGCGGCCATCCGGCCGACGTTGCGGTTGTCCTCACCGGCGCCGTTGGCGTTGCCCCACACGACTTCGTCGACCGCGGCGGGATCCAGCGCCGGTGCCTGCCCGAGCACACCGCCGATCGCCGTGGCGGCCAGGTCGTCGGGCCGGACGCCGGCCAGCGCCCCGTTGAACTTGCCGAACGGTGTCCGCGTGGCGGCGTAGAGGAATGCGCTCTTCATGGCTCGAAGGCTAGACGGCGGCGTCGATACCGTGAAGTATCGATATCGCCCTCGATTGATATCCTGAACATATGGATCTGCGTCAGCTCCGCTACTTCCTCGCGGTCGCGGAGGAGCGCCACTTCGGGCGTGCGGCCGAACGGCTCCACATGGCGCAGCCACCGCTCTCGCAGGCGATCCGCCAGCTGGAGGGCGAGCTCGGCCTCGCCCTGTTCCACCGCACCACACGCCGGGTCGACCTCACCGAGGCCGGCCGCGCCTACCTCGAACGGGTGCGAGCGATCCTCACCGAGGTCGACCAGGCCGCCGACCACGCCCGCCGGGTCGCCGCCGGTTCGGTCGGCCACCTCACCCTGGGCTGCGTCGGCTCGGCGACGTACAGCCTGCTGCCGACGCTCTCGCGTCACCTCGCCACCGAACTGCCGGGCATCGACTTCTCCTTCCGCGGGGAGATGCTCGCCCCCGACCAGGTGGAGGCGCTGCGCGGCGGCGCCATCGACGTGGCCCTGCTGCGCCCGGCCGCGGCCGACCCGTCCCTCGTCGTCCACACCCTGCGCCGGGACCGCCTCGTGGTGGCCCTCCCGGCCGAGCACCCCCTCGCGGCGAAGACCAGGGTGCGCGCCGCCGACCTCGCGGGCCTCGACATGATCATGCACTCGGCGGACCGCCGCTCGGTGATGCACGACGTCGTGCTCGGTGTCCTCCGCGACGCCGGCATCGAGCCGCGGATCCGGCACGAGGTGGGGGAGACCTCGACACTCATCACCCTCGTCGCCGGCGGCCTCGGAGTCGCGGTCGCGCCCGAACCGGTGACCGCGCTCGCGCTCGACGGCGTCGTCTACCGGCCCCTGGTGCGCCCGACGGCGTCGGTCGAACTGGCCGTCGCCCACCGCGCCGACCGCGACGAACCCCACCTGGCGCGCGCGGTCGAGGTCATTCGCCGGCTGTTCTGAACCGAAGGCTCCAGGGCGAGCCGGGCGCGTGCGGTGTCCGGTGCACACACCAGCGCGTGCGCACACCGCCGCACGCCGGCGCTCAGGCACCAGCCGGTGAAGGCGGCGCCTCCTGAAGTTCCGCGGCAGGCCGGCCGCGGCCGAAGGCGGCCTCGACGAAGCACTGGTCGTGGGCCGACCGCGCGCCGTGCCGCAGAGCGCGTTCCAGAGAGCCGCGGGACGGCGGATTGCGGCGGGACCAGCCGTCGTGGAGCAGGGACACCGCGAAACCGGCGAGGAACGCGTCACCGCAGCCCATGGTGTCGGCCATGGTCCGTGCGTCCGCCGCGCGGGCCGGTGCCGTCGCCAGGGTGCGGCCGTCGTACACGGTGGCCCCCGCCAGGCCCCGGGTCGCCAGGGCCATGCGCGCGCCCCGCGCCACCACGGCTTCGAGCAATCGCCGCGTGGCCGCCTCGTCCAGGTCCGAGCAGGACAGCAGGGCCAGGTCGAGGTGGGGGCAGACCCGGTCGAGGTAGGCGGGGGAGCGGAACTCGTCGTCGTCGGAGAGGTCGAAGCTGACCAGCGGACCGGCCGCGGCCAGCTTGGGCAGTTCGCTCTCGGTGCGCGAGTAGACGCTGGAGTGCACGAGCGAGAACGACGCCGCGTACGCCAGCAGCGCGTCGTCCAGGACGAGCGGTTCGCGCACGGTGACGCCACCGCCGTTGTAGCCGAGGAACACCCGGTCGCCGCCCCGCACATGGAGGGTGGAGACGCCGGACTCGCCGTGGCGCACCACGCTGCGCTCGACCGCGACGCCCTCGGCCGCCACGGCCGTACGGAGGAAGGCGCCGAGGTCGTCGTCGCCGAACACCCCCAGATAGGCGGTGCCGAGACCGAGACGGCGGGCGTACACGGCGACGTTGACGCAGTTGCCGCCCGGGTAGTCGATGCCGCGGTCCACGAAACGGTCCACGACGTTGTCGCCGAAACCGAGGATGTTCATCTGAGTCTCCAGGAGGGCGGGCGCCGCGTGGGTGCGCGGCGCCCGCTCGGGGCGTGCCGGTGCGCGGGCACGGGCACGCCAGGGCGGATGGAGGGGGGTGGGACGGACCGTGGTCAGTAGTCCATGACGCGGTAGTAGCGGCGCAGGTCCAGGGAGTGGTCGCGCACCCGCTCCAGGTGCTTGCTGACCCGGTCCATCACGGTGTCGAGCACCAGCGGCGCCAGCAGTCCCCGGAACTCGGGGCTGATGCCGTCCAGGGGGTAGTCACGGGTGTCGAAGACGGTGACGTCCTTGGAGACGCGCCGGGCGAACGCCTCGGCCCGGTCGGTGAGCGCGCGGGTCTCGTCCTCGCCCTGGAAGACGATGACGCTGGTGTCCTCCTCCAGCAGTTCCAGCGAGCCGTGGAAGAACTCGGCGCTGTGCACCCGGGTGGTGCGCAGCCACTGCATCTCCTCGAGGATGCACATGGAGTACAGGTAGGTGAACCCCCACAGGTTCCCGCCGCCGATGAGGAAGTGGTAGTCGGTGTCCTTGTGCGCCTCGGCGAAGTCGGACGCCACCGGCTCCGCCTGACGGGCCACCTCCACCAGGATGCGCGGCAGGCCGGCCAGTTCGTCGGCCAGGCGGTCGTAGCCGGTGAACTCGCCCCGCCGGGACAGCAGCCGGCCCATGAACAGCAGCATCTGGACGTCGAACGGCCAGGCCTTGGGCGCCGAGACCAGCGCGGTGTCCACTCGCTGGGCGACGGGGGAGTCGGGGTGGCCGGTGAAGCCGATCGTGTACGCGCCCCGCTCCTTGCAGTGGTCGATGGCCTTGAGGCTGTCCTCGGTGGTGCCGGAGACGGAGGTGAACACGGCGACGGTCCGCTCGCCCAGGCGGGCGTCACCGGAGACGACCAGCTCCGCCGCGATGGCCGCCCGCACCGGCAGCACCGAGGCGCGCCGCGCCAGGTGCTCGTAGGGCCACATCTGCGCGTAGGTGCCGCCGGCGCCCACCAGGAGGACGTTGTCGTACCCCTCGTCCACGAGGCGGTCGACGACCTCCTCGATCCGGGGGCGCAGCGCCACGAGGCTTTCCGTCTGGGCGACGAACTCGGCTTCGTTGAAAGAGAGCACGGTGATGGTTCCTTCGAGGGTTGTTTCCGACCGGCCGCGACTGGGCCGGTGTTCTGGCGGCGCGGGAGAGGTGTCAGGCCGCGCGGCGCCGGGAGAACAGCACGTTCGCACCGGCGATGACGAGGCCGCCGACGAAGATCAGCGTTCCCATGACGTTGACCTGCGGGGGCACGCCGGTACGGCTGGCGCTGTACACCCACAGCGGGAAGGTGACCGTCCGGCCGGCGTTGAAGCTGGTGATGACGTAGTCGTCGATGGACAGGGCGAAGCACAGCAGGGCACCGGAGGCCACACCGGGCAGCAGGGCCGGCAGGGTGACCAGGCGGAACGCCGTCCACGGCCCGGCGCCGAGGTCCCGGGCGGCCTCCTCGAGCGTCGGGTCGTGACCCGCCATGCGGGCCCGTACGGTGATGGCGACGTAGGGGATGCAGAACGCCACGTGCGCGATGACGACGGTCCAGTAGCCGCGCGGCACGCCGAGCACGATGAACAGCGACAGCAGGGCGGCGCCCAGGGCGATCTCGGGGGCGGCGATGGCGGCGAACAGCAGCAGGTCCACGGAGCCGCGGCCGCGGAAGCGGTGGCGGCCCAGGGCCAGGCCGATCGGGGTGCCCAGCAGGGTGGCGACCACCGTCACGACCAGCGCGACGGTGAGGCTGTTGACCAGCGCCGAGGTCAGGTTGGGGATGGCGAACAGGTGCCGGTACCAGGTGAGCGTGAAGCCCTGCCAGGTGAAGTTCACCTTGCTGTGGGTGTCGTTGAAGCCGAACAGGACCATGACGGCGATCGGCAGCAGCAGCCAGGCCAGCACCAGCCAGGTGTACAGGGTGAGCGTGGGACGGCGGCGCGGACGGCGCGGGGCGCGCGGCCGGGGCGCCGTGACGGTGTCCTCGGCGGGGGCGACGGTGCCGGTGGTCATCGCGCGGCCACCTCCAGCACGTCGTCGGTGCCCAGGGCGCGGGCGTAGGCGAACACGGCCAGCAGCAGGGCTCCCATGAGGACGAAGGACAGGGCGGCGGCGGCCGGGTAGTCGAGGTTGGTGAAGTACTCGGTCTGGATGATGTTCCCGATCATGGTGGTCGAGGGGCCGCCGAGGATGCCGGCGTTGACGTAGTCGGCGGATGCGGGCACGAAGGTGAGCAGGACACCCGCGAAGACTCCGGGCAGGGACAGCGGCAGCACCACGCGCCAGAAGGTCTGCGCCCGGGAGGCGTACAGGTCGGTGGAGGCCTCGAGCAGCTTGGCGTCCACCCGCTCCAGCGCCACGTACACGGGCAGCACCATGAACGGCAGGAAGTTGTAGGTCAGTCCGCCGATCACCGCGTACGGGGTGGCCAGCACGTGGAAGCCGGCGGGCAGCAGCCCCAGGTGCTTGAGCGGGCCGAGCAGGACGCCGTTGTCGGCGAGGACCACGTTCCAGGACTGGGTGCGGATGACGAAGGAGACGAAGAACGGCAGCAGGAGCAGGAAGAGGAAGACCGACTTGTGCCGGCCGGCCCGGAAGGCGATCCAGTAGGCCACCGGGTAGCCCACCAGGGCGCAGCCGGCGGTGGCCGCGGCGCCGTAGAGGAGGGAGCGGACCAGTTGCACGTGGTAGGTCCCCACCACGTGGGCGTAGGTGCCGAAGTGGAAGGTCTGGCGGAAGCCGTCGATGAAGTCGCCGGTCTGCAGGGACAGCGACACCATGACGATCACCGGCGTCACGAAGAAGGCGGCCAGCCACAGCCAGCCCGGCAGCACCAGCAGGTACGGAGCCAGGACCGCGCCGGGGCGCCGCCGGCGGCGCGTCAGGACTGGTAGATCGGTTCGAACAGCGCGTTCCACTGCTTCTCCTCCGTTTCGTCGAGCACCCGCAGGTGGCGCAGCTTGGCTTCGTCGGCCTTGGTCGGGAACACCAGCGGGCTGCTGCTCAGGGAGCCGAGCAGGGACCTGCGCTTGCCGGTGGCGGCGGCCGCGTCACGCGCGATCACCGGCTGGGCGTCCGGGACGGGACAGACGAACTGCACGGTCTCGCTGATCTTCGCGGCGACCTCGGGCCGGTAGGCGTAGTCCATGTACGTCAGGGCGTCGACGGGGTGCACGGCCGTCGAGGGGATGCACAGGTTGTCGGTCCACAGCAGCCCGCCCTCCTCGGGGATGACGAACTCCAGCCGGGAGCCGCTGCGGTTGGCCTGGAAGACGTCGCCGGAGTACACCAGCGAGGCGTACAGGTCACCGCGTTGGAGCGAGGACTGGTAGGTGGTGGTGCTGTAGGAGCGGACCAGGCCGGCGTCGCGCTGCTTGCGCAGCCAGGCGGCGGCCTTGCGCCAGTCGGCGTGCGTGGAGGTCTCCGGGTCGACGCCGACGGCCAGCAGGGCGATGTTGCCCAGCTGCACCGCGTCGTTCCACATGCCGACCTTGCCGTGCAGCTTCGGGTCGAGCAGGTCCTGCCAACTGGTGATCTTCCGGCCGACCTTGGCCGGGTCGTAGCCGATGCCGGTCATGCCGGACTGCCAGGGGACGGTGTAGACGTTGCCGCGGTCGAAGGAGGAGTTCTTGAACGCGGCGCCGCCGTACCGGGCGAAGTTGGGGAGCCGGCGGTGGTCGAGCGGGGCGAGGTAGCCGAGTTCGATGTACTTGGGCAGGTAGCTGTCGCCGCCCAGCACCATCAGGTCGTAGCCGATGCCCTGCCCGGAGGCGAACTCCGGCTGGATCTTGCCGAACCAGGAGGCGCTGTCGTCGATCACCTCGTCGTAGGAGACCTTGATGCCGGTCTCGCGGGTGAACGCCTCCAGGGTGGGGTGCCGGCTCTGGTCGCCGGGATCGGTGTCGATGTACTGGGTGTAGTTGGCGAAGCTGAGCCGGCCCTTCTTCTTCCGTCCGGTCCAGAAGTCGCCGACGGCGGCGGCGATCTCGGCGGCCGTGCCGGGCACGGGCTTGCGGGCACCGGGCACGCTGCACGCGGCGAGCGGGGCCAGGGCGGCGGCACCGAGGGCGGCACGCAGCAGACCGCGCCGGGAACATCGGCGCTCGGTCAGTCCGCGCAGCCAGGGCGCGGGTGGTGTGGGCTGCAGAGGCATCATGGTGGACCTGTCGTCAGCTCGGGGTGAGGGAACCGGAGTCGGGGACCGCACGGCCGGCGGCGCCGGAGGCGGCCGGGGCGGCGGGCGTGCTGCCGAGCGGGTAGGAGTGGGCGGTGGCCCAGCACAGCCAGACGGTGTCGCCGCGGGCGGGTACGACGGAGGCGGTGCCGTCGTTGGGCTGGAAGACGGTCATCTCCGCGCCGGTGCTCGTGGCCACGGTGTAACTGGTGGAGGTGCCCAGGTAGACCACCTCGCTGACGGTGCCGCGGACCCGGCTCGCGTCCCCGGCCGGGCCGGTGGTCAGGGTGATCTTCTCGGGCCTCACCGTGAGCTGGACGTCCGATCCGGCGGTGGGCGCGGCGGCGGACGGCGGGACGGTGATGCGCTGTCCGCCGCCGAGGTCGATCACCCCGCCCTCCGGTCCGGCGGTGGTCAGACGGCCGCTGATCAGGTTCGAGGTGCCGATGAAACCGGCGACGAACGCGGTGGCGGGGCGCTCGTACACCTCCTGCGGGGAGGCGACCTGCTCGATCAGGCCGCCGTTCATCACCGCGATCCGGTCCGACATGGTCAGCGCCTCGGCCTGGTCGTGCGTGACGTAGATGAAGGTGATGCCCACCTCGCGCTGGATGCGCTTGAGCTCCAGCTGCATGGACTGCCGCAGCTTCAGGTCGAGCGCGCCCAGTGGTTCGTCGAGGAGCAGGGCGCGCGGGCGGTTGACCAGGGCCCGGGCCAGGGCCACACGCTGCTGCTGGCCGCCGGAGAGCTGCCGGGGCCGGTGGTCGGCCTTCTCGGCGAGTTCCACGGTGCGCAGGATGCGGTCGACCCGGTCGTGGATCTCGCCCTTGGGGACACGGCGGCGGCGCAGCCCGAACGCCACGTTGTCGGCGACGCTCAGGTGCGGGAAGAGCGCGTAGGACTGGAACACCATGTTGATGTCCCGCTTGTTGGCCGGTACGCCGACCATGTTCCGCCCGTGCAGCAGGATCTGCCCGCCGCTCGGTTCCTCGAATCCGGCGATCATCCGCAAGGTGGTGGTCTTCCCGCAGCCGGACGGTCCCAGCAGGGAGAAGAACTCCCCTTCCGCGATGGTGAGATTCACCCCGCGTACCGCCGCTCCGCCGCGGACGCCGCCGAAGTCCTTGACCACGTCGACGAGGGTGATGGCCGGATCTGCGCCGACCGGCGGCGGCGAAAGGGTGTCGGTTGCCATCGCGGAGACCTCCGGGGTTCGGATAGGGGAGAGTGGGCGGCCGTCGGGCAGGGCGCGGGGACGGCCGTCCGGGAGACGGCAGGAGGATGCGTTCTGACCGGGCAGAATTGATAACGTTACCAACGCGGTCGTACCTTACCCACGCCCCGCGGGCCCGCGTCAATGGTTGAATGGCGCTGAATCCCACCGTCCCGTTCCCCGGCGTTCGCCGGGCCGACACGAAGAGATCCGCACATGCCCCCTGGAGCACAGCCGAGGCGTCGCGTGACCATTCCCGACGTCGCCCGGCACGCCGGTGTGGGACAGGCGACGGCCGCACGCGTCCTCGGCGGGTACGGATCGGCGAGCGCGGCCACCCGGGAGCGGGTGCTCGCCGCCGCCGCCGAGCTGGGCTACAGCACCAACGCCGTGGCCCGCAGCATGATCAGCGGCCGGACCCACACCCTCGGAGTGGTCGTCGCCGACGTGGAGAACGCCTACTTCGCCCGGGCCGTGCGCGGCATCGCCGACGTCGCGGCCAAGGCGGGACTCCAGGCGATCCTCGCCAACAGCGACGAGGACAGCGAGAAGGAGAAGGCCGCGGTCCAGCTGTTCATCGAGCGGCGCGTGGACGGTCTCGTGGTGGCGCCGGCCGCCACCGACGACGCGCACCTCGCCCGCGCCGTCTCCGCCGGCATCCCGGTGGTGCTGCTCGACCGCGTGGTGACCGGGGCCGCCCTGGACACGGTGGTCGTCGACAACCGGGGGGCGGTGAAGGCGGCGGTCACCCGGTTCACCGAGGCGGGACACACCCGGATCGCGGTGATCACCTCGGCCATGCCGGGCGACGACGGCACCCGTCTGGCGCCGGGCGCGGACATCTGGACCACCACGGAACGAGTCGCCGGCTACCGCCAGGCCCTGCGGGCGGCCGGCATCCCGCGTTCCGCGGAGCTGATCCGGCACACCGGGTACGAGCGTGCCTGGGCGCGGTCGGCCGTACTGGAGCTGATGACCTCCCCCGACCGCCCCACCGCCCTGTTCACCACCGACAACGTGGCGACGCTCGGCACCCTCGACGCCCTGCTCGACCTCGGCGCCCGCATCCCCGACGACGTCTCGGTGATCGGCTTCGACGACGCGGAATGGACCACGCTCATCCGGCCGCGGCTGAGCGTGGTCAGCCAGCCCGTGCAGGAACTGGGCGGCCTGGCCGCGGACATCCTGATCCGCCGCATCAACGGAGCCGCCGCCCGCCCCCGCCGGCACACCCTGAACACGACGTACATCGCCCGTGAGTCGACCGGCCCGGTACCCGCCCGGACACGACGCCTGCGGGCCCCGGCGGGCAGCTCCTGATCCCGGACCGCGCCACGCGTACGGCGCCGGGCCACCGGCAGGCCGGCGCCGCCACCTCGCCTGCCCGCACCCTCACGGCGCCGGGACGAGGACGCTCCCGGGCACGCTGGTGCCGGGGCGCGGGCAGCTGCTCCTCGGCGTCCGCGCCGCCCACCGCCTCGCCGGGCGTACTCCCTTGTCCGCGCCGCCCACCGCCTCGCCGGGCGTACTCCCTTGTCCGTGCCGACGGCCCGACAGGCCCTTCGCCGACCGGGGCTGCGATCACCGCACATGCCGACTCCCGCGCGGGCGGGGCATCCGGCCCGCGCACGCCGAACCGGGGCAGCCACTTGCCGCCTCCGCCGAAGTCAGCGCGGCTTGTGGAGCAGCCTCCGTTCCCACTCGCTCTCCGCAAGCTGGGTCTCACCTCGCGCACGCAGTTGGCGGTACGGGCGTACGAGCGGCGCGCCGGACCCGCCGGGAGCTGACGGCGGCCTCGGCGTGCCAGGGCGGCCACCGTGCGCGCAGGCATGGCGGCCCGATCGGGAACGGGCCGGATGGCCGAACGCCCCGGGCAGGGCGCCGGGGCGTCTCACCCGGGTGGGCCCGACTCGGGAGCGGCCGTCGTGGGGAGGCACTGCACATGCCTGTGATCTTCTTCGACGTCGGCGCGACCCTGGCGGACGCCTGTGTGGAACCCGGCGGCTCCCTGACACTGCGTCCCCGACCGCGCGTCATGGCCGTGCTCGACGCCCTCAGCGACCTGCGCACCGGCATCATCTCCGACCCCGGGCCGGGCGCCGGTGCCGCGGCACATGCCGCGGCCGCGCTGCGGGAGGCGTTCCCCGGCCGGTTCACGGACGAGGCGCTGGTGCACTGGGGGGCGAAGGACGGGCGCGCGATCTTCGACCAGGCGGTCGCCGGCGCGGGGGAGGCCGCGGCCGGCGACTGCGTCTTCGTGGGCGAGGACGCCCGGGAGCGCGCGTTCGCCCGCGAGGCGGGGATGCGCACGGCGGCCGACCCGGTGTTCGCGCGCGCCGCCGTGGAGGACCGTCCGGTGCGCCGGGCGTGGATCGAGCTGCCGGACGGCCGGGACCTGCCCGGGCTGACCGCGGCCGTGGACGGCACGGAGGCCGTCGTCGTGCGCGGCGTCTCCGACCGTCTGGTGCTCGCGATGGTGACCACGCGGGGCGCCGAAGCGCTCGAACGCGCCGGTTTCCCGGTGGACCCGAGAGAACCCGTGGACGGCGGACCGACGGACGACGCCGAGCGCCGGGCCTCCGAGAAGTTCATCAGCGATCTGCTGGCCCGGGGCGAGGCGGTGTACGAGGGCGAGGAGCCGACGCCGCGTACGACGCACGTCGTCCGGAGCGAGGACGACGGACGGCTCACCGTCCGCCGTCTGCGCTTCCGCTGACCCGGCCGGTGCTCAGTCGAAGCATCGCCGGACCAGGGCGAGACCCTCGCCGGCCGTGCTCCGGGTGACCTCGTGGGTCTTCAGCCGGGAGGGGCTGTCGTCGACGAACGCCTCGGCGGTCCGGTGCTCCTCGGGCACGTGGACGCGGCCCCGCCGGAAGAGGTCCTCGAGGTACGACGTGGCGACCTGCTCGGGGTCGGCGGGCCGTACCGAGCCGCCCGCGGGGTCGGAGCCGGCGATGCCGAAGCGTCGTTCCTGCGCCGGAGCGGACAGGGTGAGGGGCTGGGTGATGCCGTACGTCGCCCCGTGCACCGTGACGGCCGTCAGCCCCTCCTCCTCGCTGCCGCCCGGTGTCGCCTCCGCCATGCCGGCGCCCCGCCGGGCCACCTCCGACGCGGTGATGGCCGTGGCGGCCTCCAGGGAGAGGATGCCGTGCCGGGTGAACGCCGAACGCAGGGCCGGGCCGTAGCTGCCGCCGTTGCGGCGCTGGTCCGCGGCGATCATGTGACCCGCGACCTGCGCGTAGTACGCGGACACCACGGGCGCGGCCACGACGGCGTCCACCAGCAGCTGTCCCGCGATCTCGGCCGCCCTGGCCAGACCGGCCTGGTCCTGGAGCTCCTGCTGGCGGAAGATCCCGGCGACGACCTTCAGGAAGGCGCCGCTGAACACCCGGGAGAACGAGTGCGGCTCGCTGCACAGCGTGTTCGCGGGCCCGCTGGGCGGCAGGTGCACCGGGTCGCGGTAGAAGAAACTGTTCGACATGTTGCGCAGGCAGTCCGGGTCCACCGCGTTGGGGTGGCCCTGCCGGATCGCTGCGCCCAGCTGCTCGGCCATCCTGGACACCCGGGAGGACAGCTCCAGGTCGCTCTGCGTCTCGGCCAGCACGGCGATCCGCAGCTGTTCGAGCCGGAGCGAGGTCAGCAGTGCGCTGATGTCGCCGAAGGCTTCGTGCAGGGCGGCCGTCTCCGCGCTCGCCGTGTTGAACAACTGGGGGCGCAGGGCGTCGAGGACCGCGTGCCCCGTCTCGTGCGAGACGACCTCGGGGCTCTCGCAGGCGGCGACGGTGACCCCTGCCACCGTGCTGCGGAAGAACCACAGGCCCTTGCGGTCGTAGTAGGCGTTGAGGTCGACCCCAGCGTCGAGGTGCGCGGTGAGGGCGCGGCCGACCGTCGGGTGCCACTGGGTCCCGGTGGGAACCAGCGGACCCCAGGTCTGGGCGGCTCTGCTGAGGGCATCGGCCGCCACCCAGTAGCGGAACGCCTCGGTGCCCGGCCCGGCACCGTCCGGCTGGGGCGCGGCGTCCGCGATGGCCGTCGGGAACGGCTGTGTGTCGAGCTGGGGAACGGGATGCGGTACGGGCATGTTGACCCGGGGTGGGAATCCGGGGTCGTCCTCGTACACCAGGACCGTCGGGCTCGTGGGTGTCTGTTGCTGCACCGTCATGGTGGCTCCCTGAGAGGGGAGAGGCTGCAGATGATGGAAGGTGACGGGGGCACCTGTGTGCCAGGAGCCCGTCGTGTTCAGTACGAGGCCGCGGCGGCCCGGCGTCAATTCGAACAAGGCAGGTGGGTCCCCCGGTCCGGTGGGCCCGGCCGGCGCGACAGGCGGTTGTCCCCGCCCCCTGGAGGGCCCGTGCTGCCACAGGACCGGTGAAGGAGATGACGGCCGGACGAGTGACGCCGCCGGCGTGAGCGGCGTACCGCCACCGGGTGACCGATGGCCCTGACTCCCCGGCACCACGGCGGAAGCGCGCTCGCCCGGCCGGCGCCGGCCCACCGCCGGGCCGAGCGGATCGCCTACCCCGGGCCGGGCGACCGCGATCCGCGCAGGACTTCGCCTACGTCACGCCGCTGCCGGTGCCCTGTGTCCCGCCGAGCGGCACCGGTTGCCGTTGTCCACGCGGCCGCGCCGCTCGGACCCCGGTGGCTGCCGCGGCTGCTGCCGGCTGAGGAGCGCTTCCCGCGGGCTGCCTCCGACGGAGCGGGCGCCCGCGTGGTCCACGCCGCCTCTGGGCGGACAGCACCGTGACGGTAACCCCGGCCCCGGCCCCGGCCACGCCCATGATGAGCCGGGTGATCAGGAACACCGTCGCCCCGGGGGCGTACTCACCGAGCCGGCGCCGAACAGGGCCGGCGAGAGGAGCAGCAGCCTCTCGCGGCCGTAGCGGTCGCCGATGAGCCCGGCCGGCAGTACGGCGGCGGCCGGCATCAGCAGGCAGCCGGAGGACCACCACTCCAGCGCCGACTGCGAGGCGTCCAGGGAGCCGCCGAGTGTCGGCAGCGCGACCGACAGCACGGTGCCGTCCAGGCTCACGCCCACGTCTGTACGTACAGGGCGACCTCCCACTCGACCGCCCCCGGCGCAACGGCACACTCGGGGTGCTCGTGGCCGAAGGCGACGCAGGCGACACAGTCCCGGCCGAAGAACACGGCGACGTGCCGCACGGCACCGGCGACCGCCGCCGCCAGGACTCCCTGGGCAGCCGGAACACAGGGGAGCGCCCGACCGCACGTCCTTCCTGGGGCGCCTCCGTGGCGGAACGGACCACGTCACGGCCGGATGCCGGCGCCCGGTTTCGAGTACCTGCACGCGAGCCTTTCGCCGGGCAGGCGGAACGAGCTGAAGGAGGGCCGCGGCCGCCTTCGGCGCACTGGTACGACGCGTCCCCCGCACCGCCTCGGCGTGACCTCGCCCTCCAGCCGCCTCACGACGCCCCCTCGCGCAGCGCGTCGGAGACCGACTTGACCCCGCCGTGCGCGGTCAGCCCGCCGTCGACGGGGATCTCCGCCCCGGTGATGAACGACGACTCCTCCGACAGCAGGAACACGACCAGCCCGGCCACCTCGTCGACGGTTCCGGTGCGGCCGAGCGGTGTCTCGCGGACGTTGGCCGCACGGAAGGCGGGAGCGGCGGAGGCGGTCATCCCGGTCTCGATGTAGCCGGGGTGGATCGTGTTGACGCGGATGCCGCGCGGGCCGAGTTCCAGCGCCGCCGTCCTCGACAGCCCCCGCAGCCCCCACTTGCTGGCGGTGTAGGCGACCGGGTAGTGAGCCGTGAGGGCAGCCGAGGAGCCGACGTTGACGATCGAGGAGCCGGGCGGCATCAGCGGGGCGAGGTGCTGCATGCCGAGCAGCGGGCCGGTGACGTTGACGGCGTGCACACGCTCGAAGTCCCCGGCCTGGACCTCGCCGAGGCGGGCGCGCCAGGTGACGCCCGCGTTGTTGACCAGGCCGTGCACCTGCCCGTACGACTCCTTCAGCTCGGTGGCGAGGTCGGCCCAGTCCTGCTCGCTGGTCACGTCGAGGCGCCGGCAGTCACCGTCCACGTCGGTGGCGATCACCCGCGCACCCTCCCGGGACAGCGCCTCCGCCTCGGCGGCGCCCTGACCGCGTGCCGCGCCGGTGACCACCACCACCTTGCCCAGCAGCCTCGGGCAGTGCACGGCGCTCACGGCCGCTCCCGGGACCGGCGCCGGCCGGCGGGCAGCGGCACCGGGTCCGCACCGGGCACCACGGTGCTGGACACGCTGCCGATCCCTTCGACGGTGAGGGTGACGGTGTCACCGGGCCTCAGCGGCGGCGGCGTCCGCTCACCGCGCAGGCCCCACAGTTCGGCGAGGCAGCCGCCGTTGCCGCAGGTGCCCGAGCCGAGCACGTCACCCGGCACGACCCGCGTGCCGCGCGAGGCGTAGGCGACCATCTCCTCGAAGGTCCAGCTCATGTGGGACAGGAGATCCGTGCCGACCGTCTCGCCGTTGACCTCGGCGGTCAGGGCGAGACGCAGGAAGCCGTCGGCGTCCCGGTGAGGCTCCAGCTCGTCGGCGGTGACCAGGACCGGGCCGAGCGTGGTCGCGGTGTCCTTGCCCTTGCAGGGGCCGAGGCCGACCTTCATCTCCGCGGACTGCAGGTCGCGGGCCGACCAGTCGTTGAAGACCGTGTACCCGACGATGTGGTCGCGGGCCTGCTCGGGCGTGAGGTCGCGGCCCTCGCGGCCGACGACGGCGGCGACCTCGAGCTCGAAGTCCAGCACGCTCGACCCGGGCGGGACGGGGATGTCGTCGTGCGGGCCGTAGACCGCGTGCGGGTTGGTGAAGTAGAAGGTCGGGGCGGTGTACCACTGCTCCGGCACGCCGGCCGCGCCGTCCACCGAGCGCCGTACGCCCTCGACGTGCTCCTCGAAGGTGACGAAGTCCCGGACGGAGGCCGGCTGGAGCGGCGGCAGCAGCCGGGCCTCCGACATGTGCGGGCCGGGCGGTACGTCGCGCGCCGCCGCGCCCGCGGCGAGCAGGCCGGGCAGCCCGCCGGACTCCCGCAGCAGGTCGGTGAGCGAGGTGACGCCGGGCAGCGGCAGCAGGGTGCCGTCGTCCTCCACGACGGCCACGCGGCGGCGGTGATGGTGTTCGTAGGTGGCGAAACGCATGGTGCGGCTCCGGGCAGGCTGGGCCCGGGGGCGCGGCGGGACTGCGTCAGGGCAGGTGGCAGGGCCGGCCGCGCCCCCGGGACCGAGGGCGGGGGATCAGACCGGCGGGGCGACGAAGACGCCGCGGTCGGGGTCGTTGAACGACTCCTTCGCCACCAGTTCGTTCATCGGATTCGCGGTGCCCCACTGGTCGGTGACCTCGGGCCGGGAGAAGTCGTAGACGTGCGGGTGCCAGGTGTCCTCGTCCAGGCACTCCAGCTCGGTGGTGTACTCGACGGTGTTGCCGTGCGGGTCGAGGAAGTACGTGAAGGTGTTGTCGCCGGCCATGTGCCGGCCGGGCCCCCAGATCTTCCGGAATCCGGCGCGCATCACCCGGCCGGAGCCGCGCAGGTACTCGTCGATGCCGCGCATCTCGAAGGAGATGTGGTGCAGGGAGGTGTGCGGGCCCTTCGCCAGCGCCATCGAGTGGTGCTGGCTGGAGATCCGCAGGAAGTGCATGACCTCGCCCATGTGCGGCGAGCTGAGCGTGTCGGAGAGACGGAAGCCGAGGTGGGTCTCGTACCACTCCCGGGTCCGGTTCAGGTCGGGGGAGTTGAGCACCACATGGCTCAGCTTCACCGGGATCGACTCCTTCTCCTCGATCCTGCGGTGCCGCCGTACCCCGACGTCGGCGGAGACCTCGATGGTGCGGCCGTCGACGTCGAAGATGCGGAAGCCGTAACCGCCGCCAGGGGTGTCCACCTTGCCCGGCTGAGAGACCAACTGGACACCTCCGGACAGCAGTCGCTCGGCGAGCGTGTCCACGTCGGCGGCGGACGCGGCGCCGTAGGAGACCAGGTCGAGGCGCTTCTCCTCGGCCTTGCGCAGCCGCACCACGTACTGCTCCGGGGAACCCTCGGCAGCCAGGAAGGAGATCCCGGAGTCCTCGGCGACCTTCGTCAGGCCCCAGACACCGGCGTAGAAGTCGAGCTGCTTGTCGTAATCGGGCACGGCGAGGTCGACGTGCCGCAGATGGGTGAGAAGACGCATGGGGTCACTCCTTGACGAGGAGGGCGGAGGCGTTGCCCCCGCGTACGGCGTGGAAGTCGGCGTCGGGCAGACCGGCCGCACGCAGCGCGCCGACGGGGTCCTCGGTGCCCATGTCGAAGGGGAAGTCGGAGCCGAGCAGCACCCGGTCCGCGCCCGCGACCCGGACCAGCTCCCGCAGCACGCGCGGATCGTGGACGAGGGAGTCGAAGTACAGGCGCCCGAGGTGGCTGCTGGGCAGGTGCGCGCAACCGGCCCCGGCGTCGGAGCGGGCCGACCAGGCGTGGTCCGAGCGGCCGATGTGGGTGGGCAGGTAGCCACCGCCGTGCGCGGCGATCAGCTTCAGGCCCGGGTGCCGGTCCAGGACACCGGAGAAGATCAGGTGGGAGAGCGCGACGGCGTTCTCCACCGGCTGGCCCACGGTGTTGGACAGGTACCACCGGTCGAGCCGTTCGTCGAGCGTGCAGCCGAAGGGATGCAGGAAGACGAGCGCGCCGGTTTCCTCGGCCCGGGTCCAGAAGGGCGCGTAGGCCGGGTCGGACAGTTCCCGCCCCGGGGCGTGACTGGAGATCTCGACGCCCAGCAGGCCCTGGTCCAGTGCGTGATCGAGGGCGTCTACCGTGTGGTCCGGATGCTGCAACGGCACGAGGCCGAGCCCGCGCAACCGGTCGGGCGCCGCCCAACAGTGCGCCGCCGTCGCCTCGTTGACCAGCCGGTACACCTTCTCGGCCGTCACCTCGTCCGCCCAGTAGTGGTAGTGCGAGGGGGAGGGGCTGACCAGCTGGACGTCCACGCCCTGGGCGTCCATCGCGGCCAGCCGCACGGCGGGGTCGGTCAGTTCCGGGACGCGCTCGCGCACCATGGGGCCGCTCACGGCGAGTGCCGCCGGACCATTGCGCCGGGCGTCCAGCGCCTTCGCTTCCGCCAGCCCCGGCAGGCCGGCGACCAGGGCCTCGACCTCGGGGAGCAGCACATGGGCGTGGACGTCGATGGTGGGCGTGCTCACGGCAGCTCCCGCAGCATCGTCATCGTGCGGCCCATCAGGCCGGGGACGTCCGCGTCCCGGACGCCGTCGAGCTGCCACTGCCCGATCCGCACGGACGCCTCCACGACCGGGCGGACACGGGCCGTACGCCGCTCGTAGTACGCCTGGAAAAGGGCGTCGTCCCAGGTGTCGGAGGCAGTCAGCAACTGGGTGAGCACCCAGGCGTCCTCCAGGGACAGGGCCGCGCCCTGCGCGAGGGTGGGCGGGCAGCAGTGCGCGGCGTCGCCGGCCAGCACCACTCGGCCGCGGTGCCAGGAGCCCTCCACCAGCAGCCGGTCGAACCACGTGTAGTTCACCTTCGCCGGGTCGGTGATGTGTGCGGTGATCTTCGGCCAGTGGCCCCCGTAGGCGGAGGCCAGGCGGCGCATCTCCTCGGCGTACGTCTGCGGCGGGATGGCGGCGCGGTCGCGGTTGGCCTCGACGACGTACGCGTACAGGGTGGTGTCGCTGGTGGGGCAGTACCCGGCGATGTAGGCCGGGCCGCCGTAGGCGAGGTCGGTGCGGACCACTCCGGCCGGGCGCGGGGCGGCGACCCGCCAGATGGCCATGCCGGTCGGCTCCGGCTTGTCGCCGATCCCGATCGCCGCGCGGGTCGGGGAACCGACGCCGTCGGCGGCGATGACCAGGTCGTACCGGCCCTCACCGCCGTCGGAGAACCGTATCGAGACCCCGTCCGCGTCCTGGCCGAGGATCTCGGCGGTCGTCCCGAGCCGCACCGTGGCGCCGCTGGCACGTACGGCGTCGATCAGGATGCGCTGGAGCCGCGGACGCTGCATGCCGACCGTGGCGGGCAGATCGTCGCCGCCGGTGCGCAGGTCCCGGGCGACGTGCAGGACCGTGCCGTCGGGGGCGGTGATGCCGACGGAGCCGAAACCGAAGCCGGACGCCTTCACCCGTTCCCAGACGCCGAGTTCGCGCAGGACGCGCAGGGCGTTGCCCTGGAGGGTGATGCCGGAGCCGGCGGTGGCGTTCCAGTCGTCCTTCGCCTCGACCAGGTCCACCGTGAGGCCGGCGCGACGCAGGAAGACCGTCGTGGCGTTGCCTGCGGCGCCACCACCGATCACCAGTGCCGTGCGGGCTGTGCTCATGAGGGAACTCCCTTGTTCCGTACGTTACTTCACGGCGACCGGGTTGACGGGGGAGCCGACCGCGCCGGTGATGGGGAGCGGTGCGGCGGTGAGCCAGAACTCGTACACGCCGTCGCGCGCACAGTCCTCGGCCAGTGCGTCCAGGTCCCACATCTCACCGATCAGCAGCCCGATGTTCGGGATGGCGACCTGGTGCAGCGGCTGGAAGGCGTGCTCGAACTCGTTCGGGCGGACCTCGAACCCCCAGGTGTCCGTGGCGATCGCGGCGATCTCGGTCGAGTGCAGCCAGCCCGCCGTGGTGAACGACAGCCCGGGCGCGGGCCCGCCGGCGTAGTCGCCCCAGCCGTCGCGGCGGGCCCGGGCCAGCTGCCCGGTGCGCACCAGCACGATGTCACCCCGGCCGACGGCCACCCCGTGCGCCTCGGCCGTCGCCCCCAGGTGCTCCTCGGTGATCGCGAAGCCGTCCGGCAGCTCCCCGCCGGTGCCGGTCACCCGGCCGACGTCCAGCAGCACGCCCCGGCCCGCGACGTACGGTGCCATGTGCTCGATGCCGGTGACGAGGTCGCCGTCGGAGGTGACGACCTTCTCGGCCGCCCGCCCGTTCCACGCCTTGCCGCGGTCGAAGATGTGCCCGAGCCCGTCCCACTGGGTCGAGCACTGGAGTGGCATCGCGATCACGTCGTCCGCGCCGCCGATGCCGTGCGGGAAGCCCTGGACGCCGAGGGCGGCGTCGGTCCCGGTGTCCAGCATGGTGTGCACCGGGTTGGTGCGCCGGCGCCAGCCCTTCTGCGGGCCGTTCATGTCGAAGGACTGGGACAGCGAGAAGCTGACGCCCCGCCGCACCAGCGCCGCACCGGCACGGCGCTTGGCCTCGTCCAGGAAGTTGAGGGTCCCGAGCCGGTCGTCCTCGCCCCAACGGCCCCAGTTGGAGTACGCCTTGGCGGCCTCGGCGATCGCGCCCGCGGGGTCGTGGCGGTTCACGCGGCGCCCTCCGCGACACAACGGGTGCGCTGGACCCCGAGACCGGTGACCGTGCCCTCCATGACGTCGCCGTCGCGCAGCAGCCGCCCCCAGTGCATGCCGTTGCCGGCCGGACTGCCGGTCAGCACCAGATCGCCGGGGAGCAGACGGGCGGTCTGCGAGACGTACGACACCATCCGCGCGACCTTGAAGATCATGTCCTTGGTCGACTCGTCCTGCATGGTCTCGCCGTTGAGCTTGAGCAGGACGCGAAGGTCGTCGGGGTCCGCGACGGACTCGGACGGGACGATCCAGGGGCCGAGCGGGGTGAACCCGGGGGCGTTCTTGCTGCGCAGCCAGTCGGTGCCGATCTGCGGCATGTCCCGGCGGAAGACGGTGGCCCGGTCGGTCAGGTCGTTGGCGATCGTGTAGCCGGCGATGTACTCCGGCGCGTCCCGCACCGGCACCCGGTAGCCCGGCTTGCCGATCACGACGGCCAGCTCCAGTTCCCAGTCAGGCTGTTCCGCCCAGGCGGGCAGGACGACGTCGTCGTACGGGCCGGTGATCGAGGTGGGCAGGCCGGTGAAGACGTACGGCAGGTCCTCGGCGGCCCGCCGGTCCATGATCTCGGCGGCCTCCGCGCGCCGCTCGCTCTCCGGCCGGTCGTCGCCGGGAGCACGGTGGGCGACGTGCAGGTCGATGACGTGCTGCCGGTAGTTCGCGCCCGACTGGAACACCTGCCGCGGCGTCACCGGCGCGTGCACACGGAAGTCCGTGACGGCCGCGCGGGCCGGGCCGGCGGCGGCCGCGAGCGCGCGCAGCCGCGGCAGTGCCGTCTCCCAGCGGTCCAGCACGTCCAGGGTGATCAGCCGGTCGTCGCCGAAGACGTGCCGCAGGTCGACGGCACGGCCGTCGGGGGTGACGAGAGCGGGGAACGGCGGCCCGTCCGGGGCGGAGAGGGTGGCGAGGCCGAACGGTCCTGCGAAGAGCGCGGACGAGGGTTCAGGTTTCACGGACATGTCCTCCTGATTGCGGTGGGACCAATCTGGACCCGCTGCCCAAGATCGGGGAAATCGATTCTGTGGATGACCGGCATCCACGCGGTCTATTCCCGCCGCTCATCGCCCTACGGGGGATCGATCCGCGAGCCTGACCCGACCGCGTCGTCACCCGCGAACCCCGCTGGAGGAGCGGAACGCGGGGGGCGGTGGCGTCCGGCGGTCGTGGACGCAGGCGCGCGGACCGGCCGGCAGCCCACCCCCTCTGCAGGCGGCGGTTGCTGATGTAGCGTCAGCGCGCAGGAACAGAATCCTGTATGGGACACCCCACCGCTGGATCGGGGCGGTCGGCGCGTTCCTGGCCCTGCTGCTCTCGGCGGTCACCCTGTCCGTGGCTCATCCGGCGGCAGCCACCTCCGCCCTGGCCCCGATCGACCCCAGCGGGTTCACCATGCGGGCGGGTGACTTCACGAACCGCGGCGCCGCGATCCGGCAGATCGAGGCATCGGGGAGCGTCTCGGTGCGCACCTCGCCCGACCAGGTGCTCGCCGACGGCGGTCACGCCGGACGGGCGGCACTGTGCCACAACACCAGCCTCGACGGCTCACTGAAGTACGACGGCTTCTGCTGGGACCAGGCCGACGACACCTCCGCCGTCTGGACGCCCCAGGGACTGACCGGTTCGCACGACGCCCAGCCGAGCGGCACCTGGAACGGCCACTACCTCTACATAGCCTCGTGGCACTACACCGACAACGACTACGCCCGGATCACCATCGCGGAGTCGACCGGCACGTCGGTCACCTACCAGCACGTGCTGCTGGTCGACCCGTACTCCACCGGCAGCGGCTCCACGTTCCGCCCGGTGGGCGGGGCCGGCGACCGGTCCGGGACGGACGTGCTGAGCGGCCATGCGGACGGTGTCACCTGGTACGGCAACAAGCTCTTCGTCGCCACCGGGCACCAGATACAGGTCTACGACCTGCGGCACCTGTGGAAGATGAGCGACACCTCCACCGACCAGGTCGGCATCCTGGGCATCGGCACGTCCTCGGCCCGCTACCACAACTGGGCGCTGCCCATGGTCGGCGTCTACTTCAGCGGCGACACGGGTGACCCCTGTGACGCCACACGGCCGTGCCTGACCTCGCTCAGCCTGGACCGGACGTCCTCACCGGACGCCCTGGTCACCTCGCAGATCGCCACCAAGGGCGGCGGACCGCTGATCCGCTGGCCCCTGAACGCGAACACGGCGCTCCCGGACACCGACACCGACAACGACTACACCGGGACGGTCACGGCGACCGGTGCCTACACCGTGCCGATCTGGAAGGTGCAGGGAGCCGCCACGGACGGCACCTACTACTACTTCAGCGGCGAGTGCCCCGAGACGGCGGGCACCACCGACTCCGACGTGCCGTACTGCATCCACCGGGCCCTGCCGGGCGCCGCGCCCCACGTCCTCACCCACGCCCCGCCGCTGACCCAGAACCTCTCCTACGCCCCGTCGTCCGGGCGCCTGTGGGCGCTCAACGAGCGGCAGAACACCACCACCGGCAAGCGGGTGGTCTTCTCCCTGGTGCCGTCCGCCTGAGATCCGCCGGACACCGGGCTGCGCGAGGGTACTGCCGACGCAGCAGCGGCCCGGGTCCGGTTCCCGCACGGCGTGCCGTGCACCGGCCCGCTCCGTCGCGCGTCCCCGCGGGCGGTGCGCGCGGCCGCGCGGACACATGCGGGCCGCCGGTGATGTCCCTAGGCTGAAGGTGCTCGGGGTGAGCAGGAAAGGTGTGCCATGCCCCGAGCGATCTGGTCCGGCGCGATCTCCTTCGGCCTGGTCACGGTGCCGATCCAGGTGGTCAGCGCCACCGAGGACCACAGCATCCACTTCCACCAGTACCACCTGCCCGACCAGGGACGGGTCCGCTACCGCAAGGTGTGCGAGCTGGAGGACCGCGAGGTCTCCCAGGACGAGATCGGCAAGGGATACGAGCTGACCAGGACGCAGGTCATCCCGATCACCGACGAGGACCTCGGCAACCTGCCCCTGCCGACCGCCAGGGCGATCGAGATCGACGCGTTCGTCCCCCTGGAGTCGGTCGACCCGATCCGCATCGCCGACGGCTACTATCTCCAGCCCGCCGGCCAGGTCGCGGCCAAGCCGTACAAGCTCCTGGTCAAGGCCCTGTCACGGTCGTCGAAGGTGGCCGTCGCCAAGTACGCCTGGTCGGGCCGCGAGAGACTGGGCCTGCTGCGGGTGCGCGACGACGTCCTGGTCCTGCACGCCATGCGCTGGCCCGACGAGATCCGCGACCCCACCGAGCTGCTCCCGCCGCCGACCGAGGTGTCCGAGGCGGAGATCGAGGGCGCACTGGCGCTCATGGACACCATGACGGTGGACGAACTGGAAGGCCCCGAGTTCCAGGACCGCTACACCGAGGCCATCGCGCAGCTCATCGAGGCGAAACGGGAGGCCAAGCCGCTGCCGGAGGCGCCCGCACCGGAAGAGCCGGCCGCGGTACTGGACCTCATGGCCGCGCTGCAGGAATCGGTGTCCAAGGCGAAGGCATCCCGAGGGGAACACGCCGGCCCGGCCGAGGTGCACGAGCTGCCGCAGCCGAAGAAGGCCGCCGCGAAGAAACAGCCGGCCAAGAAGACCCCGGCGAAGAAGTCGGCCGCGAAGAAGACAGCGGGCCGCCGGCCCCGCAGCGCCTAGGCTCCGTCGTTCGGACCGGGCGGCTTCGAGGAACCGCGCCATCGAGCCGAGCCGAGCCCAGCGGGGCCTGGTGCGTGCGGCCGCGGCCGGAGGGGGCCGTCGGCGCGGTCCTGGTGCCTTCCAGGCGGCCGGGGAGTGTATGGAACCGGCCCGGTCAGCCGCTGCCCATGTTCCACCGGTCGGACACGGTTCGCCTAGCCGCCGCCGCACGGGCGCCGTCGGAAAAGGTTCCGGAGCGCCTCGTGCGGGCCGGGCCGGGCGGGGCACCGTCTGTCCGAACGGCCGGTCACGTTCCCGCACGGGACGCCGTCGTGTGCGCGGTTCGCGTACGCCGGGTGCCCCTGGCCCGTCGGTCGTCCTCGCGGGAGGGCTGCGTGCCGGTCGGCGGGGCCGGCACGCCGGGCGCGGAGCCGTGCTCGGGTCGGGCCGGGTGGGGAGCGGAACGGCCCGGTTCCCCCGCCTGCGGCTGGAGCCCCAGCAGGTCGGCCAGGTCCGACCGGCGCCGTACGGAGAGCTTGCGGTACACGCGGGTCAGGTGCTGCTCCACGGTGCTCACCGTGATGTACAGCTGGGTGGCGATCTGCCGGTTCGACCTGCCTGACGCGGCCAGCGAGGCCACCCGCCACTCGGCCTCCGTCAGACCGCCGACGGCGACGGTGACCGTCGGCGGGACACCGGCTCGCGCCGGGCGGCCGTGCTCCGCCGGGAAGGGCTCGGCCGCCGGCGAGGGCTCGTCGTGCGGGGTCGCGAGGTGGCGTAGCAGGTGGGGCGCGCCGCATTCGGTGGCCAGGCTCAGCGCCTCCCTCCAGCGTGCCCGCGCGGTACGGGTATGACCGTCCGCCAGGTCGGCCTGGCTGAGGTGGGCGAGGGCACGGGCGAGCGAGAGCCTGCTGCCCGCCGCGCGCAGGACCCGCTCCGCCTCCTCCAGGTGATGCCTGCGCCGCTCCGGCCCGTCGACGGCGGCCAGGACCAGCAGGGCCCGGCCGCGGGCGTCGACCGGCCGGTGGTCCTGCATGAGTTCCGCGATGGCCATCCGCCGGGCCCGCTCAGGCTCGCCGAGGGCCAGGTAGGCCTCCGCGGCATAGGCGCGCCGGCCCAGAGGGCCGAGGGCGTTCGCCTGGAGGGCCTCGCCGGACGCGGGGCACGCGAGGAACTCGTTCAGCGCCGCGCGCGGGCGGCCCGTCTCCAGCAGATAGCATCCGCGGGCGATCCGGTACAGCGGGCCGAAGGACGAGTCCCACATCTCGTCGGGGACCGGACGCTCCAGGTACCGGGCCGCCTGTCCCGGATCGCCCATGAGGGTGTGCGCGGCGATCAGGACCGACAGGGGCATGCCGACCGCGACGCCCCAGCTGTGGTCCGGCAGCTGGTCCAGGGCGGAGGCGGCACAGGCCGCGGCCGTGCGCAGGTCTCCCAGGTTCCACCGGATGTGGGCGCGCAGACCGGCCTGGAACGCCCGCCGGGCCGGCGGTTCCTGCCCGGAGAGGCGCTGCCACTGCTCCTCGCAGAGCCGGCCGGCGAGTGCCGTCTCGCCCTTCTGCATCAGCTCCAGTACGGTCGCGAGATCCAGTTCCCAGAACCGCTGGGAGTCCATGACCCCCGGCGGGGGGCGCCGCCCCGCGGCATCGTTGTCAGCTCCGTCGACGCTGGTCACGGGCGTCGGAAGTCGCCGGCGGGCGGAGCCGGCGGACGCGGCGGGCAACGGAGGCGTCGCCGTCGCGCCGTACCGGGCGGGTGCGGTGACGTCCCGGGCGGTGCACAAGTAGAGACGCACCGCCGTATCGTCGAGCAACTCCGGCCACAGGCAGCCGATCAGCGCGCGGAAGCCCTGCGCACCGTCGTGTGCGTGGGACGGCTCGCAAGTCGCGACCAGCAGGGCCATCACCTCCCGTGCCTGGTCGTGGCAGCCGAACCAGAGGAACCAGATGACGAGGAGCCGCAGCGCGCGGCAGTCGGCCCGCCCCGCGCGCGCCGCGGCCAGCAGCCGGCGCACCTCCGGCTCCGCCGCCAGGGGATTGACGCGGCACACCGCGTCGACCAGCGCGGACGTGACCTTGCCGCGCTCTCCTTCGTCGAGGTCGGCCCGGTCGGCCAGGCGGAGGCAGGCGAGCGCCTCGTCCGCCCGCCCGGCCCGGACGAGCTGCTGCGAGGCGTGCCGCAGCACCCGCACCCGGGACGGGGCGGGCGGTTCGTCCGCGGCCACCAGGTGCCGGGCGACGGCGAGCGCCGGTGCGCCCTCCGTGAACAGCAGCTCGGCGGCCCGCCGGTGCAGGGCCGGCAGTTCCGCGTCGAGCATGCCGAGGACGGCGCCCGGGACGGCCGGATGCCGGAAGCCGTCGTCGCCCAGCAGACCCGCGCGTTCGAGTTCCGCGATGTGCTGCCCGGCCTCCTTGATGGTGCACTCCAGCAGGTGGGCGACTCGTGCGGGAGTCGCGGCGTCACCCAGCACGGCGAGGGCCTGGACGGTCTGCGCGAGGTTCGGGTGGCGGACCAGGCAGGCGAGGTAGGCGGTCCGGAAGGCGTCGCCGACCGGGACGGACGCCTCGGGAGCGGCGGTTCCGGCCAGGAGCAGGTCGCGGACGAGCGCGGTGGCCAGGGCCGGGTTGCCGCCGCTGATCCGGTGGACCGGCGCGGCCAGCCGGGCGGCCGCTTCGGCACCGAGCCCGTTCTCCAGCAGCTCCCGGACCTCCTGCTCCCGCAGGCCGGCGGCCTCGATGAGGCGGGCGCCGGGGATTCCGACGAACTCCAGGTGGGCGCGGACGCCTTCGCGGAGGACATGTGGATAGGCCACCACGAAGGTGATGTCGTGGGACTGGGCGCGGCGGGCGAGATAGAGCAGACAGGCCTGCGAGGCCGGGTCCGTGTACTGGGCGTCGTCGACGAGGACGAGGATTCCGCCGTTCCTGGCCGCCGCGACCAGAGTGGAGACGAGGTCACGCAAGAGGTGTGCGGTGGCGGAGCCGGACGGCGTGGCGGGCGCCGCGCCCTTGACGAGTTGCCGCACGGCCGACCGTATGCTCTCGGGAATTCCCGGAACGTGCAGGAACTGTTCGACGACCGAAAAGGGTACGTCGCGTTCCTCGCGGAATCCGGTGGCGTACAGGCACAACGAACCGGATGCCCGGGCGCGCCTTTTCATCTCTTCCAGAAAAAACGTTTTTCCAGTCCCTGGGCCCCCTTGCAGAACAAGGACGCCACTGCGCAGTCCGGCCTCCCGGAGGAGGTCACCGAACGGCGTGGAACATAAGTCGCAGTTTTCCCTGCGCATGGCACCGCCCTGTTCGCGTGCACGGCGCCGCCCGGTCCTTGCATTCCGGCGCGACGAGTGGCCCCCCGTCCGTCGATGATCGAGTGTAGGTCAGGCCGGGTGAGGCACCCGATCACGCTCGGTATTTTGTGATCTTTTTGACTTCCGTCAAGGAACGGGAGGGCCGGCCGGCGAAGGGCGGGCTTTACAGGAGCTGTCGTCGCACTCCCGTCTGTTCCGCGACCCCTCCGGCGTCCACCCGCTGCGGGAGGCCGGTCCTGGCGGACGCGTAGACCGCCGTCACCACGGCCACCGCCTGCCGTCCGGCCACGCCGTCCACCAGTGGGGGGCGCCCCTCGCGCACCGCGTCGCAGAAGTCCAGGAGCTGATCGCGGTGCGGCTGGTACAGCAGGCCGCCGCTGTCCCGGGTGCGGTCGCGCACCAGCGACGCCGCGTACTCGGCGGACTGGTCGGCGGCGCCGAAGGCCCCGTACGCGGGCGCGTCCTCGCCTTCCCGGGCGAGGTGCAGGTAGGCGAGTTCGTCGTCGTCGATGACGACGGAGCCCCGGTCCCCGTTCACCGCGGTCCGGGCGGTACGCCCCGGGTAGGCGGCCGTGGTGGCGAGCAAGGTGCCCAGCGCGCCGTTCGCGAACCGCAGACTGGCCGTCGCCAGGTCCTCCACCTCGATGCCGGGGTGGGCCAGCCGCGCGGTGTGCGCGGCCACCTCCACCACCGGTCCGGCCAGCCACTGCACCAGGTCCACCGCGTGGATCGCCTGGTTCATCAACGCTCCGCCGCCGTCCAGGTCGGGGGTGCCGCGCCAGGTGCCGGAGGCGTAGTACCGCGGACCGCGCCACCAGGACAGCTCCGTCATGACGGAGGTGACCCGGCCCAGCCGCCCGGATTCGATCGCCGTACGGGCCAGCCGGGCGGCGGGGTCGAAGCGGTGCTGGGACACCACGCCGAGCGTCCGTCCCGTCTGCCGGGCCACGGTGATCAGGTGGTCGGCGGCCTGCGGCGTCACATCGACGGGCTTCTCCACCAGCACGTGCTTGCCGGCACGCAGTGCCGCCTCGGCCAGCCCCGCGTGGGTGCCGCTCGGCGTGCACACGAGTACGGCGTCCACGTCCCGCCGGGCCAGCAGTTCCGCCACGCCGGTCGCCGGGCACCCCACCTCGGCCGCCAGCGCCCCGGCACGCGCCGGATCCCGGCCGGCGACCGCGGCCAGCCGTGCCCGGCCGGCCAGTTCCTCGTCCTCACGGGTCAGCAGCCGGGCCAGGAAACCGCCGATCGACCCGCAGCCGATCACTCCGAACGTCAGCAAGGGAACCTCTCATCCAGTCGGGGCCACAACGCAGGCCGGGTGGTGGGGGAGCGGGAGCGTGGTGGGACGGCACTCCCGGTTCTCGCGGTCGGCCGGGTGCTCCGCCCGGCGGCGGCCGGGTCACGTACGCCGGGCCCCGGCCGGTCCCGCGCGCCGTACCGTCGCGGGCCCCGAGCGGGACCGTCGTACGGCGAGGTGCCGGCCGAGCCCCGACGGGACCCGGCCGGAGGACCGGCCACAGGGAACGGCGGGCGTCACCTGGCGGACGCGCACGGGAACGGGCCGCCGGGACGGCCCGTGTGCGCGACCAGCTTCGGGCGGAGCCCGTGGACGAGCGGTGTCACGTCCGGACGGACGGCGGCCGGGGAGCGGGGCGGGCGGTGTCGTGTACGGCGGGGGGCCGCCGGCCGGCGGGATGGGCGGTCTCGGCCAGCAGGCCGATCCGCGCCACGCCGCGCAGGTCGAGGCCGGGCGGACCGGCGGGCGACAGCAGCGTGGCGACCGCCCAGCGCAGGGCGTTGTCCAGGGGCGAGTCGTGGATCAGCCACTCGCGTCGCAGGTCCGGACCCTCCACGGCGAGCCGGTGGGTGTTGCGCGGCAGCCGGGTGCCGCGCGGCAGGGTCACCGGGTCCAGATCCAGCCCGAAGCGCACGGGCCCGGCGAGCACTTCGACATGGCGCTGCCTGCTCTCCCCGGCCGCGGCGGGCAGGTCGAACCACGCCGGCACGGCCACCGGCCCGGACGGATCGGGGCCGACGATGGTGGAGTACAGCTCCACGTCCACCCCGTCGGCCACGGCCTGCTCGTGGGCGGCGGTGCTGGTCAGTTCCGGATCGGTCGCCACCCGCAGACCGCACTCCCGCGGGCTGGTGCCCATGTAGCGGTCGTACGTCTCCGGTGGCAGCGCGCCGCGCACCAGGGCCAGCATGTGCAGCCACTCGTAGCCGAAGACGCCGTAGTCGTGGTCGACGAACCGGCCCGCCGCGATGTCGGCCCGCCGGTCCTTGCCGAACCCGACGCGGACCGCCCGCAGCGCGTGCCGGGGCGCCAGCTCCCGCCGCAACGTCCGCAGCAGGGCCATCGCCTGGGAGTGCCGGTACTGGTCCATGACCACCAGACGGGCCTCGGGGTGGCGGTCCAGCAAAGAGGTCAGCTCGGGAATCTCCCAGGTACGGCACAGCGGCTTCTCCACCAGCAGCCGGGCCCGGGGATCGACGGCGAGCACGTCCGCCGTCGTCGCGACGTGGGTGGCGGTCGGCGAGCACACCGACCAGACGTCGACGGGCCGGTGGCGGACGGCCTGCTCGGCCCGGTCGAAGACCGGGATTCCGGTGGGCGGGGTGCCCGGGGCGGGATCGACCACGCTGACGTCGAAACCGAGGTCGCCCAGCAGCCGTTGGTGCAGCCGGCCCGCGGCCCCGTAGCCGATCACGCAGACGTGGGTGCCGGACACGCGGGGCTTCACCGGGCCACCGGGGTCGTGTCCGCGGGAGCGGCCGGGGCGGCGGGGCGGCGGGCGCCGGAGGCCAGGTACTCCTCGTAGTAGGCGGCGAACAGCCCCGCGTCGTCGATCGCCCGGTCCACGGGTTCCAGATGCAGTCCGGGCCCGAGCAGACCGGCCTCACGGCACAGCGTCTTCGCGGCGATCAGGGTGCCGGCCCGGTAGGCGTCGTAACCGCGGTTGGCGATGCCCTCGTACTCGAAGAGGTTGAGCGAGCGGCCGTCGCCCAGCAGCGTGGCCGTGGTGCCGGTGGGCAGGGCGTAGCGGACGCCGACGTGGGGGATCGCCGTGGACCGCAGCCCCTCGAAGCCCTCGCTGAGCAAGCTGAAGTCCTTCGTGGCGAAGCCCGCGAGGTACACGCCGTCGGGCAGCAGCGGCAGATCGTCGTGGGTGATCGCCAGCTCGCCGGTGTTGCCGATGATCAGGAAGGGGGCGTGGGCGCCCAGCGCCTCGCCCGCGCTGGTGTAGGTCTCGTACCCGTGCTCGGCGGCCGTGATCAGCGCCAGGATGTCCGTGTCCACCACGGCGACGCGGCAGCCCAGCGCGCGCAGCGCGTGTGCCACCCGGCCCCCCAGCGTGCCGTAGCCCAGCAGCAGTACATGGCGGCCGATGAACTTCTCACCGGGCAGGACGGCCCGCAGCCGGCGTACGCAGGAGTCGGCTATCTCGTTGTAACCGAGCATGCTCTTCAGCCGCGAACGGGCCATGTTCAGCACCGGGACGGTCAGTTCACCGGGGGCGTTCGTGATGCGCTTCAGCCCGCTGACGGTCAGTTCCAGGGCGCCGTCGATGCGTTCGTCGAGAACGCCGTCGGCTCCGTACCCCTGCGCGAGCAGACCGCCGTCGTCGATCACCAGCACCTTGCGGCCCGCCGCGTGCGCCTGGCGGACGAAGTCGTCCACCCGCTCGTTGACGGCCAGGGCGTAGGCACGCGCCGCGGTGTCGGCCGAGCCGTTGATCACCGAGTTGTCCAGGGTGTCGCTCCGGTAGCCGCGGTGCAGGAACCAGGCGTGGACACGGTCGCGGTGCTCGGTCCGGTCGCCCTTGGACAGCGCGAAGATCCACCGTGGGTCCATGCCGGCCCGCTCCATGCCGAGCAGGAAGCCCACGCTGTTCTCCACGTAGTGGTCGCGGAAGATCAGCGCCCAGTCACGGAAGGCGGGTTCCTCGTCGGCGTAGCGGGCGACCAGCGGCATACCGCCCACGATCGTCTCGATCTCCGCGTCGGTGTAGCACCGGCCGCGCAAGGTCAGCGCCTCGATGAGACGGTCGAAGACGACCTCGGCCCGCCCGGAGAGCGGTCCGGCGGCGGTGAGCAGCACCTGCGTGCGGCCGGCCGGGGGATCGACGGGGTCCAGGGTGTCCGGGGCCGCGTCGGCGACCGGCCGGCTGCGCAACTGCACGGGAGTGCCGTCCAGTTCGAACAGGAGACCGCCGGGCTCCCGCTCCACGGGTTCCCCGAGTGGCACGCCCTCGCCGCGCAGTACCGAGCGGACGGTCTCGTCCACGTCCTGAAGCGTCATGCGGCCGTCGAGGATCTCGTACCGGCCTGAACCGGGATACGCCGCCGTGCTGTCCTGCACCACGACACCCAGGGACTCGCTGTCCGGAAAAGCCATCGTCTCAACCTCTTCTCGTCGTGGATCGGGCCATCGATCGGTGCTGACCAGGACGCCGGGAGGGGCAGCCAGTGCCTCCTGCCGCGGGGCGGGAACTGTGCGGGAACGGAACGGGCGGGCGGAGCGGGGCCCGCGAGGACGAGCACGGAGGCGGGAGGGGCGGGGAGACGACCTGCGGTCGGGCCGCGTCCACGCCGCACTGGGCCGTCTCGCACACCGGGAGCCTATGAAGATCGCCCTCCGCATCCCCAGCCCCTACGGCCCCTACGACCCCCTGCCGCTCATCCGGCGCGGGAGGGAGCCGAAGTGACGGGGGTGCCGGGGTGCGGAGGGATGCCCGCCGCGTATCGACGCCGTAACCCGCCTCGTGTCCCCACCCCGCAGGCGGGATGCGGCGCGCGTCGCGGTGGGGGCGCGGCGCGGGTCGGCTGGTGCGCGGCGTGCGTCCGGCGTCGGGCGGTATGCGCCGGTTGGTGAACCGCCGTGTGCTGTACGGCTCTGTGTGCTGTACGGCTCTCGGCCCCTGGCCCACGCCCCGGCCCCTGCCTCACGCCCCGCCACCCCGGCTCGGTTCGTCGGCGCGTCCGGGGGCGTCCTCCCGCCCGGGTGCGCAACAGGGGGTCGTAGGGGCCGTAGGGGCTGGGGTTGCGGAGGACGACCTTCATAAGCTCGCGGTGCCGCTGACGGCCCCGGCGCGAGCGGTCCTCTCGCACGCCGGTCCCGTACGGTTCCCGTTCCGCTGGAGGGGGCACCGGCCGCCTTCCCGGCTGCCGGTCGCCGCGGACCGAAGGCCCCGTCCACGACGAGAAGAGGTGGAGACGATGGCGTGGAGTTCGACACCGCCGACGCGGTCCCGTCGGCGGCGGTGAACCCCTCGGCGCACGGGGGCTCCGCCTACCCGTCCCGGTGCCGGGGCGAGCGCGCGGACCGGCTCACGGGCCGGACCCCGGCATTGGCCGGCCGAGCACCGCGGCCCGGCCCGCCCGCCGCACCGCCCGCGCGGCCGGGCGCCCGCCGCCAAGGCACCGTAACCGCCGGCCACCCGCCCCGGCAGGCCACGTGAACCGGCCCGGGGCCGGCGGCCCGGCGCCTTCGCCGTACACCGGCCGGCCACGGGTCCGCGCACACCGGGGTGCCGGCGCCCCCCCGCACCACGACTCACCTCCGCTTCCCCAGCACACCCGCCGGCGCGACCGCGGCGGAGCCGAGGACGACCGGGTCCGTCACCCGCGCCCTCCAGGCACCTGCCGCCCGCGCCCATGACCTCGCCCGGGAGTCCCCGATGACCCAGGTCTGTTTCGCCATCCCCGACGACGAATTCGAGCGCGACTTCCTCCAGCTCCCCCTCGACGTGGCCAACGCCTGCGCCGCCCTGCGCGCCGAAGGCATCGGCGTGTCGGTGTGGGACAACCGTCTCACCGACACCCCGCCCGACACCGGCCCGGACCCCGACATCGTGGTCGTCGTCACCGCCATCGCCGACCGCGCGCAGTGCTATCCGCTCGTGCTGCATCCGGTCCGGGCACTGGTGGACCAGGTCCGCCGGCAGTGGCCGCAGGCGACGGTGCTCGCCTGCGGACCGCACGCCACCCACCTGCCCGAGGCCACCCGCGGCGAACTGGGAGCCGACTTCGTCGCGCGCGGCGAGGCCGACTCCGCCGCCGTGCAGGCGGTGCGCGACCTGGTCGCCGGCCGGCCCGGGCTGCCGGTGCTGCCCCTGGTGGACAGCTACCCGCAACTCGCGGCAGAGGACTGGCCGTTGCCCGCCTACGACCTGTTCGACCTCACCTCGTACACCGCCGAGGTGTTCATGGACGGACAGGTGCGCCGCGGCTCGTGCGGCATGGTGCTGGGCGTGCGCGGCTGCACCTACGGGTGCACCTTCTGCCATCTGCCGTTCGGCACCCGCATGCGCCCGCAGCCCGTGGAGCGCACCCTGGCCGAGATCGCGGCCATGCGGGAACGGGGCGTCGACTTCGTGTTCTTCCTCGACTACGTCTTCGGGCTCCACCCCACCTTCTACAAGGACCTGTGCCAGGGCCTGACCGGGCAGGGCCTCGGCTGGACGGGCCAGAGCCGGGCCGAGGTGGTGCTGCGCACGGACGTGGAGCAGTGGGCGGCGGCCGGCTGCAAGGGCATGTGGCTCGGCGCCGAGTCCCCGGGGATCGCCGACACACCGGTGGGCAAGCGCGTCAAGCCCGGCGTGACCAACGCGGCGGTGCGCAAGCTCCAGGACGCCGGGATCACCCCGTTCGCCTTCCTCCTCATCGGGCTGCCCGACGACACCGCCTGCCAGAACGGTGAGCTGCTGGAATGGGCGGCGAACCTGCCCGGCTACTTCGGGCTCAACCAGCTGTTCCTGCGTCCCGGCACCAAGCTGTACGAGCAGCTGGCGCCCCGCTACAACGACGGCCGGATGCCGCGCACCTGGGCCGAGGTGGAGGCCGTGACCCGGCGCTACCGGGAGAGCTACCCCGTGGACCTGGACGAACTCTGGGGCCGGTTGGTACGGCTGCCCAACTACCTCGGCAACGCCATGGCGGCGCTGTGACGGGCGCGGCACACAGCGGCCCTCACCGGCCGGCCCGCACCGCCGGCCCACGGGACCGCTCCACCGCCGGCCGGACGGCCCGCCGGGCCCACGGAGAACGGACCGCAGGGCAACCGACCGGCCGGCAACGGAACAGCGGGCAACAGCTCTGCGGAGGGCGATCCGGCGGACAACGGTCCGGCCGGGCCGACGGCTTCGTCGCCCCGGTAGCGATCGCGGTGTACCCGTACCGCGACGCAGTGCCGTCGGCCGGTCCGCTGCGCCGGCGCCGGGAGGTCGCGCAGCGATGAGCACCGCACCGTCGGCGCCGCCGCGGCCGGGACGGCTGAGCACGGTGCTCGGTCTGCCCCGGCTCGGCGGTCAGCGGCTCCTGCTCGCCGCCGTGGTGGTCGACAGCACGGGCAGCGGCCTGGCCGTGCCCTTCCTGCTGCTCTACCTCACCCGGCAGGACCGTATGACGGCGGCCACCGCCGGAACGCTTCTGACGGTGGCCGGGGCCATCGCGCTGGCAGCGGGACCGCTGTCCGGGCCGCTGCTCGACCGGTGGGGCCCGGGCCGGGTCGTCCAGGCGGCCCACGTGCTGCGCGCGACGGCGTTCCTCGGCTACCTGACGGCCGGCTCACCGCCGGCGGTGCTGGTGATGGCCACGCTCGCGGCGCTGGGGGACAACCTGTTCTGGCCGGCCAACCGGGCGTTCCTCGCCCGTCGGTGCCGACCCGGCGAGTTGATCCGCTGGTACGGCCTCGAACGCACCCTGCGCAACATCGGGCTGGCGGCCGGCGGGCTCGCGGCGGGATTCCTGGCCGGGTGGGGCCTCACCGGCCTGCGGCTGGTCATGGCCGGGAACGCCGTCAGCTACGTCCTCGCCACGGTGTTGCTCATCCCCCTGCTGGTCACCGCCCGGCGCCCGTCCGAGGGCCCGGCGCCGGCCGCGCCCGGGACCCGTCCCGTGGCCGGGCCCCGTCCGGCCGCGCCCCGGCCCGACCGCGCGTACGTCACGATGGTGGCGGCCAACACGCTGCTCGTGCTGGTCTGCGTGGCGCTCCCGGTGCTCGTGCCGCTCTACGTCGTCCAGATGCTCCACCAGCCCTCCTGGGTCGTCGGCGCGGTGTTCGCCCTGAACACCGTGCTGGTGACGGCCGGTCAGACCCTGGTGGTGCGGTACCTGGAGCGGCGCGAGTACCTGCGCACACTTCAGTGGGCGGCCGTGCTGTGGTGTGCGGCGGCCGTACTGTTCGGCGCGGCGAGCGGGCTGCCGGGGACGGCGGTCCTCCCGCTGCTCGCGGTCGCCGTGCTGGTGTTCACGTCGGCGGAACTGCTCCACGCCCCCACCAGCGACGCCGTCGCCGTCCGCATGGCTCCCGAGGAGAGACCCGGCCGGCACCTGGGCCTGCACCAGCTGTCCTGGGGAGTCGGCTCCGCGATCGCCCCGTCGGTCCTGACCGGGGCGCTGGCGCTGGGCCCCTGGTGGCCGTGGGCCCTGCTGGCCACCGGGTCGGCGGTGGCCACCGGCGCGCTGGCCGCTGTCCGCCGCGCCGTCGGCCGGGTCGTCCCGGACGGACACGGAGCCGGGCACTGAGCACGACCGACCGCGGCCGCGCCCGGTCTGCGGGGACGGCGGGCATCCGAACGAGACGACGAGCGGAAAGAACGAAGTGATGGCCGATGAGGTGACGTTCTGGGACTATTCGCGGTCCCAGAGGCTCAGCCGCTACAACGGTGCGAAGATCGACGTGCGGGAGCTGGCGGAGCTGTGCCGCGTCCGCGGGGACGCGGAGCCGGTCGGCCTCGAGCTTCCCTCCCCGGACGCGATGGCGGACATCCATCCGCTGGCGCTCAAGCGGCCCCGCCGGTGGGAGACGGCGATCGCCGCGACGATCTACGCCGGGAGCGGTCAGGCCGCCACGCGGCAGGAGATCATCAAGGCGAGAGAGCTCCTGGACCGGCTCCCGAAGGCCGACCGGAGCACCCTCACCGTGCCGCGCATGCTGGCACTGGTCCCCACCATGATCGCCGGGTTCCGCTTCAGCCGGCGGAGCGAGACGTTCAACCCCGAGTCGAACCGTTACCTGGACGGAGCGCGGTTCCTCTCGGCGCTGCTGGAGGACAGGCCGGCCCTCGACGTCGAGATCGGGCTGTGCGCACACCGGGCCGGTGTGAGCGACCCGGTTCTCCCCGAGCACGTCAGCCCGACGGGCGCCGGCCGCATGGTGGCGTTCGTCGCGGCGCTGCTGGACAACTCGCTCGCCGGGAGACGCACGGTCAACGTGTCCCAGCAGACGGCGACCGACCGGGCCGCGAGCACGGTGAACTCCCTCGTCTTCACGCGCTACGCGAACGAAGGGAGGGTGGAGGACCTGCTGCGCATCCTCGATCAGCACGCGGAGGACATCCGGTCGGTGCTGGCGCGGCACAACGCCGTCTCGGACACGGAATTCCGCTTCTCACCGCTCGATCCCTTCAGCGAGCTGGTCGAGCGCGACATGGACGAGGTGTTCGGCCCCGACTGGTCCGGTGCGCCCGCCGACCCGCGATGGCGAAGCGGAGGGGCACTGGACTCGGCCGTCGGGTCGGCGAAGGGCAAGATGGCACGGTTCATGACGGACGAGCCGCTCGACGTCGACCGCCTGCTCAGGCTGCACAAGGACTCCGACGAACCCAGCGAGCGCGGTGTCTCGGCGCTCCAGTGGTTCGACCGGCACCAGCGGCAACCGCTTCAGGTCAAGGCCCGGTACGACGTCGCCTTCCACCACCGCCTGGCCCTGACTACGCTGGCGAAGAACGGCGTGGGAATCGGCATGGAGCGCGGTTGGGACGCGTACCAGTGGCTGGCGTGGAACGCCGCGTACGGTACGCCCCGGACGGCCATGCCGCTGCTCTACGCCAGGAGTTCGGCCGAGCCCGCGAGCCACGTCTCCCTGCGGAGCTTCAACCTCCGCCAGTTCTGGTGAAACCCTGACCGCCAGACCCGGCGGACATGACCTCGCCTGCCGGAGTTCGCGCCTGCGTGTGCGGCTCACCGGGGGGCCACCGCCCCGGCAGGGGTGCCCCCGGCCCGCTGCCGGCGGACTCCAGGAAGCGCCACCTACTTCACGGGGCGCGACGAGGCGCCCTCGGTATTCCGCACGTGATTCCCGGTCTTCTGCACGTGAGTGGTGCCGGCGTCGACGGGGGCGCCGTCGGCGCCGGTCGGCTTGAGGTCCGGCACGCGGGCGCCGTGCTCGTCGACCAGTGTCGAGTGGGGTTCGCCGGGCTCGAAGGCGTGGCGTTCTCCCCACTGCCGCATGGTGAGCAGAACGGGGAAGAGGTCGCGGCCGGCGTCGGTGAGCACGTACCGCAGGCGGCGGCCCGAGGGCGCGGGCTCCTGGGCGAGGACCCCGTGGGCGATGAGCTTGCGCAGGCGGTCGGTGAGGATGTTGCGCGCGACGCCGGTCCGTCGCTGGAACTCGGTGAAGGACCGCGCCCCGTCCATCGCGTCCCGGATGACCAGGAGGCTCCACCGGTCACCGACGAGGTCGAGCGTGCGGGCCACGGGGCAGTCCGGATCCGTCCAGGCGGGCTTCGGGGCGGCCGTGGAGGGGCGTGGCATGACACCTCCCGATGAGTTGCGAACTGAGACCATCATGCCCTACGGTCGAATCAGTTTCAGTTTGCTACTCATTTGCCGTTCATGTCGGGGGAGTGCGCATGTCGGCGCTCCAAGACTTCACACGTCGAACAGGCCGGCCAGGTGGCAGACCGTTCCCGGGTTTCCTGAAAACCCTCCACACGGCACCGACCCGGCCGGCGGCGGACAGTCCGCTACCGGCCGGGCCAGCGGTGCCTACCGCTGTGGTGTCGGTTTCCCCTGCGGTCGGCTCACTGCCGGCCGGGCCCGGTCAGCCGCTGTGAGCGGGCATGCGGCAGGTGCCTTGGCGGACCATGTTCAGGTGCGTCACCACGACCGGACGGGCGTTGCGTGCCGCGGCCACGACCTGGCTGTTCTTCCCCGTCTTGATCTCCTGGTCGATCAGCGCGAGGGTCTGGCGGTGTCCGGCTTCCTGCACCTTGAGCCATGCCGTGTCGTAGGCCGACGTTCCGGCCTTGGCCTGCACGGCGGCCAGTTGCTTCTGCTGCTGCGCGGACGGGGAGGCGGGCAGCCGCACGTTCAGCTTGCCGGCCAGTGCCTTCACATCCGCGTCCAGCTTGGTGTGGTCGCGTACCAGTACGGCGCCGACCTGCTTGACGCACTGGCTGCGGGCATGCCTGCCGGCGTCCTGGCCCGCCGCGATCTCGGCGAGGTTTCCCTGGTGCACCTGGACCAGGAACGTTTTGTCCTGGCCGGCGAGCTGTTGGGCGAATGCGTGGGGTGCGGCCGTACCGCACAGCGCTACCGCCGCGAGCGCGGCGGCCACCGATGGTTTGCGCATGGGTCTTGCTCCCTTCGCGCCGGTCGGCACATGTGCGCCGCTCCGGCGATCGGAAGAGGGCGCGCGATGGAGCGCCCCCATGCATCTGTACCGGGAAGCCGCCCGTCCGTACCGGATCGGCCCGCGATTCACCCCAGTGGCCCACGCGGATAGCCCCCAGGCGTGCACGGATGTACGCTGAACGGCTTCGCTGAGCTGAGGAACTCCGCCGCCGTCACCGCGACCCGGGCGTGGTGATCTTTCCGGCGCGGCGCCATCGCAACGAGCCGCCGGAAAACATGCCCCCGCTCGACGCAAGAGGCCGCCGTTCGGAACGGCTGTCGGTGGCCGCGCTGATCGTGATGCAGCGATGGAGGCACTTCGGGGTATACGGCGCGGCATGGCACCGATGACTGAGCGCGTCATGTTCCTGCGGGCCGTGCGGCAGCTGCACCGGATCCGCTCCTTCTACGCTGGGGGTGTCCTGTTGTGGGCGGTGTGCACCGCCTGGACCGGCTGGCAGGCGCCGGGGAGTCGGCAGATGTGGGCGTGCGTCCTCCTCCTCACCGTCTTCACCGGCCTCCTCGTCACCGCCGGTCTGTCCCTGCGGCGCCTGGAAGTCCCCAAGACCGGTCGGCCCGCGCATCACGCCGCCCCCCACAAGGCGGCAAGCCCTCGTCACGCTCACGCCTGAGCCCATCACTCCCGCCGGCCCGCCGACTCGTCCCGGGGCCGCGCCTGGCGAACCAGTGGGAGTCGGGGACGACTTGACGTCTGCGGAGACGGTGACCGGGCATACGGGCTTCACCCCCTTCGAAAGGAGTTCGTCTCATGCTCGGCATAGTCGCGGCGGTGCTTTTCTTCGTGTCGTTCCTGATCAATGCGGCGGATCTCAGCACCAATGATGTGTTCTCTTCGACGAATGTGATGCTGCTGGGGCTGACCGCCCTGGCCCTGCACGTGGCCGGCATCGGTTCCGGCTGGACCCGCAGACGCTGACCCGATCACCCCGGGGCCTGGCGACGGTTGTCACCAGGCCCCGTCCTTATCTCCCGTGCGTCTTCCACCTCGTGATCTCGGCGGAGGTATCCGAGAGGCCACTGCGAGGCGGGGGAGCCGTACCCGTTCCGTCCCGGCGGGTTCCAGGCCGAGCGTGCTGCCCAGGAGCCACTGCTGTGCGGGGGCAGCGGCGCCGCTCGGCGTGCGGCTCAGTGGGCGTCAGCCCGCCTGCTCTTCACCCGCGCCTGCACCGGCCGACTCACCCTTGTCCTCGTGCACCACGCACTTGAACGGCACCGCAACTCACCGCCGTTCTCGCGCCGCCAGTATGGTGTGGCCCCGCATTCAAACCTTGGGCCGGGAGGCGCATCCGCCATCTCCCCCTCGAAGGGATCAGCGCCTACTGTTCGGAGAACCTCGCATGGCGGACGTCGCCCCTCTTGGCATATTCGGCAAGATCGCGAGCCAGTCCGCCTGGGCGGAGAACGCCGACACACTTCGTCGGCGAGTGGGTGAGATCCCCACCGAAGAGCGAAGAAGAATCGCCGAATATCTTCGCTCCGGCGCTCCGGTCATCGCCCTGATGGGATTCTCGGAGGACATTCTGGGCGATAAGTTCGTCCGCTCCGGCGGTACGGCCCTCATGAGCGACGGCCGCTTCTTCTGGCGGCTCGACGCGGCCGACTACGTCGAGTACTACGGTATCGGTCTCCCAGAGGAATTCATCGCCCACGGCGCCGCACGTCAGTGGATTGCCACGACCCTTTCCCGCGGCGAGGTCATCGAGGTCGACGACCGCCTCGCCGAACTGAGGCGATCTGGGGTCCTGTGACCTGAGCGGGGACGCGTCGACTACGGGGCAGCCGGACTCGGCCGTATGAGGCACACCCGAACGTGTGCGAGGATCACCAAAGCCGATGCCCCGAGCCACCGGCCCGGGGATGTACAGGTAACCTGTATGATTTATGGGTGGCGTTGAACGACATCCCCTCGGCAACCCTGGCGCTGGAGCTCGTCCGCTCCATGGACCGCCTGCGCGGGCGCATCCGCTCGGAGACCGGCATGGGCGCCAGCCCGTGGAGCCGCAGCCAACTGACCGCTCTGCACCGCGTGGTCTACGGACCGCCCGCCACGACGAGCGACCTCGCCGCCGCCGAGTACATGCGCCCGCAGTCCATGGCCCAGACCCTGGCCGTGCTGGAGAAGCACGGCCTGGTCGCGCGCAGTCCCGACCCCGACGACGGCCGCCGCATCCTGATCACGGCCACCCCGCGCGGGCGGGAGGAAGCCGAGCGCTGGCTGGAAGCGCGGGAGGCGTGGCTCACCGACGCGATCGACCGTACGCTGACCAGCGGCGATCGCGAGAGTCTGAGCACCCTGGTGAACATCCTGGACCGCCTGGCCGACGCGGACACCTCGACCCCCGTGCGCCGGGCGCCTGGTCCGCCTCCGAACAGGTGATCGTCAGCAGGGGTTGACACCTCCGGCGTGCAGCCGAGGCCGCCTCTGCCCAGGTAGCCGCCGTCGAAGCCCAACCGTGCGACCAGGTGTGCCGTCAGCGCGTCCGGACGGCGCAGGACCATCAGCGGTCTCTCGCTCTCCACGCGGCACCGGAAGCCGGCGCGCGCCGAGCCGTTCCTGTGCGCCATGCCCTCGTACGGGAGTCCGCGCAGTCCCTGCCGCCGTGTCGGGTGTGCAGGAGATGCATACGGGTGACCCCGCCTCGGACGACGAGCGTGCCGCCGTCGGCGACGAGCACCCGTCCGGGAGCCGTCGCGAACCGGCCCGGACGCGCGTCCGCTCCTGGACTCCCGCGCCGGCCGTCAAGCCGGGCCCTACCGGGTGCCGGCGCATCGGCAGCCCGGCCGCTCGGATGCACAGGGCGGCCGTGCCCCCGCGGCCTCCGCCTCGGCGAACAGCACGCTGCCCGGCTCGTCTACGGCCGTAGACTCCAATGCGGCGTTTGACTACACTGCGGGTCATGGAAAGCGAGCCGCCTCATTCGCCGCCCGGCGTTCCCGCGGCCAAGCGGCCGCGCAACGCGGCGGCGACCCGCGAGGCGATCCTTCGATCCGCAGTGGAGGCTTTCACCCGCTTCGGCTACGACGGTGCCGGCGTGCGGGACATCGCCAAGGACGCGGGCGTGACGGCGATGCTGGTCAACCGCTACTTCGGCTCCAAGGAACAGCTCTTCGCCGAGGCGGTGGACGTCTCCTTCGCCCCTCGGACCGTCGTCACCGAGGATTCCGCCACGCCGAGCCGCGACATCGCCAGGTCGCTCGTGGAACGCACCGCCCCGGAAGCCGACCATCTCAGCCCCTTTCTGCTGATGCTGCGCTCCGTGCCCAACCCGCGCACCGCCGAGATCGCCCGTGACGGCATCGAGCGGCATGTGGAACGGGAGGTGACCGGCATGCTCACCGGTGAGCAGGTGAGCGAGCGTTCCGCGCTGGCCCTGTCAGTGATCGCCGGAGTGTGGATGATGCGCAAGGTCATCGGCAACAGGGCACTGGTCGAGGCCGACGCCGCCGACCTCGCCCGCCGTGTTGAGGCAGTCCTGCGCGTCCTGCTCGAAGACCCCGAGCCGAACTGACCGCGTGCGCGCCGGCCGCGCACCGCTCCTCCGACACCGCCCACCCGTCGTACGTGGAGAAGCCCGGCCGCAGTCCGCTGCCGGCTCTCCAGCGCCAACGTGTCCTGCTGGGCGCCGCCCTGTCGACCAGCGCGCGATCGCCCGGCCGGTAGTCGGCGCCTGCGCCGAAGCTCAGGAAGGACACCCGGGACATACTCCCGTCCCGGGCCTTCGGCTTCACCCGCCCGATGCCATGACGACCTCGTCGACGTCCGACGTGTCGACGCCAGCCCTTGGCGACGCGGCACACCTCAGCCGCTTTCCGCCGCCGAGCACTACGTCCCCGCCCGAGTCCTCGCGCCCTGCCCCCTGCCATGAGCCGCGCTGGGACTCCCACGGCGCCCGGGGCGGCATGCCGGTGGTTACGGGGTCGTGAACCTCACCGTCGTCAGACCCGACATGCGGGGCGAAGGTGGCGCGGGTGGCGTGGACCGTGCCGGTCTCGTTTCCCCACCGCGGATCCCGCCAAGTGGTGCGGCGCGGTGGCCCGCTCGAGCCAGTCGAAGCAGCGGCAGGACGCGCAGGGTTCCGCCGACCGCGTCTTGCGCACCAGCCGCGGCGGAGCCTCCGTGAGAAGCGGCGGCCACCGCCGACACCGAGTGTCCGCCCGTCGTGCGCCGCACCTTCGTCGCGGGTTCCTCGTCGGCGGCCAGGTGCCGAACGGGCCCACCGACGGCGGGCCGACCCGGCACCATTAGTCCCCCAGGACCACCTCGTCGCCCCGGTGACCGAACCGGACGGAGTCCCTGCCGGCCCCGCGGCGACGAGTGTCACCTCACAGTATGTGAGGGGCCTTGCTGCCGTTGGCGAGCACGGTCCGGGGCAGCAGATCGACGAGTTCGTCGTACGACCAGGGGCCGTTCTGCTCGTCCCGGAAGATCGTCCGCGTCTCGACGGGGTGGCTGTAGATGCCGATCTTGCCTCCGCCGGCCCGGAAGACACAGCCCGTCACATCGGCTGCCGCGTCCGAAGCCAGGTAGACGACGATCGGCGCGACCAGTCCGGCGTCGGCCCGCGGCTCCTTGGCCTTCGCCCGGCGCGCACTCATGGCCCCGGTGGCCACAAGCGCCGCGTCGCGCTGCTTGGCGTCCTCGGTCATCCTGGTCAGGGCGAACGGGGCGATGGCGTTGACCGTGAAGCCGTCGCTGGCGAGTTCCCATGCCAGTTCGTAGGTCAGGCTCACGACACCGCCCTTGGACGCGGCGTACTCGGGATTGCCGATCGGTGCCGCCCACTGGTTCGAGCAGGTGTTGACGATGCGTCCGCCGCCGTACTGCCGAAGCACCGGAATCGCGCTGCGGCACATCGCGAAGGTTCCCTTGAGGTTGACGTCGATGGTCAGTTCGAAGTCCTCCTCCGTCACCTCCTCGATCTTGTGCTGCCGGACGATCCCCGCGTTGTTGACGAGGATGTCGAGCCGGCCGAACCGCGCGACCGCGGTGTCGACCACCCTGCCCGCGCCCTCCCAGTCCGCCACGGACTCATAGCTGGCCACCGCTTCGCCGCCGTGGGCGCGGATGAACTCCACCACCTCGTCGGCCGGGCCCTCGGCGGCCCCGTGGCCGTCAGCCCGCACACCGACGTCGTTGACGACGACCTTCGCCCCGGCAGCCGCCAGCGCGATCGCCTCACCCCGGCCGATGCCACGTCCGGCACCGGTCACGATGGCCACACGGCCGTCCAACGGTCCTCGTTCCGCCATGATTCTCTCCTTGCACGAAATGTTGGTTCGCGCGCTATTCGAAGGCTTCAGCGCGCAGCGCCTGGCTCAGGACGGCGCTGCGCGCGCCGATGAGCGTGAGCGGTCCCCGCGGACCGAGAATCGTTACCGCACATGCGCCGGCGGCGAGCGGGAACAGCTTCGAGAACTGGTATGCCGTCAGCGGGCCGTTCCGGCACCGGGGGCCGGAGTGATCACCGAGTCCGGTGGCGGAGTTCGGGAGCGAACCCGGGGGTCGATCGTCTCACCGGCTCAAACCCATCGTAGGCACACTCCTGTAGATACGTGTACCCCTTCGCCCCTCGGAGCCGCTACGGCTGGTTCGTCGCCGGTGGGCTGCCGGGGTGTGGGGCCGTCGGTAATCGGCCTCGTCACAGCCACGGCCTGCCGCTCCGGTGCTCGGCGAGGTGTCTTCCATCGCGCAGGCCGACAGTTCTACGAGTTGGCGCGCGAATTCGTCCGAGTCGACCTCCGCCAGGGCTGCGTTGCCCACGGTGCTCCGCACCGGCCAGACGCCGAGGATCAGTGAGAACGCGATTGCGGAGCGTTCCCGATCTGCATCGGGCCCGGTGCGGTCCACCAGCGGTCGACCATCACCGCACACACGTCGGCTCCTCCGGTGGGGGGCCCTCGATGAGTCAAGTCACTTTTCATACCGTCAGTGTAGTCAAGCCGACGAGACAAGTCTACAGTTGCAGACATGAGGCTTCGGGAGTTGCCCGCAGATGACGGTCGACGCACGGGCCCGCGTCGCTCGGGGGTTGGGTGTGTCGTGAGCGAGGCCCGAAACCGGACACGGCCGCGATGCGACCGGAGCGGGCCCCGCACTCCCGGGGGTCCGTGACCGCATGCCCTGCCCCGGCCGTCCGGGGCCGGTCGCCGGAATCCCAGCCCGTGGTGGCGCGTCATGCGACTGACTGCCGTCAGGTAGCGGTAGCGGTGCACGGGACCGGTGCTCCCCGGTGTGCCGGACTGCACGTACGAGAAGGATGTGAGTGAGAAATGGACAGCCTGGCACGCGCGGCGTTCCGGCGGCGCGTGGAGAACGAGGGTCCCTTGATGATCCCGCACTGTGCGGACGCGCTGACCGCCCGTCTGTGTGAGGAACTGGGTTTCGACGGTGGATACCTAGGGGGCGGCGGCCTCGGGTTGTCGCTCGCCGTCTCCGAAGCGCTGCTGACGACGACAGAACTCGCCCAGACGGCGGCCGCCATCCGCCGGCGTTCGACACTGCCCCTGGTGGTGGACGGCGGAGTCGGCTTCGGCGACGCCGTACATGTGACCCGCATGGTGTGGGACCTGGAGTCCGCCGGTGTCCATGCCATCGAACTGGAGGACCAGGTGGCGCCCAAGCGGGCCAGCCATCACCGTCATGTGGAGCACCTGGTGCCGGTCGAGGTGATGCTGGGGAAGATCCGGGCCGCGGTGGCGGCACGGCGTGACCCGGACCTGCTGCTCATCGCCCGCACCGGCGCGGTCCAGAACGAGAGCTTCGACATGGCCGTCGAGCGCTGCGAGGCGTACTTCGCCGCCGGCGCCGACGTCGTCATGCTGCTGCCCGAGAACGCCGAGCAGCGAGCCGCCGCACCCCGGCGCCTGTCCGGCCCCGTGGCCCTGCTGACGTCGTTCGACCTGCACACCCCGCAGGAGTGGGCCGAGCTCGGGTACTCGCTCGTCATCGACCCGGTCACGGGACAGACCGCTGCCTTCAGCGCGCTGCGGGACGCCTACCGGGAACAGCGGGCCGGGCGGCCGAGCGCGCGTCCCGCGGTCGAATCCTTCGCCGTCTTCGAGCAGATGCAGGACCTCGCCGGATTCGAGGACCTGTACGACATCGAGCGGGCCACGACCGAGCCGGGCACCTGACGCATCCCGCGGGCGACCGGGCGCGCGTCCGCCGTCGGCATGAGTGCGCCAGGAAGTTACGACGATCCGCGCCGGCCCTGCCGGTCACCAGGAGGTTTCCGGGTGACCGGCAGGGCCGGCGCGGATCGTGGGGCTGGCGGATGCTCCCTGGCTGTTCGGTTAGTCCGCTCAGCCATGCGCTCCGGAAGCCCCACGAGTGCGGCGGGGCCAACCCCGGTTCCTCCGCACTCAGGGTGTGTCCACCGCGTCGGTGAGCCAGGCCTCACGGACACCGGGCCGGCGAGACGCCTCGGAGCCGGACTGCGGGTGACCAGTCCGCTCTTCCCCGGAACGGCCGACGTCTGGGCCCCGACCGCGCATACCTCAAGGTCCGGCCTGCAAGGACGTCCGCAACGCGAGAGTGAACACACAGCACCGGTGCGGGCGCCGTTGCGTTGCCGCTCCGGTGCCCGCACCGGTGCTGTGTGCGGGTGTGGGTGTGGGTTTCAGAAGGCGGAGCGGATGAGACCGCCGTCCACACGGATCGTGGCCCCGCTGATGTACTGGGCGTAGTCGCTGCAGAGGTAGGCGACCGCGCCGGCGATCTCGTCCGGGTCGCCGAAGCGTTCCTGGTCGTTGGGGATCAGGGCGTTGACCGCGTTGGGCTGGATCTCTTCCCAGGTGTTGCCCCAGCCGCGGGCGGGGCCGATCTGGGTGACGAGTTCCTTGGTGGCCTCGACGAGGATGGCTCCGGGGGAGACGACGTTGGAGGTGACGCCGGTGCCCTTGAGGTCTCGGGCGAGGCTGACGGCGAGGTTGTGGCGGGCCGCCAGGGTGGCGTTGTACTGGGGGTGGGTGTTCATCGGCTGGGAGGCGAGGCCGCCGCCGATGGTGATGACCCGGCCCCAGCCGCGTTCCCGCATGGCCGGCACGAGGTGCTGGATCATGCGGACGCCGGAGACGACATTGACGTTGTACGTGTCGCGCCACTCGTCCGGTGTGGCCTCGGCCCAGGACAGGTGGCGGTAGAAGCCGGCGTTGTTGACGAGAATGTCGATGGGGCCGTCGGCGCCGGCGGCGCGGGCAACCTCCGCGGCGACCGCATCGTCAGCCAGGTCGCCGAGCACCGTGGTCGCGGTTCCGCCGGCGCGACGGATGTCCTGCGCGACCTTTTCGGTGCGGTCCTTGTCGCGGCCGTGGACCACCACCGTCGCGCCCTCGGCCGCCAGCAGCTTCGCGGTGGCCTCGCCGAGTCCGGCACTCGATCCGGTGACGAGCGCGCGGCGCCCGCTCAGATTCAGGTCCATGTTCTTCCCTCTCTCGGACTTCCCCGCATTGATACGACTGGGGAAGCGTCTGACGTCAAGTATACGACAGTAGACTTGCAAAGTATACGACCGCAGACTTCTCCGCACCCGCGTCGGCGCATCGCCCCCCGGCTTCCCGGCCACGGCCGCGGACGGTGACAGCGAACCGCCCGACTGGACGGGCCACCCGGGCGGCAGGACGCGTCCGTCGCGTCAGTTCACGTAGCGGATGGTTCCGCCGTCCACGCGCAGCGTGGCCCCGCTGATGTAGCCGGCATGCGCGCTGGCCAGGAAGACCACCGCCGCGGCGATCTCCTCGGGCCGCCCGAACCGGTTGGCGTCGTTGGGCACCCAGCTCTCCGCGGCCGCGCGTTCGATCTCTTCCCATGTTTCACCCCAGCCGTGGGAGGGGGCGATCCGCCACAGCAGGTCGCGGACCGTTTCGGTGAGGATCGCGCCGGGTGCCACCGTGTTGGAGGTGATACCGCTGCCCTTCAACTCGCGCGCCAGGGACACGGTGAGGTTGTGGCGGGCGGCGAGCGAGGCGTTGTAATGGGGCTGCGCAGCCATGGGCTGGGCGGCCAGACCGCCGCCGATCTGGATGACCCGGCCCCAGCCGGCCTCACGCATACGCGGAACGAGGCTCTGGATCATCCGCACGCCCGAGAGCACGTTGGTCCGATACGTCTCCGCCCAGATCTCGGGAGTGGCGTCCATCCAGCCGACCTGGTCGTATGCGCCGGCGTTGTTCACCAGGATGTCGACCGTGCCGCCACTCAGTGCCTTCTCGGCGACGGCCGCCGCGCCCTCGGGGGTGCTCAGGCCCCCGACCGCCACCTCGGCTCGGCCACCCTCGGCCTGGATGCGGTCGGCGGTCCCCGTGGTGCGCGCCTCGTCGCGGCCGTGCACGACGACGGTGACCCCTTCACGGGCGAGCGCCTCGGCGATCGCCTGACCGAGTCCCGAGCTGGACCCGGTCACCAGGGCTCGCTTTCCGGTCAAGTGCATGTCCATAGGTATGTCCTTCCACTTGCAGATATGTGTTTCTAACTGTGCACCCGGCAAGGTGTGACTGCCAGGCGGGGGGCGATGGCGTGTTTCCACATGTGCGGCGCGGGGTGCCCGATGTCGCCGAGTCCTGGGGGTGGTCACCCGTCCGGTAACAGGTCGCAGCGGGGAACCACGGGTCCATATGAGCTGGAACAACCTGGCATCACTCCGAAGGCCGCTCGAGCTGTTCGGGTGGGCGGGCTGCTGTGCGGAACAGCGTGAGGGGCGTGATCGCGTCCGTCGGGTCGGGTGGGGCCGTGAACGTCCTCAGGACGTCTTCAGATCACGGGCTCCCGAGGGGGTGATGGCGAGGAGGACCGCGCCGAGGCCGAGGAGGGCGAAGGTGATCGTGTGCAGGCCGCTGTCGGTGGCCCGGTCGCCGAAGGAGAGGCTGATGAGGCTGGAGGAGAGTACGGCGCCCAGGTAGGTGAAGGTGCGCATGAGTCCGGCGGCGACGCCCACGGCTTCGGCGGGTGCCTGCTGGTAGAGGGCGGCCTGGTTGCCGATGACGCCCAGGCCCGAGACGATCCCGAAGACCATGGTGATCAGGATGAGGATCCAGATCGGGGTGGTGGAGGTGAACAGCAGCAGGCCGATCGGTCCGATCACCGACGCGGCGGCTGTGCAGTACAGCGCGGAACGCACCAGGTTGCGGCGTGCGAAGGGGAGGGAGATGAGCGCGGCGAACACGGACATCGGCAGGATCAGCAGGCCGACGCCGATGGCGGACAGCCCCCGTGTCTCCTGAAGCCACTGGGTGAGGCCGTACAGGATGCAGTAGTTGAGCAGGAAGGTGAGGCAGACCCGCAGGTAGGTGGCGCTCAGCTGCTTGTTCCTGGACAGCATGCGGACGTCGACGAACGGGTCGTGCGTCCGGCGTTCCCACAGCACCAGGGCGGCGAGCAGGACCACTACCAGTGCGCCGAGCCACCAGCGTGGGTGGTGCAGGTCGTTGAGGAAGAACAGCAGGGAGGCGATCGTGCCCGAGAAGAGCGCCATTCCGGGGGTGTCCAGGCGGGCTGGTGGTGTGGTGTCGCCGGTCCTCTCGGCGCGGGGGAGGTCGCGCGGTACCCAGGCGAACGTCATCAGCACGCCGATCAGGACCAAGGGCACGTTGACGAAGAAGGTGATCCGCCAGCCGGCGGCCGCTGCCAGCAGGCCACCCAGCGGCAGGCCGAGGGCCGAGGTCACCTGCGCCGCGATGGCCAGCGCGCCGAGTGTGCCACCGGTGCGCGCCGGCTCGTGGTCGGCGGCCCACCGGCGCACGATCACCATCGCGGTCGGGTAGCCGGCCGAGGTGCCCACGCCGAGGATGACGCGGGCCGTCACCAGGGTCGGCAGGTTCGTCGCGACGGTGCCCAGCGCGCCACCGATCCCGACGAGGGTCAGACCCACGATGAAGACGCGACGCGGACCGAAGCGTTCGGCGAGCCGGCCCATGGTGGGCTGGCCGATGGCGCTCGCCAGGTAGAGGGCGGAGACCAGCCAGATGGTGGAAGCCGCTCCGGCGTGGAAGGTGTGTCCGATGGCGATCAGCGTCGTAGCGATGATCGAACTGTTGATCGGGTTCAGGGACGACCCGAGCATGAGGGGGAGAGTGAACCGCCAGCCTGGGGCTGGGGCCTCACGCCGATCAGGCGGCTGCCCACCCGTCTTGTCGGCCGCATGGCGGGCCGATGGTGCTTTACGTATCTTCATGGCATCGATACTACAGGCAAACTGAACAGGTAGCCTTAATATGTAGCTGTGAGGGTGCTCGGCGTGTCCGGGCGTCTCAACGCCCGCGGCTGGTCCAGCAGCCCGTTGGCGACCTCGCCGTGAATCCGCCGTACACGGTCATGCCCGGGTAGCCGGCCGCAGGGGCATCCGTGACGAGGTCGTCGATGGTGCGGGGCCCGCTCGTGGGGTAACCCGGCGGGGCTCCGCTTCTGAACTCGCCGGTCCATTTTCTTCGGAGCAGCATGAGTGCTCCCGGCAGTCGCCGACGACCTGAACGAACGGAAGCGTCACTCATGGATGACATCGAACGTCTTCGCATCATCGAGGAGTTGCGCCGGCTGATGGCGCGCTACGTGTACAACGCGGACCACCAGCGGTGGGACGAACTCGCCGCTCTGTTCACACCCCAGGGCACCTTCACGCCGCACAACGCCGACGGAACCGCCGCACGGCACATGCGTGGAAGGCAGGAGATCGCCTCCTCGATCCCCGCGAGTGTGGGACCCGAGGCCGTCGTCGTCCACCACCTGTTCTCCGACGAGATCGACATCGAGTCCGCCGTCTCGGCCCGTGGCGTCTGGGCGATGGAAGACCTGATCAAACGGCCCGCACGCACCGACGAGAACGGGAACGCCCAGTTCACCGAGATGCACGGATTCGGTCACTACCGTGTCCGGTTCACCAAGGCGGACGGTGAGTGGAAGATCACCGAACTGGTGCTGACGCGTCTGCGCATGGACCTCACCTACTGAACCCGAAAGCAGCAGCCCTGTGAGCAGTACCGCATCCCGCCCATCCCTCGACCGTTTCACCATCGACGTCGGCCAGGAGGTCCTGGACGACCTGAGCACTCGCCTGAAGGCCACCCGCTTCGCACCCGACCCGGAGAACGACGACGAGATCTACGGCCTGAGCACGGCCGTCCTCCGGCCGCTCGTGGAGTACTGGGCCGACGGCTTCGACTGGCGCGCGGCGGAGGCCCGACTCAATACCGTCAACCAGCACCGTCTGGACGTCGCAGGCACACCGGTGCACTTCGTCCACGAGCGCGGCAAGGGACCGGCACCGATCCCGCTGCTCCTCATGCACGGCTGGCCCTGGACCTACCACCACTGGCACAAGGTCATCGGTCCGCTCACCGACCCGGCCGCCCACGGTGGTGACCCCGCCGACGCCTTCGACGTGGTGATCCCCTCGCTACCCGGCTTCGGCTTCTCCACGCCGCTGACCAGCCCCCGGGAGAACTACGCCACTATGGCGGACCGCTTCCAGACCCTGATGACCGAAGTGCTCGGCTACGACCGATACGGCGTCGGCGCCGCCGACTACGGCGCCCTCGTGGGGGCCCGGCTCGGCCACAAGTACGCCGACTCGCTCCGCGGCATCCACCTGGGCAACGAGATGCCGCCCGCGATGTTCCAGGGCGACCGCTTCTGGGACCTGTCGGGCGGCCAGCCGGCCCCGGGCACGCCGGAGCCTGACCGGTCCCGGCTCATCCGCCGCAACAACGTGTACGTCTCACACGTCACGGCCCACCTGCTCGATGGGCAGACCCTCACCCACGGGCTCAACGACTCCCCGGCCGGTCTGCTGGCCTGGATCCTCAAGCGATGGCGGACCTGGAGCGACCGCAACGCCGACTTCGAGGCGGAATGGCCGGCCGACGACATCCTCACCTTCGCCACGATCTTCTGGGTCAACCAGGCGATCGGCTCCTCGATCCGCGCCTACCGCAACGCCAGTCTGTATCCGCCCGAGCCCGTCCACGACGAGACCCCGTACGTCCGGGCACCGGCCGGCTTCACGTTCCTCCTGGGCGACCCCTCACCCGGAGCGGAGACCCCCGAGGAGCGCATCGCCGTCTTCGAGGCGGGCGGCGGGCAGTTCTACGCCGACAAACGTGACGTGAACGTCCATGAGAAGGGCGGTCACTTCGGCCCGTACGAGAACCCCGAGGCCTGGATCCAGGACCTCCGCGCGACCTACCGCAAACTACGCTGACCACCTCGACCGCCCGCCGACAGCGACTGAGTGGTCGAGGGAGCGTCGGCGGCGGGCCCGGCGCCGGGGCGGGCGCGGCTGCCCGGCCTCGGCAGGCCCGCCGAAGCTGCCCGAGCCGGCCGACGACCGGTTCGCCGATCTTGGCAGGGAGCTGTCCGGAGCCCCGGCCGTGCATCGCTGGAGGGCCCAGGCGCTATATGCGGACAGCGACTGCACGAGCGGCAGCCCGGCACCGGGGCAATTGCCCGGCCGGCCATCGCCCGAGCGGAAACCGAGCGCCTGCGCCGGCCGACCTGACTTCGCCCGCAACGTAGTCGTACGGCATCCGCAGATGCCCGGTAGTGAATCGAGGCGGGCGACGAGCGCGTCGTGATCGGCCCGTGGCTGTGCAAGCCCGGCCGCCGTGGCCTCGCCCGCGCCCCTGGCCGCCCCGCCCGGCCTCAGGCTGCCCGAGGGCGGTCCGCCGTCCCGCCCACCAGCGCCGCGCCGGTCGCCTGGCCGTCCGGGGGCTTATGCCCACCTGCGCGGCGTCCCGGCGGCTCGGCCGTGTCGTGCACCCACCCCCGTCTGGCGCACGACAAGCCGGTGACCAGCGCTCGTCCCAACGCGGCGCGGGCCCGGCCAATGCCGGAAACCCGCGCCGTCGCGAGCTACTTCCTGACGATGCCGGAGCCGCCAGGACTCCCGCGACCGGCCCCGCGGCGACGGCTGCACCGCACACGAGGGCCGCGATGGCAAGCGTGGAGGCCCGGGTTTGCCCTCCGGCTGCGCCTGCGCGCCGCTTCCCGGGCCGCAGCGCCTGTCCACGGAAGCAAAGGCGCGGTCAGGGGCGGACGCACCTGGGAACGCTTGCTGCAGCACGTGCAGGCCATGGCCGATGCGGTGGGCGAGACCGCCTGGGACGTGTCGGTCGACTCCACGATCGTGCGCCCGGCAGCCATCGAGGAGGCCGACCCGGCACGACGCACCGCCGACGGTCCGTCAGCGGGGGAGAAGCACGGCCGCGCCGGTGACCCGTACCCGGGCGTCCTCGGGCGTCACACCGATGACGAGGTCGCTCGGGCGGCCCATGTCCTCGCCCTGCCGCACCGCGATGTCCGCAGGCTCGGTGACCAGCCCGAGGGAGCGGAGGTAGCCGCCGAACGCGGCCGCCGCCGCGCCCGTCGCCGGGTCCTCCACGACACCGCCGACGGGGAACGGGTTGCGGGCGTGGAAACGGCGCGGCGACTCGCGCCACACCAGGTCGACGGTGGTCCAGCCGTACCGGCGCATGACCTCGGCGAGCGCGTCGAAGTCGTAGTCGAGCGCGGCCAGCCGCTCGCGGGAGGCCGCAGCCAGCACCAGGTGGTCGTTGCCGCCGAAGGCGACGTGCGGCGGCAACGCGGGGTCGAGGTCCGACGCGCTCCAGCCGAGGGCCGCGAGGGCGGCCTCCAGCTCGCCGGCGAGCGCCGGGCGGGACCGGGTCGGCACGCTGGTGAGCGTCGCCTGCACCGCCCCTGCGCCGTCGGTGGCGGTCGTCACCGCGATAGCGCCCGCCGGGGTGTCCAGGGCGAGGTCGCCGGGGCCCAGCCGGTCGGCGAGGGCGACGGCCAGGGCCACCGTCGCGTGCCCGCAGAAGGCCACCTCCGCCAGCGGGCTGAAGTAGCGCACCGTGAAGCGCCGGGCGTCCTGATCGGCGGCGGTGACGAAGGCGGTCTCCGAGTAACCCACCTCGGCGGCGACGGCGAGCATGGCCGCCGCGTCCAGCCCGGAGGCGTCGAGCACCACCCCGGCGGGGTTGCCGCCGTCCGGGGTGCGGGTGAACGCCGAGTAGCGCAGGATCTCGGGGGCCGCGCCGCCGTGGACCGGGGCGGTGGTCGCGGTGTCGCCGGCGGCGGCGGTCGTGTCGTTGGTCATGGGGAAACCCTGGCACCCCCGGCCCTATCGCGTCCAACGATGGATTGTGATGCACTCCATCGGCTTTCCGCATAAGCTGCGCGTGTGGACACGCGACTGCTGACGACCTTCACCACGCTCGCCCGCACCGGCAGCTTCACCGCCGCCGCGGCCGCACTCCACCTCGCGCAGTCCACAGTCACCGTGCACATCCGCACCCTCGAACGCGACCTCGGCGTACCGCTGTTCGACCGGCTGCCCACCGGCGCCCCGCTCACCGAGGCCGGCCGACGGCTCCTCGCGGAGGCCGAGGAAGTGCTCGACGCCGTGGCCCGACTGCGCTCCGCGGCCGGCGAGGACGGGCCCGTCGCGGGCCGGGTGGTGGTCGGCACGCCGGAATCGCTGTGCGCCACACGGCTGCCGGCCGTGATCGCCGCCCTGCGCACCGAACACCCCGACGTGGACGTCGACCTGCGCGCGGCCGGCACCGAGGAGTGCGTACAAGGGCTGCGCTCCGGCCACCTCGACCTGGCGCTGCTGATGAACGAGGACGCCGAGTCCGCCGAGATCGCCACCGAACCGATCGCACGCGAGGCCCTCACCCTCCTCGCCGCCCCCGGCCACCCGCTGGCAGGCCGTGACCGCCCCGCGGCCTGGGACGATCTGGCGGCCGAGCACTTCTTCCTCCTCGAGGAGGGCTGCGCTTACAGCGACGCCTTCGAGCAGCGGCTGCGCGCCGCGCCCGGCGCGAACCCGCGCATCACCCGGTTCGGCAGCGTGGACGCGGCCCGCTCCTGCGCCGCGGCGGGCCTGGGCCTGACCCTGCTGCCCGCGACGACCGTCGCCGAGCACCTGCGCGACGGACGGCTGCGCGGGGTCGCCCTCGACGGCCCGCCCCTCCCCGACGTACCCGTACGACTGGCCCGGCACCGCCGGCGCTGGGCGGCGCCCGCCGCGCGCGAGGTCGCCCACGCCCTCGTCCGGCACCTCGCACAGGCCGGAACGGGGACGGCGGGCACCAGGCGGCCGACCCGCCCCCGGTCTGACGGGCCGGCCGACGGCGGAACTGCGGGCGACCGCCGGTAGGCTGCGGCGGTGCGCACGGTCGAGCTCCTGTTGGACGAGGCGGCGGATCTGGCGGTCAGGACGGCCTGGCGGCGGCTGGCGGACGCGGGGCTGCCCAGTCAGGCACGCCACCGCTCACCGACCAACAGCCCTCACCTCACGCTGGCCGCCTGCCCGGAACTCACCGCTGCGATCCGCTGGGAACTCGCCGAAGCGGCCGCCACCCTGCCGCTGCCGGTGCGGTGCACCGGCGTGGTCCGCTTCGAGCGGCCCACCTCGGTACTGGCCTGGGCGCTGGACCTCGACTCCGCGCTGGCCGGGTTCCACCGCCGGGTGTGGGACGCGGTGGCCTCCGACAGTCCGCCCGAGACCCTCAACCCGCTACACGAACCCGGGCGCTGGAGCCCGCACATCACCCTCGGCCGGACCCGACGGACCGGTGCTTTCGCCGGCCGGCGGGTTTCCGAGCTGCTGCCGGCACCGCCGCTGTCGCCCGGCTCACCACCCTGCGCAGCTACGACACCCGGACCGGCGCCCTGGAGGTGCTGGTGCCCCGCCCCTGAGCGCACCCGTCGTCGCAGTCGACGGACGCTGGGGCGTCGCTGTCCGTCGACTACGACCTGCCCGCCGCGGCTCTCGGCGCCCACGCTTCCGTACGGCGGCCCCGCTGCCGCCGAGGCGGCCGGTGTGGAGGGTAGGTCGGCCATGGTGGGGACAGTCGGCCTCTGGCCGCGCTGGCACAGCCGCGGCGGACGACACCTCTTCCCCACGCGACAGCCGGGGAAGGAGATCGACGTCGTGGGCCGGCCAGGGCACCGCGGTGTGGGCGAGCCTGGAGGCGTGGCGTCGACAGTGCGCCGGTCGTCGCAGTCCGGCGGCCGTCGGGTCACCCTGCACGGGCACGGCCGGGACGAGATCCTGGGCCTGTCGCACTTTGATCACGCCCTGGTCGCCTCCCTGGACGCGGCTGGAGTAGCCGACCCGGACAGGGTGCAGGATGATCCGCGCTGAGTGGAGTGGCGCGGGGGCCGGCGCCATCGGTGGAGCGCCGCGTGACCACAGCTCCGAAACGCCGTCCCCGCGCCGGGGGAGCAGGGCCCTCGACCACGCGTGCCGTAGGACGGATCATGCACGCGTCGCCGGCACAACGACCCGGCCGTCGGCCGGACACGCCGAGTAGGCCGCGCCCGGCGTCAAGCGCTACATGTACCGGTACGGCGCATGAGCGGGTGCGGTGGCCGGTCGTGGTGGACCGGGTGTGGGAGATCGTGGAGAGCTACGAGGGCGGCGTCACGCTGCGCCAGATGATGTACCGGCACCTGCCCTCCCCACCTCGCCCAGCCCCCGCCGCGAGAGCCGCTTCCCGGACCTGATCGACACCCCGCGCGAGGCCGTGTACTGGTTGACCCTCGACCGCGCCGGAGAGTCAGCGCCCGGTGTACGTCCCGGCGGAGAAGGACACCCTCCGGCGGATGCTCGCCACCTGGCTTACCGAGTACGGCATCCCGTCCGGTGGTCCGCGGCTTCGCTTCCCGGTCCCAGGCCGACATCGTGCGCCGCCGCGCCGCACGGCACGGCCGCGCCACCCTGCTGTGGTGCGGTGATGTCGACGCCAGCGGGGCGGAGATCGAACGGGACGGGGTCCGGCGCACCGAGGACTGGTGGAGCGAGGTCCGCCGGATCCTGCTGACCCGCGAGGACGAGTGAACGAAGGTCAGCGTCCAGAATGCGGATCAACTCCCCAACCCGTCCGCCGCCACTCGGCGCCGTCGGGAAACGTTTGAGCACGCCAACGACGACCGGTGTTGCACGACGCAGCGTCTGCTCAAGGTGCTCGGCACCAACGCTCCGATCGTCGCCGGCAACGAGTTCGGCCGCTCTGGCCGCGTAAGCACCAGCGCCGAGAATGTGCTTGACCTGTGTGGCCTTGGCCAGCGGATGCAGGTAGGCGGCGCCTGCCGCAGACATCGCTGCCCGAGCCGCCTCGCGCGCAGCCGCAGTGTCCGCGCTCTTGGCTGCCTGGAGTGCCGCCCACGCTTTGTCTCGCAGTGTCTTCCCTCGCTCACCACCTCGAGCGAACTCCCATGCGGCGCCGATTGCGTCTCGTGGCCGCAAGTCGTCTGGCTGGTCGTCCTCGAACACCTGGAGCACCACTTCAGCGCACGCTGCAGCGAACGCGGTGACCTCACGAAGATCTTGCTTACTCAGAGTGATCTCGCTCGCTTCCTCTGTCATGACTCCATCCTCGACCATTGCGCTGGACAGCCAGGCGGCTCCATGGGCCGGCCCCATGTGGACTGGCAGCGGAGTAGACAGGATCTCGGAAGGCCGCCCGGCCACAGCAGGCTGGAACCCGTGCGCCGATCGCTCCCACTCCGGGCTCCGGCACCGCCGACGTCCGCGGACTGGTCCTTACGCGCGTCCCCCTGGAGCGGAAGACCAGGCGGCTCTGCAACACCCGGCCGGCCAACGGGCGCCTGGCTGCGTGCATGAACGACAGGTGGGGCGCCTCGCCCTTGCCACCGGGCGGCTACAGGCTGACCGGGTCGAGGAGCTGGGGGCCGTTGTTGCGGACGTTGTTGACGGCCGTGGAGACGGGACGGGCCTCCAGATGCCCGCCGGCGGGCTGGCCGAGGAGAGCCCGTAGCTCGTCCGGGTCCTGATGCGCGGGGTCGAGCCAGGCCTGGTAGTGGTCCTCGGTGAGGGCGAGGGGCATCCGCGGGTGCACACGGCCGGCTGCGTCGGTGGCCTCGGTGGTGATGATGGTGCAGGTCGTCAGCCAGGCGGCCGGGTCGTCGTCTGGGGCGACGGCCGGATCGCGCCAGTACTCGTACAGCCCGGCCAGCGCCATCACCTGGCCGTCCGCGGGGTGGATGAAGTACGGCTGTTTGCGCGCCTTGCCGGTGGCCGGGTCCTTGCCTGGTTGCCATTCGTAGAAGCCGTCCGCCGGGAGCAGGCAGCGGCGTGTGCGGAACGCGCGGCGGAAGGCCGGTTTCTCGTGCACGGTCTCCACCCGGGCGTTGATCATCCGCGCGCCGATCTTCGGCTCCTTCGCCCAGGACGGCACCAGGCCCCAGCGCAACGGCCGCAGCTCCCTCACCGGTGCCGCGGCATCGTCCTCGTCGCGCGGGGCGCGTTCCAGGACGGCCCACACCTCGTCGGTGGGCGCGACGTTCCAGCTCGGTCCGAGCGCCTCGGTGGTAGGCCACTTGTCGACGTGGAACAGTCCCGCCAGGTCCTGCGGGCGCCGGGTGGCAACGTATCGACCGCACATGCGGCCACTCTCTCACCGCCGGGCCGTCCGACGACGTGCCGGTGCCTGTGTCGGCTCTCAGCAGTGCCGTCCCCAGCCCGGCCGCCGCCCCGCCCCCAAGGCCGCGACTGCACCTCACCGGGCTGCGCGTGCCCGGCCGGCGCTTACACAGGGCGCACGCTCGCGCCGTGGTTCGGCGGCAGGATGCCCGCTAAAGAAGGTGCAGGAGGTGGCCCGGCGATCCCCGCTGTGGGCACCGTGCGAGCGGTGGGGGCAGGGCGTGACCAAGGGGTGCCCAGTGCCCGGTCGTCGCTCGCGGGAGCTACACCAGGAACCGGCCAAGGAATGCTTCACCGCGGTGTTCCCTGCCATGTGCCTTGTTCAACGCGGCGTCGTAAGCGGCGAGCTGCTCGGTGAACGCACGGGCGCCTCCCTGGGCGGGGTGGCGGACGGGGGTCGCGTCCATGCCGGCGCGGGCCAGGGCGCCTTGTGCCTTGGCGGTGGCCTTCGGTGATCGACCGCGAGGACTGTAGGGCCGGCACCCGGTCGAATGCACTGTCAACCGGCACAGACACACCCAGTGGTCGCCACCGTCCGCTTCCGACCCGACGTGCTGATCACCAACTTCCCTAATCCTGACCCGTTTGGGCCGGAAGCAGCCGGTGCTAGGGTCCTGTCGATCGAGATACGGGGGGATCAGGTGTTCACCGTTGTCACGGCTGCCGTGTTCATCCTGCTGGCGCCTAGGGTGGCTTGGTACATCAACCTCCCCCTCCTCCTCGTCCTGATCGTCTGCTTCCTCGCGGACACCGCGTCGAAGAAGAGGCACGTCCGGTACCTGGCCTTCGGATATCTCGTTCTCTTCGATGTCGCCGCGCCCTACGAGACGAGCCGGAAGGACGGCTGGAACTGGGTCGCCTGGATCGATCTGGTCCTCCTGCTGGCGGCGACCCTCGTGGCGCTCCTCGCCCTGCCCGGTCAGGAGAACGCCGACACCACCCGTCCGGCACCCCTGCCCCCGGTACGCAACCGGCCGGTTCCGGCGCCGCGCCGACGCCCTGCCCGGGTCGCTGCCCTGCGCCGGCAGGCGAAACGGGCCGCATCCCGCCGCCGCTGACCGGGGGTGGTCAACAGAACGCGACCGATGGTCGCCACCAAGCTCCACGAACTCGCCGTTCGCTTCGAAGTCGCCGTCCTGATCGCCGCGTTCGGCACAGGGTCTGACCGGCCCGAGCTGTCGGTGCCACGCGCCATGCGGACCGTGACCAAGGGAACCGGGTGAGGGCGCCAACGATGGGGTTCGGTCCTACGGCGCCGAGCCGCGACGGCATCGCCCGTGATCTCACCTTCTGGTCGGCCGCCCGCGACTTCCCCGGACGGGCAAGCAGACTGGTCACCGACTGCGGTCGTCTCATCGAGGTGCGTTTCCTTCGAAGGGTCTGTCCCTTCGATCTTGCTGACTGTCTCGGAAACCTGTCGAGTTGATCCCGGACGGGCCGTAGTCTGGCCAGCATGGCCCACGCGAAGACCTGCTATGTCTGCCTGCCTTGTCGGGCCTCTTACAAGCAGCCTTACCTCGGTGACCACGACCGGCTGTGCCCGCGCTGTGCCGAGCCGTTGATCCATGTGGGTTCCGCCTTCGCGCCGCCGCGGCGGCGCGACACTGCTGCCTGGCGGACCCTGTCGGTACTTTTGAATGCCGGGGTCCGCTTCCACAAGAGTTGCTGTGGCGGCCCTGGCTATCGTCCGCGCACACTCAGCGAGGTGCGCGAGCGAATGGCATACGCGCGAAAGACCGGTGAACCGTTCGCGCGTGCATTGGTGCGCCCTGAGCTGCCAAAGCGCGCAACAGAGCAGCCATGCGCGTTCGGTCATCTGCAAGTCCAGGCCGTCGCGGACGCCGAGGGATCCATCGACTGGGACATCTCGGTCGACTCCACGGTGATGCGCGCCCATCACCACGCCGCCGGCGCCCGCAAGGCTCCGCCGCCAGCCGTCTCGAAAGGGGCAATGGTGACGGGACACCAGATCGATCCGGTGTGGACGGGCCTGCTCGGCCACCTGGAGGAGGTGGTGCCGCACATGAGGGCCTGGGCCGCTCGCGCGGCGGATTCACCACCAAAATCCACCTGAGCGCCGACGGCCGGTGCCGCCCGCTGTCGCTGGTGGTTACGCCCGGGCAGCGGGCGGGCTGCACCCAGTTCGAGCCGGTCATAGAGAAGATCCGTGTTCCGCGCATCGGTGGCGGCAGGCCCGGTATCCGTCCGGACGGCGTCAGCGCCGATAATGCCTACAGCAACCGTCGCACGTGATCCTACCTGCGCAAACGAGGTATCCAGCGCGTCATTCCGGAGAAGGCCGACCAGGCAGCCGACCGCGTCAAGCGTGGTTCGCACAGCGGCCGGCCTCCGGCTTCGACAAAAGGTGGCGCAAAAGGCGCAACGTCGTCGAACGGACAGTCAACAAGCCCAAGTGCTTCCGAGCTGTGGCGACTCGGCACCGTGTCCTTCGCGGCCGTCATCATCTGGCTCCCATCATGATCGGAGAGACGGACCCTAGACACCCCCGATGTGGCCCCGCGCCGCCGGCACCACTGTGCCGATCGTGGTGGCGAGCGCGGCTCCGAGGACGCTGACGCCGACCAGGGTCAGCCAGATCGTGGCTGCCCCCGCGGAGAGCAACCCGGAGAGGGCGGCGGGAGCGAGCGCACCCGCGGCACTGACGGCGAGCTGGTTGAGGGCCAGGTACCGGCCGCGCAGGGCGTCAGGGGCGCTCTCCGCGGCGACGGTCGACGTGATGGGGCCGCCGAGTATTTCACCGAAGGTGTAGCTGATGGCACCGAACAGCACGATACCGACCGCCGGGGCGAGCGCGGACACGCGGCCGGCGGTGAGGAACAGGAGGTAGCCGGTCGCGAAGCAGACGTGTCCGGCGACGAGGACGCGGCTGCGGATCCGCCCGCTGAGCCACCCGACGACGACACCTTGGCCGAAGCCGACCATCAGGGTGTTGAGCGTGAAGACAGCGCCGGCAGTCCAGCCGGGCAGCCCCAGCACGTCCACGGCGTAGACCGGTATCGCGATGTTGAGGGCGAACAAGGAGATCGCGAAGGACAGTTGGTGCGCGACCAGTGACAGGTACCGCAGGTCCCGGAGGACACGTCCCCAGCCTCCGGCAGCGTCCTGACCCTCCTCGGGACGCAGGTTCGGCACCGCCCGCGTCAGAACGAAGGCTGCGAGATAGGACAAGGCGTTGACGACCACGATCGCGGTGTAGACGCCGTGCGTACCGAAGCTCACGGCGATGGCGGTGAGGAGGCCGCCGAGTGCGTAGCCGATGTTTCGTACCGACCCCAGAAGACCGAACCAGCGCTCGCGTTGGCCGGGCGCGGCCAGCGCGGTGACGGTCGCGCCGTAGCATCCGAAGAACACCGCCCGCCCGGCACTGTTGAGCCAGGCGCAGACGGCGATCTGCCATGTCTGGCCCACGACGAGATACCCGGCGAAGCCGAGGGCCTGGGCCAGGTTCGCCGACTGCAGCACCGGCTTGGTGCCGTACCGGTCGACCAGTCCTCCGCACAACGGGCCTACTGGGAGCGCCAGTAGCCCGGCCGTCGTCAGCGCCGCGCCCACCTGCACCAGCGTCAGCGACGTCGTGGCCAGGAAGTACAGCAGCGAGACGGGGACGAAGACACCCGTGCCGATCGAGTCGATGGCGATCGCTGCGACGAAGCGGCGGTGCCGGGCTATGGAGGGACGGATCGTGCGATCGGGAAGAGTCACAGCCCGGACGGTATAGATTTGATACCGGTATCCACAACGCTACCGGGAGCCGTGCATGGGTAACTCGTACAACGTCATGGCCGCGACCTGCCCCAGCCGCACCGTTCTGCACCGGATCGGGGCGCGCTGGACGGTGTTCGTCGTGAACGCGCTGGACAGCAGGCCGATGCGGTTCACGGAGCTCAAGGCGCACATCCGTGGGATCACATCGAAGGCGCTCACCGAGACGCTTCGCGCGATGGAGTACGACGGTCTGATCTCTCGAACAGAGATCCCCGCGAATCCCCCGCATGTCGAGTACGCCCTCACCGACCTCGGGCGGTCACTGCTGACACCCCTGCGTGCCGTCCGGGAATGGGCCGAGAGGCACGTCCCCGATATCGAACGCGCCCGCACACAAGCCGATGCGCAACGGTGACCCGTCTCGCCAACCGACTCGGGTACTGTCCCCTGCACGAGCCGGGCGTATCCCGATGCCGTGGGCGAGGGGGATGTGGGCGGTCTACAGCGATGGTGTCCGGATGCGCTGTGTCCGGATGTCGGAGCCGGACGCGGACCGGCCGGCGTAACGGTGCTGGAGCTGCGCCAAGCAGCGCAACCACGCTGGTGACGGCGCGCAGCAGTAATGGCTGACCAGCCCGTATCGCCCGTCCCGGTCGCGCCTGCCGGCCTGAGCCGCAGGGCCCAGCGGTTCATCGAGACGGAGGGCATCCGCGTTCGCCGGCAGGACATCCGGCGATACCGCGACGCGTGGATCGAACTGGGGATCCCCGCTGCGGAGATCGAACGGGCCACTGCCTTCCAGGATCGCTGGGGCGGCCTCGCCCTGCCGCCGGCCCCGTTCTACGAGGGCGGTCCGCGCATCCTGGACGTCGGCTGCCCCGAGGAGATCCGCACAGAAGGCTGGTCGTTCCCGGCAGGAGACTGCCGGGTGTCTATGGCCTACAGCTTCATGATCGGCCCCGACGGTACGTTCGGTATCGATGCCAACCGCTGGACGCCCCTGCATGCCGGCATTGACGGATGGGTAGAATCCCTGGCGCTCGCCGCTCATGCCCGCCGCTGGGCCACGACCGTCACAAGGGTCACGCGCAAGGCCGTCGAGGCACTGGATCTCGGCGAGTTCGAGCCGGTGCCCGAGGTACAGGGTGTGACCGACTCCTGGTGGCGGGGCAAGGACTCCCTCATCGCCGTGTACCGGGGCGAGGCCGTGGGCCTTGACGCCCCCCAATGCCTCGAAGCGCACATCTACAGCGGCCTTGACGAGTGGGCCCTGCACGGTGGCTGACCTGCGGGCAACGCATCTGAGTACCCACTTGGCCCGAAGCACCAACGATCGTGTTCAGTCACACATGCCTCTTCTCGACCGTCATGTCGGAGCGCAGCCAGTAGCCTCCCGCGAGGCTACTGCTCCTGGGCGGCTGGCCGCACGCGAGTGAGTCTGTTCCACTGCTCCAGTTCGTCTGCGTGGCTGCCGACCGCTGTTGCCCGGGCGGTCTCTTCGGCTTCCTTCCGTGCGGGCTCACCATGAAGAACAGCTCGATACCCACCAGGCAGGTTTCACCGACCGGGCGAATCGTCACCTGTGGCGCGATTAGGTCCAGTATGTACGGCGCACTGCATGTGGACTGAGCGCCGTATGAGTACTGTGTGCGCCCTACCGGTTCCCCAGGGTGACGGAAATGATGAGCGCACCACACACGAGCCAGGTGACCCGCGGTCCCCCGTCCCTTGACCGGGCGGACCGGCGGTGAAGGAGGTCAGGGTGTTGCTTCTCATCTCCCCGGACGGCGTCGAGGAGGCTCTCGATTGCGTAAAGGCGGCGGAGCATCTCGACATCGTCGACGTCAAGAAGCCCGATGAGGGTTCTCTCGGCGCGAACTTCCCCTGGGTCATCAGAGAGATCCGCGACGCGGTCCCGGCGGACAAGCCGGTGTCCGCGACCGTGGGGGATGTCCCGTACAAGCCCGGCACAGTGGCTCAGGCCGCGCTCGGCGCGGTCGTCTCCGGGGCTACTTACATCAAGGTCGGCCTCTATGGATGCACGACGCCCGACCAGGGCATCGAGGTCATGCGCGCGGTCGTCCGGGCGGTGAAGAATCACCGCCCGGACGCGCTCGTCGTCGCCTCGGGCTATGCCGACGCCCACCGGATCGGCTGCGTCAATCCGCTCGCCGTGCCCGACATCGCCGCCCGCTCCGGCGCCGACGCGGCCATGCTCGACACCGCCGTCAAGGACGGGACCCGGCTGTTCGACCACGTTCCGCCGGACGTCTGCGCCGAGTTCGTCCGGCTCGCCCACGCATCCGGTCGGCTCGCGGCCCTAGCGGGCAGTGTCACCCAGGCCGACCTCGGCCCACTGACCCGCATCGGTACGGACATCGTGGGCGTACGGGGAGCGGTCTGTGAGGGCGGTGACCGCAACGCCGGCAGGATCCGGCCGCACCTGGTCGCCGCCTTCCGGGCGGAGATGGACCGGCAGGCCCAGGAACACACCGCCGGCGTCCCGGCCGTGAGCTGACCACCGGGATGCCGACACCGCAAGCCGGCCGCACCCCCGGACACCGTGCCGCGCGCCTCGCCGTCGTCGACCCGGCCACCGGGGAGACCTTCGACGAGGCCCCCGACCAGCAACCGGACGAGCTGGACGCCGTGGTCGACCGGGCCCGGCGTGCCTGGGCCGGATGGCGCGCCGATCCGGCCGCCCGCGCCGCCGGGCTGCGCGCCGCCGCCGACGCCGTGGAGGCGGCCGGGGACGGTCTCGCTCCGTTGCTCAGCCGGGAACAGGGCAAGCCCCTGGCCGAGTCGTACGCCGAGGTCGCCCGCACGGCGGCCCGGCTGCGCTACTTCGCCGACCTGGCCCCCCGCACCCGCCGGATCGACGACGGCCGGCCCGTGCGCAGCGAGATCCGCTGGCGTCCCCTCGGACCCGTCGGTGCGATCGTGCCGTGGAACTTCCCCCTCCAGCTCGCGGCGGCGAAGTTCGCACCCGCACTCGCGGCCGGCAACACCGTGGTCCTGAAACCGTCCCCGTACACCCCGCTCGCCACCCGGCTGCTCGGTTCCGTCCTCGCCACGGCCCTGCCCGAGGACGTCCTGACCGTCGTCACCGGCCGTGAACCCCTCGGTGCCCGCCTCGCCTCCCATCCGGGAATCCGCCACGTCACCTTCACCGGCTCGGTGCCGACCGGGCAGGCCGTCGCCGCAGCGGCGGCGTCCTCCCTCGCCCGGGTCACCCTGGAACTGGGCGGCAACGACGCGGCCGTCCTCCTGGACGACGTCGACGTGGACCGGATCGCGGACCGGCTGTTCTGGGCCGCCTTCCGCAACTGCGGGCAGGTCTGCATGGCCGTCAAACGCGTCTACGCGCCGGCCCGGCTCCACGCCGAGGTCGTCGAGGCCCTCGCGCATCGGGCGAAGACCGTCGTCGTCGGACCCGGACTCGACCCGGACACCCGGCTCGGTCCGGTCAACAACGCTCCCCAGCTGGCCCGCGTCGAGCGCGTCACCCGGCAGGCCCTGGCGGCCGGCGCCCGGGCGGCGGCCGGAGGCCACCGGCTCGACGGACCGGGCCACTTCTTCGCCCCCACGATCCTCACCGACGTCCCTCCCGACGACCCGGTGGTGACCGGGGAACAGTTCGGACCGGTCCTGCCGGTGTTGCCGTACCGGGACCTCGACGAAGCCGTCGAGGCGGCCAACGGCACCGACTTCGGGCTGGGCGGCTCCGTGTGGGGCACCGATCTCGACCGGGCCGAGGCCGTGGCCGACCGGCTCGAATGCGGCACGGCCTGGATCAATCACCATGCCGAACTGTCCCTCGCCCAGCCCTTCGCAGGCGTCAAGAACAGCGGTGTCGGCGTCGCAGGCGGACCGTGGGGGCTCTACGGCAACCTCCGGCCGTACGTGGTGCACCGTCCGCAGGAGGCATGACGATGAGGTGGCAGGCGGCTGTACTGCGCTCGTACGAGGCCCCGTTCACGGTCGAGGAGGTGACCCTGCGCACAGAGCCCGCCGCCGGTGAAATCCTGGTCGAGATCGCGGGCTGCGGGATGTGCCGGACCGATCTCGCGGTCCGGCGATCGGCCGGCCGCAGCCTGCTGCCGGCGGTGCTCGGCCACGAGGGGGCCGGGGTCGTGGTGGCGTCCGGCGACGGCTCGGACGGCGCGATCGGCGTCGGTGACCACGTTGTGCTGAGCTTCGACTCCTGCGGGCACTGCCGGGCCTGTCTCGGCGCGGCCCCCGCCTACTGCGACTCCTTCGCCTCCCTCAACCTCTTCGGAGGACGCAAGGAGGACGCGCCGCGGCTCACCGACGCGACCGGCGAAGCGCTGGCCCCCCGCTGGTTCGGCCAGTCCTCGTTCGCCGAGTACGCGCTCGTCCCGGCCCGCAACGCCGTCCGGGTCGACCCCGGCCTGCCCCTGGAACTGCTCGGGCCCCTCGGCTGCGGCTTCCTCACCGGCGCCGGAGCCGTGCTGAACACCTTCGGCATCGGCCCCGGTGACACCCTCGCGGTCTTCGGCGCGGGAGCCGTGGGCCTGGCCGCCGTGATGGCGGCCACCGCCGCCGGCGCGCTGACCGTGGCCGTCGACCGGCACCCCCAACGGCTGTCCCTGGCCGAACGGTTCGGCGCGATCCCGCTGCCCGCGGCAACGGCCGGACTGCCCGAGCAGATCCGCCACCTGACCGAGGGCGGCGTGCAGTACGCGCTGGACACCACGGCCTCGCCGCCGCTCATCAACGACGCGCTCCGGGCACTGCGCCCCACCGGCAGCCTCGGCCTGGTGGCACGGCTCCACACCGCGCTGCCGCTCGAACCGGGCACTGTGGACCGAGGCCGCAGCATCCGCCACATCTGCGAAGGGGACGCCCTGCCTGGACTGCTGATACCCCGATTGACCGGGCTATGGCAGGCCGGGCGCTTCCCCTTCGACCAGCTGATCCGCACCTACCCACTGGCCGACATCAACGAGGCCGAACGCGACTGCGACGCGGGCCGCGTGGTCAAACCCGTCCTTCTCCCGGAGCGAAGAAGCCGATGAGCGAGGCATACAGCACCGCGGACTCACCGCATCCGACAAGCAGACACCCCGCAGTCACCACTCCCGCCGACGGAGGAGACATGGCCGGCACGGTGCCGCAGCACACGGACGTGGAAGGTGTGGACGCAGGCGTGGGTCTGACCGCCCTCCTGGTCGCCGCGGCCCGGGCGATCGAGACCCACCGTCACGACAGCCTGGCCCAGGACGCCTACGCGGAACACTTCGTGCGCGCCGCCCAGGCGTGCGCGGACTGGCCGGTGCGCATCGAACAGGCGCCGGACGGGGACGGCAATCCGCTGTGGGGTCGGTTCGCCCGCTACTTCGGCCTGAGGACCCGGGTCCTCGACGACTTCCTCCTCAGCTCGGTCCGTACAAGCGCCCGTCAAGTCGTCCTGCTGGGGGCCGGGTTGGACACCCGCGCCTTCCGGCTCGACTGGCCCTCCGACTGCGTCGTCTTCGAGATCGACCGGGCGGGCGTGCTGGCGTTCAAGCACCAGGTGCTCACGGACCTGACAGCCACCCCGAAGGTGAAGCGCGTCCCCGTGCCGGTCGACCTGCGCGCCGACTGGGTCACCGCGCTGACCAGCGCCGGCTTCGACCCGGCCGCACCGAGCGTCTGGCTGGCCGAGGGACTCCTCTTCTACCTGCCGAGCCCCGCCGAGAGGTACCTCATCGACACGGTGGACCGGCTGACCACCGAAGGCAGCGCGCTGGCCTTCGAGGCCAAGCTGGAAAAGGACCTACAGGCGTACCGCGACAGCCCGATCTACACGGCGACGCGAGAACAGATCGGCATCGACCTGCTCCACCTCTTCGACAAGGGACCCCGGCCCGACTCCGCGGGGGAGCTGACGGCCAAGGGCTGGTCCACCTCGATCCACACGCCCTTCCACTTCAGCCGCCGGCACCGACGTGGCCCCCTGCCCGAGCCCAACGATGCGCTGGAGGGAAACCGGTGGGTGTTCGCACACAAACCCTCGCCCTGACACTCGCACCGCTCACGGCGACGTTCGCCCGGAGGCTTACGGCGGGGCCCGGCCGCGGACCCCGCTCGGTGGGCCATCGCAGCCACGTGTAGCGGTGCGGCCCACGGCCGGGGCGGGTCAGGCGGCCCGGGCAGCCACCAGTTGGTCGCCTGGGATACCGGCCATGTCCGGCGCGTAGTAGTCCTTGATGCCGGTCTCCCACGTAGCCACTGTGATGCGGTCCTCGGTGTCCGGACCGAAGGCGTCGAAGAGGGCGTGGATGTTCGCCTCTTCGAAGCCGATCGCCGTCATCAGCGATACGAAGAGCGGGCGCTCGATCAGGCCGTCCCCGTCGGGGTCGCCGAGTGCGGAGAGGGCCTCGGCGAACTCGGCGATCGTGGGGCCGAAACGCTCGGGGTCGAGCACGAACGGACGGAACTCGTCCACGGTGATCACACCGTCGCCGTTGGCGTCCAGTTCAGTGGCCAGCGTCGTCCAGTAGCGGCGGAAAGCGGCCTGGATGGCGGCCTTGGCGCCGTCGTCCGAAGCGGCCGCCGCTTTCAGAACACGGCTCGTCATCAGATCGAAGTCGTCGGAGTCGATGACTCCGTTGCCGTTGGCGTCGAAGAGGGAGAAGACCAGCTCGACCCGCTTGGCGGCCTCATCTCGCATTGTCCATCACCTGTCTTCTGCGACCCGACGATTCCGGGCCTGGCCCAGTGAGGGCCGCTACTCCAACCCGCGCGTAGCGGCCATGACCATGGAACCGTCATGGCGAGCCGCCACGCTCCCGATCTTCGCTTCTGGTGACAGAAAGAATGCCGAGTGAGCGTATGTGACAAATCGGATGCCTAGCCTGTGACAACCAGACTGCTTCGACCGGTCTCAAGAAGTCGTCCGGCGGGCTGTTCCCGCCCGCCTGCGATGCGCTCGTGCGGAACACCAAGGCGTTCGAGGAAGCCGTTGCCCAGACGCTCGCGGAGCCGGCCCGCCGGGGGGGGTGACGACCTGGTCGGGGTCGGGATGCTGATGCCGCCACACGACTCCCCGGGCCGGGACGACCGCTCCGGCCGCCCGCTGAACTTGCGTGGAGCTCACGAACGACGCCCGGTGGGCGGTGAGTCGGGACGGCTGAAACCTCGAGGACGAGGACGATCACGCCTGCGCAGGCCGCGCGGGAGGCGGGGTGTGATTGGGTCCGTCCGGCGACCACCTGTTGCGGGAGGCGCCACCGTGCCGGTGCGGTGAGCCCGGCGGCGGCGAGCCCGTTGAGTCCGGAGACCTCGATGCCGGGCAGCGTGAGGTCGGAGGGGAGGGCGGGTGCTGCTTCGCTGACGTCGTCGCCGCGGCCGACGGATGGGCCTGGCCCGGTGGATCAGGCGCTTTCGGGCTGGTGCACGGAGCGGAGGGGACGGGTGCCATCGCGGAGCCGGCGGGCCTGGGTGACGGCTTCATCGAGCGTCACCGTGATGACCAGGACGGTGTCCAGACCCAAGATGCCCAGCCGCCACCGCAGGTGCTCATCCGGCACGGCCACGCACAAGGCGCCCCCGGCCTCCCGCAGAGGCTGCCAGAAAGCCAGCAGGACCGTGATGCCGCTGGAGTCGAGGCTGGTGACCGACGAGCTGTCCAGGACCAGGTAGCGGCAGTCGCCGGCCAGCAGGCGCTCACCCGCAGCGCGGACGTCGGCACTGGTGCAGAAATCGACGTCTTGTGGAAGTGCGGCGACCACCACGTCCTCGCTGCGGTCGATCAGATGCAGCACAGTCTTCCCCCCTCCTCCATCTCGCACCACTGCAGTCTCGGACCACGCAGCTGCCCACCAGACTTGGCGGTGTCTTCCACCTTTCGGGCATGGAGGCATGAAGGGCGTTGCCGCGCTCGTAGACTGATGCCGTGGCATTCATGAGCACCCCGCACTGCTGCTTCCTGTGATCGGAAGGCGCTGAGGGCGATGCCGGACGGCGTCGCCCTCCTCGGTGTGCCTGCTCCGTGCATCACGTCCCACGCTGCCCGTTTCCTCCCGAGGCAGTGACGTTCTGAGCGCGCGTGCAGGCACGGTCCCTTCCCTTCGCCCCTTGCCTGGAGTGCCTCGTGCCCGTGTCGCTTCCCCCTGCCCTCGATCTGTTCCTCGACCTGCTGCGCTGCCCAACGTGCCGTACGCGCCGCCTGCACCCTGGCCGCGGCGCCCTGCGGTGCCCGGCAGGCCACACCTTTGACATCGCCCGCCACGGCTACGCCAGCCTGTTGACGGGCACCCGCGCCACCAGCGGCGACGACGCAGCCATGGTTCGGGCCCGGGACCGGTTCCTGGCCACCGGTACCTACGCGCCCGTCCGTGAAGTCGGGGCCCGCCTGGCGGCCGACGCCGCGTCGGAGCAGACCACGGTCGTGGACGTGGGATGCGGCACGGGCTACTACCTGGCCGGCGTACTCGACCGACTGCCCGGCGCCCGTGGTCTGGGGCTGGACACTTCGGGGCGCGCGCTGCGCTCGGCAGCCCGCGCCCACGACCGAGCCGCCGCGGTGGCCTGGGACGCCTTCCGTCCCTTCCCACTGGCCGACAGGGCGGCCGACGTCGTGCTGAACGTGTTCGCCCCGCGCAACCCGGCGGAGTTCCACCGCATACTGCGCCCGACCGGCCGGCTGATCGTGGTCCGGCCCACCCTGCGGCACCTGGCCGAACTACGCGGCCAAGTGCCGGCGATGGTCACGATCGACCCGGCCAAGGAACAGCGCCTGCACCGGGCACTGGACCCCTTCTTCGCGGCCGTCTTCACTGAAAAGGTGGAGTACTCCGCGCCCCTGACCAGGCCGGAGGCCGTGGATTTGGTAGCGATGACGCCGAGCGCACGCCATGTGAACCGCGCAGAGCTGAACGATGACGGCCTCCTGCCCGATCAGGTCACCGTCTCCGTGCTGGCCACCGCCTACCAGCCTCGGTGACCCCGAGCGGGCGCGTGCGCCCGCTGACCGACGGGCCATGGGCACGCCCGGCGCCCGGCCTTCCCTCCGCCGGCCGGCCCTGGCCCGAGGCCGGCAGCGGCGCGGTGGTGACGCGGTGCAGTGCGCCGTTGTGAGCCAGAGCGTGGAGCGGCGGTAGCAGGGCCGCCACGGCCCGAACCGGCGCAGGCAGATGCCGAAAAGGCTGCCCTGCCAGCGCCGGGGTGCGCCGCGCCCGCTGTCGGTGGTCGGCGAGGGAGGTTGCCGAGAGCTCGTCGGTGATCGGGATGACCTGCGTCCTGGTCAGCTCACAACGAACCCTTGCCGATCCCACGGCGACGAAGAGTCACTTCTGCCAGCCGACCGTCTCCGGGAGCGGGGTGCCGAAGATCGTGGCGCCGACGTTGGCCAGTCCCTTCTTGACACCGTAGACGGAGGGACCGCTGTACAGCGGCAGGAAGGCGTACTGCGCGAGTTCCTTGCGTTCGATCGCGTTGGCCTGGGCCGTCTGCTTCGCGGGGTCGGATATCCGGGACGCCGCGTGGATCTCCTTGTCCAGTTCGGGGGTTCCGGTGCCGGTCAGGTTGGAGTCACTGTCGGTGCCGTAGAACTGGTACAGGTAGCGAGCGCCGAAGGGGTCCGTCGAGCGGTTGCCGGAGAGGAAGAGGTCGAAGTCGCGATCGCTGAGGATCTTGGAGAAATCGGCTTCGTCCGCCTTCTTGATGTCGACCTGGATGCCGACCGGCTTGAGCATGGCGGCGAACGCGTTGGCCGTTGCCTTCTCCAGCGGGTCGTCGCCGAGCAGGGTGTAGCCCACCCTGAGCCTGGTGCCGTTCTTTTCCCGGACGCCGTTGCCGTCGGCCTTCCAGCCGGCCTTGTCGAGAGTCTTCTCGGCGTCGTCGGGCGAGTACTTGATCACCGATGAGACGTTGTCCGAGTAGCCCTTCTGGAAGCTGTAGAGCAGCGCCGAGCCGGGAAGGGGCTCGGAGTAGTCCAGGCCCTGGAACTGGATCTTGGCAATCTGTGTTCTGTCGATGCTCTCCAGCAGCGCCTTGCGCACCTCGACGTCCTTGAGCACCGTGGACTTCGCGTTGACGTAGAGCGAGTACTCGAAGGGGCTGCCGCCGCGACGGATCTCGGTTCCGTTGACGCCGCTGATCTGCTTCAAGCCCTCGGCGCTGCCTGTGGCGGCATAGTCGACCTGTCCGTTCTTGAAGGCGTTGATCGCGGCCTCGGAGTCCAGGTTGACGTAGACGCGCTTGTCGAGTTTGCCCTTCTTGCCCCACCACTTCGGGTTACGGACGAAGGTGAGGTTGCCGCTCTTGGTGTCGAAGGTGCCGACGGTGTAGGGACCCGCGCCCCATTCGGGATGCGCCTTCTTCACATAGGCGTCGTTGAAGTTGGCGACCGTGGCGGCCTTGGGATGCAGGAACGTCGTGAAGAGGCTCGACCACCACGGGTCGACTCCCTTGAAGTCGATGACGGCCTGCCGGTCGTCGGTGCCGCGGGTGACCGAGACGATGTTCCGGTACCCCTCGGTGTTGGTCGCGTTGTAGTCCTTGTTCGAGCCGTTGTTGACCTGCCAGGTCGCCTTCACGGCCCGCCAGTCGATCGGGGTGCCGTCGTTGTAGGTGGCCTTGGGGTTGAGCGTGAGGATCACCCGCTGGTTGCCGCCGGTCACCGTGACCTTGACGTCACTGAGGTAGTCCGGGTTGTACTGCACGTCACCCGTGGGGGAGTAGGTGATGACATCCGGGTTGTACCAGAACCACACACGGCTCGCGGTGAGGGTGGCGTTGGCGTTGAACGGGTTGCCCTGGTCGTCGAAGGTTCCAGGAGTGGTGTAGGTACCTCCGTCCTTGATGTTGTCGTACGGCTGGGGGTTGTAGTCGACCTTCGCCGAGGCGACTGCCGGCGTCGAGCCGTTTCCTGCTTTCCCGGCGTTCGGAGCGTCGGCCCCGGAGGAGCTGCAGGCGGTGGCCGTGAGGGCGAGGGCGAGGGCGACGGTGAGCGCGGAGGCCGGGGCGATACTCGATCGCATGGGGAGGTGATCCGTTTCTCTGTGGGGTGAAGCGATGCCGCGCGCCGCGGTATCGCTGCGGAAGCGAAAGGAACCGGTCAGCGGGCGTGGCAGGCGTGGCGGTGATCGGTCCCGGATGCCGCCGGCCGCAGGAGGGGCCGTTCGGTGCGGCAGCGCTGTTGTGTGCCGTCGTCGAGCAGCGGGTACAGCGGACAGCGGTCGGCGAAGACGCAGCCTCGCGGGAGACGCGACGCACTGGGCTGCTCGCCCTTGAGCACGATGTGCTCGCGGGAGCGTTCCACCTGGGGATCGGGCACCGGGATCGCCGACAGAAGGGCTTCGGTGTACGGGTGCCGGGCATGTGTGAAGAGGTCTTCGGTGTCACCGCTCTCGACGATGTGTCCCAGGTACATGACGGCGATGCGGTCGGACACGTGTCGCATCACCGCGAGGTCGTGAGCCACGATCAGGTACGCCAGGCCCAGTTCGTGCTGAAGCTTCGTGAGCAGGTTGATGACGTCGGCCTGGACGGACACGTCCAGGGCGGACACGGGTTCGTCCAGGACCACGATCCGCGGTTCGGTCGCCAGGGCCCGGGCGATCGCGACGCGCTGGCGTTGGCCGCCCGAGAGAGCCGCTGGAAAACGGTCCGCCAGCGATACGTCCAGCCCGACGAGGGAGAGAAGTTCCTTCACGCGGATATGGACGGCGTCCCGGTCCGTGCCGACGGCCTGGAGGGGTTCCGCGAGCAGCCGGAAGACGGGGAGCCGCGGATCGAGTGATCCCATGGGGTCCTGCATGACGATCTGCACCGTGCGGCGCAGTTGCTGTGTCCGTTCGGCGGAGCGTGGTGCGGCGACGTCGGTGCCCGCGATCTTGATCAGGCCGTGCTCGGGCGGCCTCAGACGCATGATCTCCAGCAGGGTGGTGGTCTTGCCGCTGCCGGACTCGCCCACGAGCCCGAGGGTTTCACCGGCCCGCAGCTCGAAGCTGACGTCGCTGACGGCGTGCAGCGTGCCGACGCGGCGCTTGAGGAGCGCTCCCTTGGTGATCGGGAACGTCCTGGCCAGTTCGGCGACCCGCAGCACGGTCTCACCGGGGCCACGCCGGTCGGGGCGGTGCTCTTCGACGGCCGCTTCGGGCGGTGAGAACAGCGAACTCGCCGCCGGGTTCCCGTCGGCTATGTCATGGGCGCGCCAGCAGGCGACCTGACCGTGTCCGGGCACCGCGGTCAGCGGTGGTTCCTGGCTGTGGCAGCGGTCCACGGCGGCGGGGCAGCGGTCCGCGAAGGAACATCCTGCCGAGAGCCCCACCAGCGACGGTGGTTCGCCCCCGATCGGCACCAGTCGCCCGCGTGCCCGTGCCTCGGGCCGGGGTACCGCGCCGAGGAGTCCGATCGTGTAAGGCATGGTCGGCCGCGCGAACAGCTTGTCGGCGCCGGCCTGCTCCACGATCCGGCCCGCGTACATCACGGCGACGTCGTCGGCGTACCCGGCCACCACCCCCAGGTCATGAGTGATCAGTACGAGGCCGGCGCCCGTCTCGGTCTGGGCGGTCCGCAGCACGTCCAGGATCTGCGCCTGCACCGTGACGTCGAGAGCGGTGGTCGGCTCGTCGGCGACGATGACCGACGGCGAGTTCGCCATCGCCAGCGCGATCACCACGCGCTGTCGCATGCCCCCGGAGAACTCGTGCGGGAAGGCATGCGCGTTGCGGTGCGGCTCGGCGATGCCGACCAGGTCCAGCAGCTCGACGGCGCGGTCCCACGCGGCCCGCCGTGTCAGCTCCTGGTGCACGCGCAGCGCGTCGGACAACTGTCTGCCGACGGAGAAGATCGGGGTCAGGGCGGACAGCGGATCCTGGAAGACCATGCCGATGTGTTTGCCGCGCACCGCGGACAGTTCACGGTCGCCGAGCCCGACCAGGTCACGGCCGCCCAGCAGCACTCTGCCCGACACCTGGGCGGCATCCGGCAGCAGCCCCATGACGCCCATCACCGTCGCGGATTTGCCCGACCCCGACTCACCGACGATGCCGAGCGTCCGTCCGGGCAGCACGTCGAAGCTCACTTCGCGCACGGCCTGTACCGGACCGGCCTCCGAGGGGAAGGCCACGCTGAGACCGCGAACGGACAGCACCGGTGCCGGCGCGGCGGCTCCGGCCAGCGGGTCCGTCCCCGGGGTCGCCACGGTCATCGCCGGCCTCCGCGCGCACCGGTGGCCGAGCTGGGGTCGAACGCGTCGCGCAGGCCGTCACCGACGAGCGTCATCGACAGGGTCAGCAGCACCACCAGCGCTGCCGGGTAGCCGAACAGCCATGGTGCGGTGGTGATCGTGCCGGATCCGTCGGCGAGCATCGTGCCCAGTGACACGTCGGGTGGCTGCACTCCGAAGCCCAGGAACGACAGGGCGGTTTCACTGAGCACGGTGGTGACGACTCCCAGGGTGAGGTTGACGATGAGCAGGGAACCGAGGTTGGGAATGATGTGCCGCAGGATGATCCGCCACGGCCGCACACCCATGAACTCCGCGGCCAGCACGTAGTCCCGCTCGCGCAGCGAGGTGGAGACGGACCAGATGACCCGCGCCGTCGACATCCAGCCGAAGACGGTCAGCACCAGGATGAGCACCCGCCAGTCCCCGGCGAGGCGATGCGAGACCAGGGCCAGGATCAGGAACGACGGCACGACGAGCAGGAAGTGGATGACGGCCAGCGTCAGCCTTTCGACGCGGCCCCCGAAGTACGCGGCACCCGCGCCGATCACCGCGGCGAGCACGATCGTCAGCACCGAGACGCTGACGGCGATCACAAGGGAGCGCTGAAGACCGTGGACGGCCTCGGCGTAGACGTCGTTGCCCCCTTGGTTGGTGCCGAAGTAGTGCGTGCCGCCGGGGGGCTGGGTGAGTGCGGTGAAGTCCACGTCGGTGTAGGAGAAGCGCGTGAGCCAACCGCCGCACACACTGAAGAGGACCAGCAGCACGAGAAGCACGATTCCGAACAGCGCCGGCCGGTTGCGGGCGAATCGCCGCAGATACAGTCGTCCGCCGCCGGCACGAGCCGCCGGACCTGGTTTCGGCGTGCCCGGACCGAGCGGCTCGGGCACGGAGGTCACCGTGGTCGCCACGTCACCTCACCCGCACTCGGGGGTCGAGGACGACGACTGCCACGTCGGCCAGGATCGCGCCGATCGCCGTCATGCCGGCCCCGAAAGCCGCGACGGCGACGGCACCGTGCACGTCGTTCTTGGCGATGGTCTGGACGAAGTACTGGCCCATGCCGTTCCAGCCGAAGACGGTCTCGGTGATCACCGCACCAGTGAAGATCGCCGGAATGCTGAACGCCACGGATGTCGCCGTTGGGATCAGTGAGGCGCGTAGTGCGTGCCGACGGATCGCCTGGGCACGTGTCAGGCCGGTGGCGCGGGCGGTGCGGACGAAGTCCGAGTTGATGTTGTCCAGCAGCAGCGAGCGCTGGGTCAGGTGGTAACCGACATAGCCGAGCAGGGTCAGGCTCAGCGTCGGCAGGACGAGGTGCTGGAACCGGTCGGCGAGCGTCGGCCACAGTCCGCTGACGCCCGGGGACTTCTCCCCGGCGACGTACAGGACGCGCCAACCGAGCTGCTGGTTCAGCCAGATCCCGGCGAAGACGACCGCCAGCGCCGCGACGGCCGCCGGGACGTTGAAGAGGAACACGGAGACGAGCTGGGTCGTCCGGTCCCACCACCCGTACTGCCGCGAGGCGGTGAACACGCTCAGCGCCACACCCGCCACCACGGACAGCAGTGTCGCGGCGGTGACCAGCTGGGCGCTCACCACGACCCGGAAACCGATCTCCGAGTCGACCGACGCCCCGACAGGGGACTTCCCCCAGTCGAAGTGCAGGAGCACGTTGCTGAACCAGTGCCACCACCGGTCTGCCAGAGGGGTCCGCGGATCCAGGTTGTAGGGCGCCAGCGCGTGATCGATCTGCTCCTCGGTGCGGACCGGCCGCAACCCCCGGTAGTTGGACCTCGGGTCGAGGAACCAGGCGGCCAGCACATACGTCACGTTGGTGGCGACGACGATCATGACGAGCCATCCTGCGGCCTTGCGCGTCACGTGGCGGATCACGAGCCCGCCTCCCCGGGCGAGCGGATCTCGACGGTTGTGGCAGCGCGGGGAGCCGGCAAGAGTGCGCCGGGATATGGCATGGGCCTGACACTTTCTGAGGGCGAGGGATACGCCGCCCTGGTGGAGCGATGAGGGACTTGCGAGCGGCAGTCGTTCTCTGTGCATCGGACGAGCACACCGACCAGCAGTGATTCTTCGGCCGTGATCATGCTCCGCGCCAGCCCTCGCGGGAGCCTGTCACGTGATCGCAATGCGGGTGTCACAAGGCCGGAGGTGTGTCCCTGGAACCGGTGCAGAATCACGTCCGGCCGGCCGTGCTGCGCCCGGACCGGTGGGCCGGCAAGTCGGTTCGGCCGCCACGCCGGCACCCCCGCCCGACCGCTGATCTGCACGGGCCGGCCGCTCGCCGGTGCCACTTCCCGAGCCCGGGGGTTCACGGCAGTTACGCGGAGATCGCCATCGCCAACGGCATCGACCCTGCCTCACCCGCTCCGTACCCCGGCAGCGGACCGCGACGGTTGAACGGCCCGCCGTCGAGGCCCTGGCGGGCCGGTCGTGACCGGCCAGTGCCTTGACCCTGACCGCGCGGTACTGACGCGAAGTCGTCGAACTGGACGACACGTGCCGCCGCTGCGGCTGCCAAGGCGCACCGCGCGACTCGCTGACCCGACGGCCCGGGCACGAGCCGTTCGGTCGGCGACCGACGACGTTGCCGCTCACCATCCGCTGCCACCGCTGTACCGGCTGGAGGCACGTGTGACGGCAGGACACCCCAGCGGGGCGGCTGGTTGCAGCACTGCGCGCCTGCGGCAGGCAGGCCGGCGGGGCGGCGTCCCCGTGCCAGGGCACTTCCGGTGCTGCAACGCGATCACCTCCGGTGCCCACCGCACCCCGTGACGGGACAGCTTCGCCCCGGCTCGGCCGCGCGACTGGGGAGGGGCGGGCGTAGACCCACCCCTCCCATGTAGGTGTGCGGCCACTGGCCGAACGCCTGGCTCGGTTCGGCCATGGCAAGACAGCTAGGCTGTGCCCGCCGCCTTGGCGGCGTCGTACACCGCCTGCTCCTCGGCGCCGAAGTGGGTGGCACTCATGTTGGGGCCCTGCACCCAGCCGAGCAGGCCGATGATCTGGGCGGGGTCGTCGTAGCGGGAGAAGACCCCGACCTGGACGCCCGCGCCGGTGGCAGGGTCGAAGTTCTGCAGCAGGGCGCCGCCGCTGCAACCGGACGACTGCGCGCCGGCCATCACGTCGTTGTAGTAGACCGGGTCGTTCCGGGCCGTTCCCTGGGTGACCATCAGGCTCCGGCCGTCGAAGGTCCGCTGGAGAGGGGTGGGCACATTGCCGGGCGGTAGTAGTTGCGCTCGTTGATGGTCGGATAGCCGAAGATGCGGGCGGCCCGGTTCTGCGGCTGGTTGAAGGCGACCTCCTGGCCCCCGGTGACCTCGCCGACGGGGCGCGGGTCGTCGGGGTTGTCCACGAGGACGGCGGCCATGTCCCGCCCCAGCAGCCAGTCGGCGCTCTGGCTCCAGGTGTGGGTGATCCATTGACGGGTCACTCCCCAGACCCCGTACGGGGCGATGTCCCTGCCGGGAACACGTGTGCCGGACGGGTCGCGCGGGAGGTTCGTCCCGTCGAAGGCCGGTACGAAAACCATGTTGGTGGCGACGACGTTCCCGAAACCTATGTCGAGCGGGGTGTGGACGCGCAGGCAGTGGGCAGCGGTCAGCACGACGCTGCGGTTCGCGCTGGTGACCACGTTGCCGGAACACGAGGACGTCGAGACGGCCCCTGTGTCCACGTCCGTGTACTCCATGAACAGCTTGCCGGCGGTGCGCGAGACCAGCCCCTGCCCCCGCGGCCACGGCTTGCTGAGATCGTCCCAGCCGCCGGGAGGCGGGGTGGCGTCCGCGTCCTCGTTGTTCAGGCCGGCGTCGGCCATCTTCCCCAGCGTCCAGTAGGCCACCTCCGCCCTGAGCCTGTCCTGATAGCCGGCACCGGCCGGTACCAGCGGGCGGAGCTCGAACGGGGCGGCGTCGGCGCGTGCCGGGGACGCCGTCGCGAGCAGTGCGGCCACCAGCGCGAGCAGGCCGATGACCGTGGTGAGCGCACGTCGTGAGGGCATGCCGATGAGCAATGTCGTCCCTTCCTCGGGATGGGCCGTTCAGACGGACGGAAGGATGTCCGGGCCGACGGCCGGACTCACGGGTTGGTGGTCACCTCGAACCCCGCGCCGTAGACGCCTTCTTCAGCGGCGGCGTCCCGGGCACGCAGGTCCGCGAGGATGTTGGCCGAGCTGGTGTACTCGAACAGCGGGAAGGACAGGGTGATCGCCTTGGTGATCCCGGCCCAGGGACCCGATGCCTGGAAACCGTTGTCCTGGGACGGGAGCTCGCTTCCCGGTACGTGCCAGACGGCCGGCCCGCCCGAGTCACCCGTCAGGTTCACAGCCGACGAGCGGTAGATGCCGCGGGTGCTGACCATGACGGTGCCGAACCAGACGCCCGTCTGACTCGACACGACGAGTTCGTTGTCACCGGGGGTGAGCAGCCGCTCGGTGTCGAGCGCGGGTCCTGGGGCGTTCGGGCTGGGGACGCCGCCGGGGACCTTCAGGACACCGGTCTGCTTCAGGTAGGGGCCCTGCGAGGAGAGCGTGACCTGCGGGACCAGCTCGATGATCATGTAGTCCTTGGTCATGTGGCCCGTCTGCGAGCCCTCGGGGTCCTTGAAGTAGCGCACGTACCCGATCGGGCCGAAGCCGGTGTCAGCGCGGTCGTAGACGGGGGCCACGTCGTCGTGGATCTCGCGGTCCGCGTAGGCGGCGTCCCTGATGCAGTGGCCGGCCGAAATGGCGATGCGGTGCCCGTACTTGTCGGTGCCCACCGCGCCGATCGTGCAGAAGGGATACGTCATGGACGGGCTGAAGACGATTTGCATGGCGTGGTGGACGCGCTTGCCTTCATCGGCGTGGGCGGCACCGGCTCCGACGGTCCAGAGGACCACGAGGCTCAGCAGCAGAGTGCACAGTCGTCTGTTCATGTGCGGTTGCCTGTCTGTCGTGGGATCGAGGGATCAAGCGAACGCGAACGCCGCCTCGAGACGCGGGACGAAGTCGACGAGGTCCTGCGCCCAGCAGCCGCTGGTGTGGCCGTCGGCGCAGTCGCCGCCCCAGCCGGATCCGTCTCCGTAGTCCACGAAGCGCACCGGGTAACCGAGTGCGTCCAGCCGCTCCTTGGCATGCTGGGACGCCGACTGGACCCAGAACTCCGGTTCGGCCGGGTCGCCGCCACCGTTCCCCGTGTAGATCGTGACGCCTGTACCGGCCCGGGCCAGGACGTCCATGTGCGAGACCGGGTCCGCCTCGTCCCAGCGCCAGTCCGCCCCGAAGACCGGATAGGGCGTGCCGAAGACGGCGTCGCTGGACACCGGGGGACCGAAGTCGAGACCGCATGTGGGGTTCGAGCTCCCGCACAGCGGGGCGCCGACGTTCGTGAGCGTGGCGACGACGGCCGCGCGCAGGACGGCGTGACGGACCGAGAGTTCGTTGGCGCCGGACAGCGTGGCGACCTCACCGAACAGGCCGGGGTGTCTCTGGGCATAGTGCAGCGAGCCGAAACCGCCCATCGACAGGCCGGCGACGGCCCGCGCCTTCCTGCCGGCATCGGTGCGGAGGTTGGCGTCGACGAACGGGATCACCTGGTTGATGTGGAAGTTCTCCCAGTTCTGCGCGCCGGCGACGGTGCTCTGGTCGAGCCAGTTGGTGTACCAGCCCCTTCGGCCACCGTCCGGTATGACCGTGATCAGGGACCGGGCCGCGGTGAGGGCGGGGTACGCCACGTTCGGGTTGCCGGGATCGTCGGACGCGCCGTGCAGGAAGTACAGCACCGGGTAGCGCTTCTCGGGATGCTGGGCGTAGTCGGTCGGCAGCAGGATGCGGATGTGGTGCTCACCTTCGACCTCGGGCGTGGTCACCGTGATGACGAAGTTGGTGGCGGAGCCGACGGCGTCACCGGTCTGTGTGAGGCCGAAGCCGTCGGTCATCTCCGGCAGGCGCGGAGCCGAGGCCTCGACGGGCGCGGACGATGCGCCCATGAGGAGGACGGTCGCCACCGCGGCGACGCCTGCCGCTCTCATCCGTCTGAGGCGAGCGGACACAGCTGCTCTCATCATTTTCCTAGGGGGACGGGTCGCCATGGTCGCCATGGGACGGTCGGTCGGCCGGTCACGGGGAATCACATCGCACCACCTGTGCGTGATGCCATAGGGGCGGTCCGGCGCAGTTGCGCCACTGGCGCCAGTGCGCTGAGTCTTCAGTAGGCTCCGGGAACCGGAGACTGGACGGCTGCGCGGACCTGGTCCGCCGCTGCGTGAGGCGAGGGGGCGGTCGTGCACGATGTGCTGGACCCGGACTCGGACCGTGGCCGGGTCTATCAGTCACTGGTCCGTCATCCGCGGCAGTCCGCAGGGGAGTTGGCGGCTCGTACCGGACTGGCTGAGGCCGCCGTCCGGGCGGCGCTGGACGAACTCGCCGCCGAGGACGGCGTCGTGACCGCGGACCCCGGGAGCGCCGGGGCCGTCTGGGAAGCGGTGCCGCCCACGCAGCTCGTCGAGGCGCTGTTGCGGCGCGACGACGCAGTACGGACGGCGCTGCGTCGAACCGGTGCGGAACTGGAGCGGCTCTACCGTTCCGCCAGGCGGGACAGCACGCACTACGGCGCACTGGAGGTCGTCGGAGACCTCGCGCGTGTCCTGGCGATCAGCCGGCAGCTCCAGCAGACGGCACGCCACCAACTGCGGAGCATCGACGTGCCACCGTACTCCGGAACGCCCGACTTCTACCTCGCGCAGGAGGCCTTGCAGCGCGAGCGCATGGCCGCCGGTGTCGTCTACCGCGCCATCTACCCCGGCTCCGCGTGCGACGACGCCATTGCGTGGCCCAACATGGCCCGCATGATCGAGGCCGGGGAACAGGCCCGGACCCTGGACGATCCACCCCTGAAGCTGACCCTGCGCGACGACGACCTGGCGGTGGTCACCCTCGCTGCCGACGACCGCCCCGGCGCCGTCTCCCTCGTGATCCGCCCGTCCAGCCTGTTCCAGGCGCTGTCCAACGTCTTCGAGTCGCTATGGCGACTGGCCGTGCCCGTATCGGCGACGGGCACCGGTACGCAGATCGACGCCCGGGACCGCCAGATCCTCTCCCTCATGGCCAGCGGCGCCACCGACGACGCGATCGCCAGGCACCTGGGGGTGGGGCGTCGCACCGTCGTCCGCCGCGTCTCCGCCCTGCTGGCCGGACTGGGCGCCACGACCCGTTTCCAGGCCGGGGTCCAAGCGGCGCGACGGGGCTGGCTCTGAGGACGCCGCCTTCGGCATCCGGTCGGGCACCGGCTCGCCGAGGTGGAAGGACCCGCCCGGCCCCGCCCCGTACCAGACGGGGAGGACGACGGGGGCCCTCCGGCCCGGCGGCCCTCCGGCCCGGCAGGCGTGACCCACGCCGCGCGCCGGCGCTCATCGGAGGACGGTCACTCGCGGTACAACTCATGGTCGCCCAGGGCTGTTTGATCGAGAGAAAGATCCATAACCTTGCGGTGACGGTCACGCATCTGACTTGAGGAGTTCCGTGTCCGCTGCCCGCCACCTCCCGGACATTCTGTCGCCCGAGTTCGCCGCGAACCCCTACCCGGCCTACGCGGTGATGCGCGAGAAAGAACCCCTGCTCTGGCACGAGGCCACCAACAGTTACATCATCTCCCGCTACGAGGACGTCGAACGCGTCTTCAAGGACAAGAAGGCCGAGTTCACCACCGACAACTACGACTGGCAGCTCGAACCCGTCCACGGCAAGACGATCCTCCAGCTCAGCGGCCGCGAACACGCCGTACGCAGAGCCCTCGTCGCCCCCGCGTTCCGCGGCAGCGACCTCCAGCAGAAGTTCCTGCCGGTCATCGAGCGCAACTCGCGCGAACTCATCGACGCCTTCCGGCACACCGGCTCCGCCGACATCGTCAACGACTACGCGACCCGTTTCCCGGTCAACGTCATCGCGGACATGCTGGGCCTGAGCAAGGCCGACCACGCCCGGTTCCACGGTTGGTACACGGCCGTCATCGCCTTCCTCGGCAATCTCTCGGGCGACCCGGAGGTCGCCGCCGCCGGTGAGCGCACTCGCGTGGAGTTCGCCGAGTACATGCTCCCGATCATCCGGGAACGGCGCGACACCCCGGGTGACGACCTGCTGTCCAGCCTGTGCGCCGCGGAGGTGGACGGGGTGCGCATGAGCGACGAGGACATCAAGGCCTTCTGCAGCCTGCTGCTCGCGGCGGGGGGCGAGACCACCGACAAGGCGATAGCCGCCATCCTGGCGAATCTCCTGAGCCATCCCGACCAGCTCGCGGCCGTCCGTGCGGACCGCAGCCTGATACCCGCCGCCTTCGCGGAGACCCTCCGCTACACACCGCCGGTCCAGATGATCATGCGGCAGTCGGCGACCGAGGTGGAGGTCACCGGTGGCACCATCCCGGCGGGCGCGACGGTCACCTGTCTCATCGGCGCCGCGAACCGGGACGAGCGGCGCTACCGAGACCCGGACCGGTTCGACATCTTCCGCGATGACCTCACGACGACCTCCGCCTTCTCCGCCGCCGCCGACCACCTCGCCTTCGCCCTGGGCCGGCACTTCTGCGTGGGAGCGCTCCTGGCCAAGGCGGAGGTCGAGGTGGGACTGAACCAGTTGCTGGACGCCATGCCCGACCTGCGTCTCGCGGACGGGCACGGGCTCGTCGAGCACGGGGTGTTCACCCGGGGCCCGAAGACGCTGCCGGTGCGCTTCACGCCGGTCATGGCCTGACGGACCGGTTCCCTCCGCGCCTGGGCCCGACCGGTGCGCGGGGGGAGCGACCTCCTAGGTCCTGTCGTCAAACTCCCGTCGTCCGCCCGGAGGGCGGGTTGCGCGGCGTCAGGTGCGTGCTCTGGGGGTCCCCCCGGCCGAAGGCTGGGGGAGTGCCGGGCCCCGGCCCTCGTACTGGATGTACTCGGGCCGGGGCCCGGTGCGGCGAGTGGGGGCACCTCCCACGCCGTCGAGGCAGTGGGGGAGCGTGCATGGCGTCGCGCGGCAGACGGGAGTTTGACGACAGGGCCCAGGGCCGGTCTGACAATTCGCCCGCCGAGACCGCATGGGGCGAGATCCTCTCCGCCCACCCC